>DASXXB010000042.1:0-17256 GCA_036503355.1 Kribbella sp. | reverse complement strand
CGACGCCCTCGTCATCCCGATCAAGTGGAAGAGCCTGTCCTGCGCGGCCGCCGTACAGATGCTGGAGGAGCTCGACAACCAGGGCCCCGAGGCGCAGCGGCTGATCCGTCGTGCGGTGATCGCGGTGTCGAACGGCCCCGGTGACGTCAACAAGGAGGTCGAGAAGCAGCTCCGGCCGTACTTCGAGTCGCGCGCCGCCGCCGTCGTCGACATCCCGACCGACATGCACATCGCCGCCGAAGGCCCCCTCGACCACTCCGCCCTGCAGCCCGGCACCCGCCGCGCCGCCCTGGAACTGGCCGCCAAGGTCTCCGAACAAATCACCACCGCCCTCAACACCCCACGCTGAATGCCGAGCAACACCCGGTGGCGCCGCAGATTCTGCGGCGCCACCGGGTGCGTGAGGATCACGCGTCTCGCCGCGTGAGGACTCGGGTGCCCAGCACCAGACCACCGATCGCCCACAGGATCAGGATCGCCGCACTCAGCGTGGGCGAGACGGGATCCGTCGCCCCTGTGAGGAAGTTCTGACCGGCGCCACCGGGCAGCACTGCCGCAGTCCAGACCAACGCGCGCAAGGACGCCTGCCCGAGCATCAGCGGCACCACCAGGAGCAGCAGGAAGGCCGCAGTCAGCGTGCCTGCGGTACTCCGAACCACCCACGCGATCCCGGCGCTGAACAGGCCCGCGGCGGTCGCATAGAAGCCGACAGACACCACATCGACGACGAGCGCGGCCAGATCCCAGTCGGCCCACTGGCCGGCGGTCAGACCGCCCGCCACGGACGCGAGGGCCGCCACGACGATCCCGTAGACGAACAGCACCGGTGCCAGGACGGCAGCCTTGGCCAGTACGACGTCCCGCCGCACAGGGGTCCACTGCAAGGTCGAACGAATGCTCCCGGTCGCGTACTCCGACGTGACGGTCAGCAAGGCGAACGCCGCAATGACCACCTGCACGATCAGCATCACAGACGCACCGAAGTGACCGATCGGCTGCTGCTCAGCCAGCTCACCCGGCCCGAGGTGGGTGTTGTCGTAGGCGAGCCCCCACCCGTACTGCAGCCCGAGCAACGTGCTCAGCACGACCGCCGCCACGAGATTCAGCCAGCTGGACCGGACCGACCACAGCTTGGTCCACTCCGAGCGGACCGCGTTCGCCAGACCGCCGCCGGCCAGCACTGAGGTAAGAGTTGTACTCACCGTCCACCCGCTTCCACAAGCTCACCCTCGACCTGACCTTGACGCCGCTTCTTGAGCCGATGCCGGACGATCTCGACGATCAGCGTGACCGCGAGCGCCAGCCCGATGCCCAGAACCACGCCCTTGAACGGGTTGTCCTCGAACGCCTTCCCGCCGATGTAGCCGACCAGGCTGCAGTAGATGCCCCAGCTGATGGCGGCCAGCGCTGCGAAGGCGGAGAACTGCCGGAGCGGGTAGCGGACCGACCCCATCGTCAGCGTGACCGCCGTACGTCCGCCGGGCACATAGCGGGCGACGACCAGGACCAGTCCGCCGCGTTCGGCCAGCGCCTGCCGGGCCCAGAGCACAGCGCCGTACCGCTTGGTCCCCGGCTTCATCCGGTCCAGTAGCCGCCCGCCGGCGCCGCGACCCAGCGCATAGGAGATGTGGTCACCGATGAAGGCTCCGATCGCAGCCACCACGATGACCGCGTACAGGTTCGGCTCGCCGCTGGCTGCGAAGACCCCGGCCGTCACGACGAGCGTCTCCGACGGGATGGCCGGAAAGAACCCGTCCAGCGCGGCGAATCCCCACAACGCGAGGTAGATCCACCACGACGACATCAGTTCGTGCGCGAACTGCAGGATCGCGTCGCTCATGAGGCCACCGCCACGCCGTACTGCACGCTGTCCGCGGTGAGCTCCATATAGGCCTCCTCGAGCGAGGCGTGCTCGGTCACCAGCTCATGCAGCCGTACGCCGAGCTCGTGCGCCAGATCGCCCACGCGCTCGGCCGGCACACCCGTCACAAGCAACCGCCCGTCAGCCACCTCGACCCGCTCTGCCTCAGTGGCCAGCCGGTCCCGCAGTACGGCGGACTCCGAAGGATCAGGCACCCGTACCGCCACCGTGGTCCGCGACGACCCCGCGATCACCGCGGTGGCCGGGGCGTCCGCGATCAGCCGGCCGCGCCCGATCACGACGAGCTGATCGGCGGTCAGCTGCATCTCGCTCATCAGATGGCTGGAGACGAAGACCGTGCGGCCCTCCGCCGCCAGCGAGCGCATCAACTGACGGACCCAGCGGACCCCGTCCGGGTCGAGGCCGTTCACCGGCTCGTCGAACATCAGCACCTCCGGATCGCCGAGCAGCGCGCCGGCGATGCCCAGACGCTGACCCATGCCGAGCGAGAACTGGCCGGCGCGCCGCCGCGTCACCTCGTCCAGCCCGACGGTCGACAGCACCTCGTCGACGCGACTGACCGGGATGCCGTTGCTCCGGGCCATCGCGACCAGGTGGTTGCGGGCCGACCGGCGCGGGTGCAGTGCCTTGGCGTCGAGGAGGGCGCCGACCTTGGTCAGCGGCCGTGGCCATTCGGCGTACGGCCGTCCGTCGACGAGCGCGGTGCCTGCGGACGGGCTGTCCAGTCCGAGGATCATCCGCATCGTGGTCGACTTGCCGGCGCCGTTCGGCCCGAGGAAGCCGGTGACGCGGCCGGGGGAGATGGTGAGGTCGAGCGAGTCCACGGCGGTCGTCCCGCCGTAGGTCTTGGTGAGTCCTTCGAGCGTGATCACGCCGGGGCCCTTTCCTGGTCCTTGTGGTACCTCGAACCTAGGAAGTGCGGCGCCCGGCCACATCGGACGACCGTCTGGTCCCGACCCCTACTTTCGTCAGGTGTGTCGATACCATCTGCATCGTGACCGGTAAATCGGCCGGTCACGTGCGAACCGAGGAGTGAACGTGTCGGAAGTCAAGGTCCGTCTGGTCGGCGTCGAGGGCGAGGCTGAGCGGAGTGTGACCGAGACGACGACGATCGGGGAGCTGTTCGCCGGGATCTTCGGGCAGGACCGCTCCGCCATCGCCGCCCGCGTCAACGGTGAGCTGCGGGACCTGTCCCGGGTGGTCGCCGACGGTGACGAGATCGAGCCGGTCAAGGCGTCGTCCGAGGACGGCCGGGCGATCATCCGGCACTCCACGGCGCACGTCCTCGCGCAGGCCGTGCAGGACGTGTTCCCCGACGCCAAGCTCGGCATCGGCCCGCCGGTGGAGAACGGGTTCTACTACGACTTCGACGTCGAGACGCCGTTCACGCCGGAGGACCTGACCAAGCTCGAGAAGAAGATGCAGCAGATCATCAAGGAGCGGCAGCGGTTCAGCCGCCGGGTGGTCTCCGACGACGACGCGCGCGCCGAGCTCGCACACGAGCCGTACAAGCTCGAGCTGATCGGCATCAAGGGCTCCGCCGCCGACGCGGCCGAGGGCGCAAGCGTCGAGGTCGGCGGTGGCGAGCTGACGATCTACGACAACGTACGGCGTGACGACAGCGTCGCCTGGAAGGACCTGTGCCGCGGCCCGCACGTGCCCGCCACCGGGTACCTCGGCAACTTCAAGCTGATGCGTACGGCGGCGGCGTACTGGCGGGGGAGCGAGAAGAACCCGCAACTGCAGCGCATCTACGGCACCGCCTGGGAGTCGCGCGACGAGCTCAAGGCGTACCTGACCCGCTTGGAGGAGGCCGCCAAGCGCGACCACCGCAAGCTCGGCACCGAGCTCGACCTGTTCAGCTTCCCGGACGAGATCGGCTCGGGTCTCGCGGTGTTCCACCCGAAGGGCGGCGTGCTGCGGAAGGTGATGGAGGACTACTCCCGTCAGCGCCATGTCGAGGACGACTACGAGTTCGTCTACTCGCCGCACATCACCAAGGGCCAGCTGTTCGAGACCTCAGGCCATCTGGACTGGTACGCCGACGGCATGTACCCGCCGATGCACCTGGACGAGGAGCGTGGCGCGGACGGGCAGATCCGCAAGCAGGGCCAGGACTACTACCTGAAGCCGATGAACTGCCCGATGCACAACCTGATCTTCGCGGCCCGCGGCCGGTCGTACCGGGAGCTGCCGCTGCGGCTGTTCGAGTTCGGGACCGTGTACCGGCTGGAGAAGTCCGGCGTCGTGCACGGTATGACCCGGGCCCGCGGCTTCACCCAGGACGACGCGCACATCTACTGCACCCGTGAGCAGATGCGCGACGAGCTGCGTAACCTGCTGAACTTCGTGCTCGGCCTGCTCGCCGACTACGGCCTGGACGACTTCTACCTGGAGCTGTCCACGAAGAACCCGGACAAGTTCGTCGGCTCCGACGAGGTCTGGGAGGAGGCCACCGAGACGCTGCGGGAAGTTGCCGAGGGCTCCGGTCTCGAGCTGGTCCCGGACCCGGGCGGCGCCGCGTTCTACGGGCCGAAGATCTCCGTCCAGGCCCGGGACGCGATCGGCCGGACCTGGCAGATGTCGACGATCCAGCTGGACTTCAACCTGCCGGAGCGGTTCGAGCTGGAGTACACCGCTCCGGACGGCTCCCGGCAGCGGCCGGTGATGATCCACCGTGCGCTGTTCGGCTCGATCGAGCGGTTCGTCGCGGTCCTCACCGAGCACTACGCGGGTGCCTTCCCTCCGTGGCTGGCCCCGGTCCAGGTGATCGGCATCCCGATCACCGACGGGCATGTCGACTACCTGTACGACGTCGCGAAGCAGCTGAAGGCGCAGGGGATCCGGGTCGAGATCGACGCGTCCGACGACCGGATGCAGAAGAAGATCCGGAACGCGCAGAAGGCCAAGACGCCGTACATGCTGATCGCCGGCGACGACGACATGGCCGCCGGCTCGGTGTCCTTCCGGTACCGCGACGGCACGCAGAAGAACGGCGTACCGATCGCCGACGCGGTCGCGGAGATCGTCGAGTCCGTCAAGAAGCGCGTTCAGGTATGAGCGAGCACCCCGACTCGCCGTACCTGCCCGACGAGCTGGTAGGGCAGGACGGCGTCGGGGTGCCTGACCCGTTCCTGCGGCTCTGGACGCCGCACCGGATGGCCTACATCGAGGGCGAGAACAAGCCGACCAGTTCCGAGGCCGGCTCCGGCTGCCCGTTCTGCCGGCTCCCGGGCCTGCCGGACGTCGACGCGCTGATCGTGCACCGCGGCGAATCGGCGTACGCCGTCCTGAACCTGTACCCGTACAACCCCGGACATCTGATGGTCGTGCCCTACCGGCACGTGGCCGACTACACCGAGCTGACCGACGCCGAGGTCGCGGACGTCTCGGCGCTGACCCGGCAGGCGATGCAGGCGGTCCGTACGGTGTCGGCCGCGCACGGCTTCAACATCGGCATGAACCAGGGCGAGATCGCCGGCGCCGGCATCGCCGCGCACCTGCACCAGCACGTGGTCCCGCGGTGGTCCGGCGACATGAACTTCATGCCCGTTGTCGCCGGCACCAAGGTCCTCCCACAACTCCTCACCGACACCCGCGCCCTACTCGCCAAGTCCTGGCCGTAGCAGCGCCGGTCAGCGTAGGAACAGGGGGAGCATCGGGTCGACCAGGGTGGTCAGGGAGTCGAGGGTGACGGCGCGGGCGGGATTGGTGAGTGCGGTGACGCGGACGACGCGGCGGCCGAGGCGGAAGACGAGTTCGCCGGACCTGGGGAGGTAGTAGCCGGGTTGTCCGATGGGCGCGAACTCCGGCGGTGGGACCTGTTGTGCCTCCGGGATCGTCGGCTGGTCGAACGCCTCCACGATCGACACGGTCGCGTCGTACGTCCCCCAGATGCAGGTCAGTGCCCCGCCCTTCGCCCGGTAGTCGCGCCGCAACTGCACCTGCAGCCGGATGAACCGCTCGGCCGCCGAGTTCGACAGCTGACAGGTCGCGTCGGCCTGCCGGGCCGGTCGCAGACTCCGCGGTACGGCGTCCCGCGCGGCCTCGGCGATAGCGACCGCCGTGGCCCGGTTGATCCCGTTCGGCGTACCGAGGTCGATCCCGCCCGCGGGCGCGACCCGGACCGCCCGGCCGTCCGCGTGGAACACCAGGCGGGACTCGCCGATGAGCGCTTCCGGTCCGAGTTCGGGCAGCGAATCGACATCGCCGGCGCCGTTCATCAGCCTGCTGATCGAGTCGGGCTGGCTCGGCAGTGCGGAGACCCCGATCGTCACGGGACGGCCCTGGACGAGCAGTGTGCACAGGTCCATCGAGGGCAGGCCGCCGTCGTTCCACGCCTTCGGCTTCGCGGTGACCGGGAGTCTCAGGCGGGTGGTCAGCGTCTGCGTGATCGCCGTACACACCTGCGGTCCGGGTGCACCCGACGTACCGTCAAGGCCTTCGGCCTGTGGGGGAGCGATCACGGTCGGGATCACCGCGGTCGGCAGCGCGGGGGCCGGCGCGGTTCCGTTCGCTCGCTGGGCGACGGTGCAGCCGCTGGTCACGAGCAGGAGGACGAGGGCGCCCGCGAGCTGCTGACGTCGCATGCCGGCTCACCTCCTGAACCCAGCATCGCGCCTGCCAGGCCTCCGTGCAGGCCGAAAGCCGTGCCTTGTCACCCGATGGTGATCCAGGTGTTCTACGATCGCGTCGCCATGCTTAACAGATTCCGGCAGTTCTGGACCAAGGTGATCACGCCGATCGCCACCCTCCTGCTCAAGCTCGGCGTGACCGCCGACATGGTCACGCTGGTGGGCACCATCGGTGTGTCCGCCGGGGCGCTGATCTTCTTCCCGCGCGGCCAGCTGTGGCTGGGTGTCGTGGTAATCACCTGCTTCGTGTTCTCGGACCTGATCGACGGCTACATGGCCCGCACGTCGGGGACGTCGTCGAAGTGGGGTTCGTTCCTGGACTCGACGCTGGACCGGATCGCCGACGGCGCCATCTACGGCGGCCTGGTGATGTACTACGCGAACTCGCGGGCCGGCGACTCGACGCTGATGGCGGCGGTGACGCTGTGGGCGCTGGTGATGGGCGCGGTCACGTCGTACGCGCGGGCGAAGGCGGAGAGCCTGGGTCTGAAGGCCAGCGGCGGTCTGGCCGAGCGTGCCGACCGGCTGGTGTTCACGCTGATCCTGGCGTTCTTCTCCGACATCTTCAACCTGCCGATCCTGCTGGAGATCGTGATCTGGTACGTCGCGGCGGCGAGCACGATCACCGTCGTACAGCGCTCGCTGTCGGTCCGCAAGCAGGTCCTGGCGGACCCGGCGAACGCCGGTCTGGACACGCCGCCGCCGGACCCCAAAGCCTGATGGAAGGCGCCCGGCAGCGGGCTGTCGACCTGGCCTTCGCGCTCGCCTGGACCCTGGTACGCCGCCTGCCCGAGCGGACGGTCACGTGGCTGTTCGGGCTGGCCGCCGACCATACGTACCGCCGCAACGGCCGTGGCGTACGGCGCCTGCGCGGCAACCTGGCCGCCGTACGACCGGAAGCCACCGAGACCGAGCTGGACGAGCTGACGCACGCCGGGATGCGCTCGTACCTGCGCTACTGGCAGGAGGCGTTCCGGCTGCCGGAGTGGTCCGACGCGGAGATCGTCGGCCGGGTCCGGACCGTCAACGAGAAGCTGCTGCGGGACGCGTACGCCGCGGGACGAGGCGTGATCTGTGCGCTGCCGCATCTCGCGAACTACGACCACGCGGGCGCCTGGGCGGGCCTGACCGGGATGCCGGTGTCGACCGTGGCCGAGCGGCTGCAGCCGGAGTCTCTGTTCGACCGGTTCATCGAATACCGCAAGAAGCTCGGCATGGAGGTCCTCCCGCTGACGGGTGGTGACGAGGACGTCACCGCAGTACTCGCGGACCGCCTCCGCGCCGGGGGATTCGTGTGTCTGGTGGCCGACCGCGACCTGTCCGAGCGTGGTGTCCCGGTGACGTTCTTCGGCCGCCCGTCGCGGATGCCCGTCGGGCCCGCCGCGCTCAGCCTGAAGACGGGCGCGCCGCTGATCCCGGCGACGTTGCACTACGACGGACCGGACCTGGTCATCACGTTCCACGACGCGACCGAGACCGAGGGCGGTGCGGCCCTGATGACCCAGCGCTGCGCCGACGCGTTCGCCATCGGGATCGCCGAGCACCCGCAGGACTGGCACATGCTGCAGAGGATTTTCCTCGACCAGTAAGAATCTTCCCGTGAGGATCGGCGTGGTGTGCCCGTACTCGCTGGGTACGCCCGGCGGGGTGCAGAACCACGTCCGCGACCTCGCCGAGGCCCTGCTCGCACTCGGGCACGAGATCTCGGTCCTCGCCCCGGTCGACGCCGCCGACGCGGTTCCGCCGTACGTCGTCTCCTCCGGGCGGGCCGTCGGCGTTCCGTACAACGGGTCGGTCGCGCGCGTGACGTTCGGCCCGCGGACGGCCGCCCGCGTGAAGAGCTGGCTGGCCGAAGGCGACTTCGACGTCGTGCACGTCCACGAGCCGACCACGCCGAGTGCGTCGATCATCGCGCTGTGGTCCGCGGACGGGCCGTTCGTCGCGACCTTCCACACCTGGCAGGTGCGGTCCCGCGCGATGAGCGTGGCGGCCGGCCTGCTGCGGCCGGCGCTGGAGAAGATCGACGCCCGGATCGCGGTCTCCGAGAACGCCCGCTCGATGATGGTGCAGCACATCGGCGGTGAGGCCGTGGTGATCCCGAACGGTCTCTACACCGCGCGGTTCAAGGGCAGCCCGCGCCCGGAGTGGATGGGCGCGGACGGCACGATCAGCTTCCTGGGCCGGCTGGACGAGCCGCGCAAGGGCCTCGGCGTGCTGCTGGACGCCGTACCTGCTCTGCTTGCCGAGCGGCCGCGGCTGAAGGTCCTGGTGGCCGGGGCAGGACAGGCGGACGAGGCGCGACGGTCGCTGCCGCCGCGGTACCACGAGAACGTGCTGTTCCTGGGAGCGATCGACGACGAGGCCCGCGCCGACATGCTCGCCGGGTCGGACGTGTACGTCGCTCCGCACCTGGGAGGCGAGAGCTTCGGGATCGTGCTGCTGGAGGCGATGGCCGCCGGTGCGCCGGTGCTCGCGAGCGACCTGCCCGCCTTCCGGCACGTTCTGGAAGGCGGGCGGCTGGGCGAGCTGTTCGCGCCCGGCAACGCCACCGACCTCGCAACCCGTGCGCTGCGGCTCATCGGCCGCCCGGACGAGCGCGAGCAGCTCCGCTCCGTCGGTCTGGCCGCCGTACCGAAGTACGACTGGTCCGTGCTCCTCCCCGAACTACTGTCCGTCTACGAACTCGTCGCCAACCGGTAACGCTCGGCCAGCCGGTCCAGGTAGGCCGTCAGCTCCGGGGGCCCTTCCTGTACGACGAAATCCACGTCGAGCAGCCCCAGATGCACGGCCAGACTCTGCACCGTGTCAGAGCCCGTCCGCAGCAAGCAGCTCTCGTCGTCGATCGGCTCGATCACCCCGACCGCAGCCGTCAACCGCTCAGCCAGCACGGCTGCGGGTACGGCGACCACGACCGACGCCCGGTAACGCCACGCGGCCGCGGACACCCGGCGCGAGACGTACGCCGCCACGTCGCCGCCCTCAGGCAGCTCACGGGGCACGAACCGCGGACCGGTCGGAATCCGCGGCCGCACCCGGTCCACGCGGAACGTCCGCCAGTCCTGCTTCTCCAGGTCAAAGGCGACCAGGTACCAGCGCCGGCCCCAGTTGACGAGTCGATGCGGCTCCACCCGCCGGAGCGTCTCCGACCCGCCATGTGCCAGGTAGTCGAACCGCAGCTGTTCCCGGTCCCGACAGAGCGCCGCCAGCTGTGTCAGCAGGTCCGGATCGACCTGTGGACCCAACTCGTCCGGCTGCACCTGCACTGTGTAGCTGGCGAGCGTGGTGACCCGCCGACGCAGCCGCGACGGCAGCACCTGCTCCAGCTTGCTCAACGCCCGCAACGAGCTCTCTTCCACCCCGGCAACGCCTGCCGCCTTCCGGAGGCCGACCACGACCGCCACGGCCTCGTCGTCGTCCAGCAGCAGCGGTGGCAGTGCGGCGCCGGCGCCGAGCCGGTAGCCGCCCACTGAGCCACGAGTGGCGTCCACGGGGTAGCCGAGAGACCGCAGCCGCTCGACATCGCTCCGCACGGTCCGGGGGCTCACCTGCAATTTGTCGGCCAGCTCGGCGCCGGTCCAGTCGCGCGGCGACTGCAGCAACGTGAGCAGTTTGAGCAGTCGCGCCGAGGTCTCGATCATGATGGAAAGTCTCGCAGACCATTAGGAAGCTAGCTCGCCTAATGGCGTCCTAGGTTGAAGACATGACGAACAACACCGAGATCCGGCCCTTCCGCATCGACATCCCGCAGGCGGACCTGGACGACCTGCGCGATCGCCTCGCACGCACCCGGTGGGCGAACGAGCTCGACATGGACTACACCGACGCCGTCCGGACCGGCCCGCTGCCGCCCGAGTGGGAGTACGGCGTACCGCTGTCCTACGTGCGGCGGCTGACCGAGCAGTGGCTGACGTCGTACGACTGGCGGGCGTGGGAGCAGCGGCTGAACTCGTACCCGCAGTTCGTGACCGAGATCGACGGCCAGAACGTGCATTTCTTCCACGTCCGCTCGGCCGACCCGGACGCGATCCCGCTGATCCTCACCCACGGCTGGCCGAACACGTCGCTCGAGTACGTCGACCTGATCGAGCCGCTCACCAACCCGCAGAACGGCGAGCAGGCGTTCCACCTGGTCATCCCGTCCGTCCCCGGTTTCGGCTTCTCCGGCCCCACGAAGGATCGCGGCTGGAACAGGTACCGGGTGGCCGCCGCCTGGGCCGAGCTCATGCACCGGCTGGGCTACGAGCGGTACGGCGCCCACGGCAACGACGGCGGGTCCTACGTGTCCCCGGAGGTCGGGCGGGTCGATCCGGAGCACGTGCTCGGCGTCCATGTGACCCAACTGTTCTCGTTCCCGAGCGGTGATCCGGCCGAACTGGTGGACCTGACCGACGAGGAGCAGGGGTACCTGCAGTTCCTGCAGTTCTTCAACGAGAACCTGGGTGCGTACGCGAAGCTGCAGGAGCAGGCGCCGCAGAACCTCGCGCACGCGCTGGCCGACTCACCGACCGGTCAGCTCGCGTGGATCGCCCAGCTGCTCAGCACCTGCGCCGACGAGCACGTGCTCACCAACGCGACGATCTACTGGCTGACGAACACCGCTGCGTCCTCGGCCCGCTTCTACTACGAGGACAAGCACGCCGACCACCCGAAGGAGCCGACGACAGCGCCGACGGCGCTCGCGAGCTTCGCGTTCGACTTCCGCCCGCTGCGCCGGTTCGCCGAGCGCGACCACGCGAACATCGTGTCCTGGCACGAGTTCGACCGCGGCAGCCACTGGGCCACCCAGGACGCACCCGACCTGCTCCTGCAGGACCTCCGGGAGTTCTTCGGATCCCTCAGCTGAGCTTGCCGGCGGTCGCGTTGATCTCGTCCAGGTCTCCTGGCGTCGGGTGCCAGGGGAGCTGGAGGGGGTCGTTCTTGTACCGGGGGATGACGTGCAGGTGGGTGTGGAAGACGGACTGCCACGCGTCGGCGCCGATACAGCTCAGCAGGTTGGCGCCGTCGGCGTCGAGGCGGTCGATCACCCGGGAGACCAGCGACCGGGCGAGCAGGGTCGCCCCGATCAGGTCTTCGGGGGCGGCCTCGCGGAGGTCGGTCGAGTGCACCCGCGGAATCACCAGCAGGTGCCCGCGTGTCGCGGGGTTGATGTCCATGAACGCGATCGCGCGGTCGTCGGCCGCCACCTGGGTCGACGGGATGTCGCCGGCCACGATCCCGCAGAAGATGCAGTTCTCGCTCATCGGCCCAGGCTATACACTGCGCGAGCCCGTAGTTCGAGCGCTCACCGGAGGAGCCCGATGTCCGACGAACTCCTGCGGCCGACCATTGCGGCCGGCGTCGAGCCCTCGGCGCGCCGCCCGTGGCGGCTGCTGTACATGGGGTACGTCGCGGTCCTGGGCGGGATGCTGCCCATCACCTGGCTCTCCTTCGTGAACAGCGGACGCCTGGGCCTCGGCAGGACGCGGCGGCTGCTGATCGTGGGCATCGGCGTGGCGGGCCTCGTGGCCGAGTGCGTGCTGGCCGGCTGGCTGCAGATCGGTGAGAACGACGACGCGATGCTGGCCCGGTTGACGCCGGTCCGCGTGGTCGCGGCGCTCTGCTACCTGGTGCAGCTGCGGCTGCAGCTTCCGCTCGAGCGTGCCTTCCAGTTGCGCGGCGGCGAGCACGCGACCCGGTTCGGTGCCGGCAACATCGTCATGATCGGCCTCACCGCGATCGTCGAGGCGATCATCGTTCTGGTGGCAGCATCGTGATCGAGCCCGCCGAGTCTGCGCTCGGGATGGCCAATCACTGGCTGCAGATCGGTCGTCCGGAGCGGGCGCTGAGCGAGCTCGAGGCGTTGCCGGGAGAGGCTGCGCTGGACCTCCGCGCCGACCTGATCCGCGGTACGGCGCTGCATCAGCTCGATCGGAACGCGGAGGCCGTCGACGCACTGCAGGACGCGCTGAACCGCCACGGCCCGTTTCCGCCGCTCCTGCACGTGCTGGGCTACGCGCTGCGGGCCGAGGGCAAGCTCGCAGAGGCCGAGGCGGTCTTCCTCCAGGGGCTGAGTCTCGACCCGACCGATCCCGACCTGTTGATCGGCTATGCGCGCGTGTGCCTGTTCGCCGGGCAGGCGGAGAAGGCGAGCGCCCTCGTCGAGCGGGCCGCGGCGCAGGCTCCGGAAAGCGTTGTCGTGTCCGCCGCCCGCGCCGAGGTCGCGTTCGCGCTCGGCAAGGACCGGGACATGCATCGCCACAGCGTCGAGGCGCTCTCGCACGACCCGGAGGACCCGAGCGCGCGGGCCTTGCACGGTACGGCGTCGATGCTGACCGGGGACACCCGCGCCGGGTACGACTCGCTGCGTTCGGCGGCGGCCGCGCAGCCCGGGGACGAGGACCTGCGCACGGCCGCCCGCGAGGCGAAGCTGTACAACCACCCGCTGATGCTGCCGCTGCGGCCGTTCGCCCGGGTGAACCCGCTGGTCGTCTGGGTCGGAGCAGTCGCGGTCATCTACGGTCTCCGCGCCGCCGGCCTGGGATTCCTGTCGTTCGGATTCGCGATGATCTGGCTGGCGTTCTGCGTCTATTCGTGGGTCGCACCACCACTCGTACGCCGCTGGATCAACCGGAAGTGGGGCACATGAACAACGACCGGACAGAGGCGCTCCGGAAAGCGGTGGAAGCGAGCCCGGACGACGTGATGCTCCGGCTGCTCCTTGCCGAGTCCCTGGCCGCGGCGGGCGAGCACGAGGAGGCGCTCGATCAGTACGTCGTTCTGCTTGATCACCAAGGGCTTCCGGACGACCAATTCATCCCGGTGGGGGAGCTGGCGGCGGCGAACGGGCGGCTCGCGCTGCTGCGGAACCTGCTCGAAGCGGCCCGGCAGCGGGGCGTGGTCGAGGGGACCGGCCGGCTGCAGCAGCTCGTCGACGGCATGATCGCCGAGCGCAGCGGGGTCCGGATCAAGGTCGGGCCCGAGGCGGAGACGCCGTACGAGCAGGACGCGGTGAAGGAGACCACGACCTTCGACCAGGTCGGCGGGATGGAGGAGATCAAACGGGTCATCCACCGGATGGTGATCCTCCCGCAGAGCCGGCCGGAGCTGTACGAGAAGTACGGCCGGAAGTCCGGTGGCGGCGTGATGCTCTACGGCCCGCCCGGTTGCGGCAAGACGCTGCTCGCCCGCGCGACCGCGGGGGAGTGCGGGCTGCCGTTCGTCAACGTCCGGATCGAGGACGTGATGGACCCGTACCTCGGCGTCTCCGAGCGGAACCTGCACGAGGCCTTCGAGCGCGCCCGCGCGAACGGGCCGTGCGTACTGTTCCTCGACGAGCTGGACGCGCTCGCGTTCGCGCGGCACAAGCACGGCGGGTCCGAGGCGCGGCGCCTGGTCGACGTACTGCTGCAGGAGCTCGACGCGATCGGCTCCGAGAACGACGGCCTCCTGGTGCTCGCCGCCACGAACGCGCCGTGGGACGTGGACGAGGCGATGCTCCGTCCGGGGCGCTTCGACCGGGTCATCTTCGTACCGCCGCCGGACGAGCCCGCCCGCGCCGACATCCTCTTCGTGCTGACGCGGGACGTGCCGGCCGACGGCCTCGATCTGAAGGCGCTCGCCGCGCAGACCGCGATGTTCAGCGGCGCGGACCTGCGCGCGTTGATCGAGCGTGGCGTGGACAAGGTGATCGACGAGGCGCTCTCGACCGGTGGCGAACCGCCGCTCGGCATGCGGCACCTGACCGACGCGGTGGTCGCGGTGAAGCCGTCGACGCTCGACTGGCTGCACCGCGTGCGCTCGTACATCGAGTTCGCCAACCAGAGCGAGCGCTACGACGACGTGGCGGCGTACCTCAAGTCCCGCGACGTACGCCGCCGCCTGAACCGCGACTCCAAGAGCTAGAGACGCACCCTAGGTCATTTCAGTTTGGACGCTGCCGATTCCGGCATCGGCTCGTAGCGGGAGAACTCGCGGCTGAACGACGCGGCGCCGTGGGATAGTGAGCGCAGGTCGATCGTGTAGCGGGTGATCTCGACCTGCGGTACTTCGGCCTTCACCAGCGTCCGGTTCTCGCCGACCTTGTCGGTGCCGAGCAGCCGGCCGCGGCGCCCGGACAGGTCGCTCATCACGGCGCCGACCAGATCGTCCGGCACCAGCACCGAGACCAGATCGACGGGCTCGAGCAGGTTCACCTTCGCGGCCGCGGCGGCCTCGCGCAGCGCCAGCCCGCCGGCCATCTGGAACGCCATGTCCGACGAGTCGACGCTGTGCGCCTTCCCGTCGAGCAGTGTGACCCGGATGTTCACCATCGGATACCCGGCGGCGACCCCCTTCTCCATCTGGGCCCGGACGCCCTTCTCCACGCTCGGGATGAACTGCCGCGGCACCGCCCCACCGACCACCTTGTCGACGAACTCGAACTCCGAACCCTCCGGCAGCGGCTCCACCTCGATGTCGCAGACGGCGTACTGACCGTGGCCGCCGGACTGCTTCACATGCCGCCCGTGGCCCTTCGCCTTGCCACCGAAGGTCTCCCGCAGCGGCACCCGTAGCTCGACGGTGTCCACGCTCACGCCGTACCGGTTCGAGAGCGCGTCCAGTACGACGTCCGAGTGCGCCTCGCCCATGCACCACAGCACGATCTGGTGGGTCTCCGGGTTCTGCTCGATGCGCAGCGTCGGATCCTCCGCCGCCAGTCGCTGGAGCCCGATCCCGAGCTTGTCCTCGTCGGTCTTGGCGTGCGCCTGCACCGCGATCGGCAGCAACGGCTCCGGCATGTTCCACGGCTTCAGCAGCAGCGGGTCCGCCTTGTCGGACAGCGTGTCGCCGGTCTCGGCGCGGGTCAGCCGGCCGATCGCGCAGATGTCCCCGGCGACCACCTCACCCGCGGGGCGCTGGGTCTTGCCGAGCGGGAACGACAGCGTGCCGATCCGCTCGTCCTCGTCGTGGTCCTCGTGCCCGTGGGATCCGCCGTTGTGATCGCCGAAGAAGGACGTGAAATGGCCCGACACGTGAACCGTCGCGTCGGGCCTGATGGTGCCGGAGAACACCCGGACCAGGCTGACCCTGCCGACGTACGGATCCGACGTCGTCTTCACCACCTCTGCGAGCAGCGGGCCGTCGGGGTCGCAGGTCAGGCCCTTGCGGGCGACACCGTGCGGGTTGAACACGTCCGGGATGGTGTGTTCGGGCGGCGACGGGAAGCCGCTGGTGATCACCTCGAGCAGCTCGAAGGTGCCGACTCCGGACGCGCTGCAGACCGGCACGACCGGGAAGAACGAGCCGCGCGCGACCGCCCGCTCGAGGTCCTCGATCAGCACCTTCTGGTCGATCTCCTCGCCACCGAGGTAGCGGTCCATCAGCGACTCGTCCTCGGACTCCTCGATGATGCCCTCGATCAGTGTGCCGCGCAGTTCCTCGACCTGGTCGTCGTACGCCGGGTCCGGGGTGGCGGTGGAACGCTTGCCGTCGGCGTAGGAGAAGTACGACTGGGACAGCAGCCCGATCAGCCCGTCGCCGGCGGGCAGGTAGAGCGGCAGGACCTTGTCGCCGAACGCGGCCTGCGCGGTGCCGAGCGCGTTCTGGTAGTTCGCCCGGGCGTGGTCGAGCTTGGTGATCACGACCGCGCGCGGCATCCCGACCTCGTCGCACTCCTGCCAGACCGTGCGGGTCGGCTCGTCGACGCCCTCGCTCGCCGAGATCACGAACAGCGCACAGTCCGCGGCGCGCAGCCCCGCCCGGAGTTCGCCGACGAAATCGGCGTACCCGGGGGTGTCGATCAGGTTCACCTTGACTTTTCCGGAGACACCGTCGTGGGGCAGCGAGGCGAGCGACAGACCGACCGAGCGCTGCTGCCGGAGCTCGGCGTCGTCGAAGTCGCACACCGTGGTTCCGTCGACGACGGTGCCGGGTCTGTTCAGGACTCCGGAGGCCACCAGCAGGGCCTCGACAAGGGTGGTCTTGCCGGCGCCCGACGGGCCGACCAGGACCACGTTGCGGATGGCGGCCGGGCTGTCCACAGCGGGCGCGGCTCCGGTGCCTTGGGAAGTGTTCGTCTTGTCTGCCATGACGTTCCTCCTGGTCCACCCACGATTCCGCTAACCGACACTTCGCACAAGAGCCATCAGCCCGCGGACTCGTCTCGGCCGGACCCTCCCGATAGATATCGTCGCGAGCATGCGTAGGGCACTCGGGGTAGTCATCAGTGCGTTGTTCGCCGTTCTGGCGGTGGGGGTTTTCGCCGGGCCGGCGAGTGCGTCCACGGCGGAGTACGGCGACGCGATCCGGAACTTCACGATCGACTACACGGTCGGCGCCGACGGCGTGCTGCACGTCCGGGAGACGATCGACTACCACTTCGCGAGCAGCGGGCGGCACGGCATCTACCGGGACCTGGTTACCCGCGAGCCCTACAAGGACGACGACTCCAAGGACCAGGAGTACCAGGTCTCCGACATCAAGGTCTCATCTCCGACACCCGGCGTGAACCCGCACTTCGTCGACACCACGTCGAAGTCGAACAAGGGACGCTACAAGAACCTGCAGATCAAGATCGGGTCCGCCGACGAGACGGTGCCGGGCACCGAGGCGACGTACGTGATCAAGTACGACGTCCGCGGGGCACTGCGGCACTTCGACGACCACAGCGAGCTGTACTGGGACGCGACCGGCCGTGACTGGGACGCGACGATCGAGAACGTCCGGGTGAACGTGACCGTCCCGCAGGGCGTGACCAGGGTCGAGTGCTTCATCGGCACTCCC
>DASXXB010000041.1:0-5593 GCA_036503355.1 Kribbella sp. | reverse complement strand
GATGGGCAGCAACCCGATGTGGCAGGCGCTGAACCAGGCGCTCGGCGCCGAGCTCAAGCTGACCATCGGCACCGACCCGGGCTACCCGGAGAAGTTCGCCACGCTGCTCGCCAGCGACTCGCTGCCGGACCTGATGTGGCTCCCGCCGAACCAGGGCATCCCGAACGTCGGCCCGATGCTCGAGGCGAAGTTCCAGGACCTGACCAAGTACCTGTCCGGCGACGCCGTCCTGGAGTACCCGAACCTGGCCGCGCTGAAGCCGGCCTCCTGGCGGACCGCCGTCGTCAACGGCAAGATCTGGGGCGCCCCGATCCCGTCGACGCCGTTCGGCCAGGTGATGATGGGCAACCCCAAGACCTGGGCGAAGGTCGGCGGTCTGCAGTGCTCGACCGCCGACGAGTTCTTTGCCAAGTGCAAGGAGCTGACCAACGGCACGAACTACGCGCTCGAGCCGGCGATCATCAACATGCTGCACATGTTCGGCGAGTGGTTCGGGGCCCCGAACTCCTGGCGGGTGAACCAGGACCGCTCGCTGACGCACCTGTACGAGACCGACAACTACAAGGCCGCCGTCGAGTACGCCGCCAAGCTCTGGGCGGCGAAGGTGTTCTACCCGGACCTCAACCTCGCCGACGCGACGCCGAAGACCGTGAACGGGCAGATCGCCGCCCAGGTCACGGTCGGCCCGCGGGCGACCGCCGACTTCCGCAACCTCGACCCGACGCTGTTCGTGGACACGATGATCCCGTTCGGCCACGACGGCAAGGCGAAGCCGACGTACGACATGGGCTACGGCACCGTCGGCTTCACGCCGTTCAAGAAGACCGACGAGGGCCGGATCCGCGAGCTGCTCGCGCTGATGGACTACCTGTCGGCGCCGTTCGGCACCAAGGAGTACCTGATCAAGAACTTCGGCGTCGAGGGGCAGCAGTACCAACTCGATGCGCAAGGCAACCCGGTGCTGACCAAGGCCGGCAACCAGCAGGCTCCGGGGCTGGTCAGTGCGCTGCAGATCATGAACGCGCCGGAGAGCGTGATCTTCAACCCGGCGTACCCCGACGACACCAAGAAGATCTACGAGACCGAGCAGAAGCTGCTGAAGTTCGCGGTGCGGAACCCGACCGCGGGCACGTACTCCGACACCTCCAGCAAGGTCGGCCCGAAGCTGACCTCGGCGTTCCGGGACACCATCGTCGACATCGTCACCGGACGGCAGAAGATGGACGCGTACGACGCGGCGCTGAAGCGCTGGAAGTCCGGCGGCGGTGACAAGATGCGCGACGAGTTCGCGGCCGTACTGCCCTCGAGCGTGCCGGTCACTGGCTCGTGATGCTGAAGCCGAATCCGAAGCGGCAGGCCAAGACGGGCCTGCCGCTGAAGGCGAAGTGGGCCCGGGACTGGCAGATGGTGCTGCTGATGATCCCCGGTGTCGTCTTCCTGCTGGTGTTCTTCTACCTGCCGGTGCTCGGGAACGTGGTTGCGTTCCAGGACTTCCAGCCGTACCTCGGCATCATGCACAGCGAGTGGAACGGCGTACAGAACTTCATCAACCTGTACGACAACCCGGACTTCTGGGACGCGCTGCGGAACACGTTGCTGCTGGCCGGCGTACAACTGCTGCTGTTCTTCCCGGTGCCGATCGGGCTGGCGCTGATCGTGGACTCGCTGGTCAGCAACCGGATCCGGAAGTGGTTCCAGACGATCGCGTACCTGCCGCACTTCCTGTCCTGGGTGCTGGTCGTGACACTGTTCCAGCAGTCGCTCGGAGGGGCGGGGTTCATCAACAACCTGCTGCGGCACGCGGGGCTTGACCCGATCCCGTTCATGACCAACCCGGACACCTTCCCGCTGCTGGTCGTCGCGCAGCTGATCTGGAAGGACGCCGGCTGGGCGATGATCATCTTCCTCGCGGCGCTGACCACGGTCGACGTGTCTTTGTACGAAGCAGCTGCGGCCGATGGTGCGGGTCGCTGGCGCCGGATGTGGCACATCACACTGCCGTCGCTGCGGACCGTCATCGTGCTGCTGCTGATCCTCCGGATCGGCGACATCCTCAGCGTCGGGTTCGAGCAGTTCATCCTGCAACGTGACTCGGTCGGTCCGGGTGCTGCCGAAGTACTGGACACGTTCACGTACTACGCGGGCGTGGTCGGCGGTGACTGGAGCAGCGGAGCCGCGGCCGGGTTGGCGAAGGGCGTCGTCGGCGCGCTGCTGCTGTGGGGCGCGAACTCACTGGCCCATCGGCTCGGCGAGCCGGGCATCTTCCAAAGGCGCGGCGCATGAGACCGATCTGGAAAGAGCGACCTTCTCCTGGGTACCAGGCGATCAAGGCGGCCATCCTCGGCGGGTTCGCACTGGTCATCGTGATCCCGATCCTGGTCGTGATCTCGACCTCGCTGGCCAGTGACAAGGACATCATCGACGCGGGCGGGTACGTGCTGTGGCCGTCGCATCCGACGTTCAGGGCGTACCGGACACTGTTCAGCGGCGGGCTGATGGGGCGGGCGATCCTGGTCAGTGTCTTCGTGACCCTCGTCGGTACGGCGATTGCGCTGGCGGTCACGATCGCGCTCGCGTACGCGACGTCGCGGCCGGTGCTGTTCGGGCGGCCGGTGCTGCTGATGGTGCTGTTCACGTTGCTGTTCGCGCCGGGCATCATCCCGATGTTCCTGGTGGTGAAACAGCTCGGGCTGCTGGACAGCCTGTGGTCGCTGATCCTGCCGGGCGCGCTGGGTGCCTTCAACTTCGTTGTCCTGCGCACCTTCTTCATGAACGTGCCGGGGGAGCTGCTGGAGAGCGCGCGGATCGACGGCGCCAGCGACTTCACGATCCTGCGCCAGATCATCATGCCGCTGTCGAAGGCGGTGATCGCGGTGGTCGGCCTGTTCTACGCGGTCGGGTTCTGGAACGCGTTCTTCAACGCGCTGCTGTACCTGAACGACACGTCCAAGTGGCCGGTGCAGGTGATCCTGCGGACCTACGTCCTGCAGGGCAAGTCGTTGTCGGCGGACCAGCTCGGCGTGACGCCACTCCCGCAGCCACAGTCCCTGCAGATGGCCGTCGTCGTGGTCGCACTGGTCCCGATCGCCATGGTCTACCCCTTCCTCCAACGCCACTTCACCAAAGGCGTCATCACAGGTGCGGTCAAGGGCTGATCTGCAAGAATCGGAGTATGTCCTCACCTTTGGCCGAGCGGCCGACGTTGCGGATGGTGGCGAAGGAGGCGGGTGTCTCGGTCGCGACCGTCTCGTACGTGCTGTCCGGACGGCACCGCAGCCACACGATCAAGGACTCGACGGCGGACCGGGTCCGCGAGGCCGCGTCGCGGCTGGGCTACCGGCGCAACGACGCGGCCCGCGCGATCCGGACCGGCAAGTCGGACCTGGTGCTGCTCTCCCTGAGCGTGCTCGCGGACCCGTGGTCGCAGGCGGTCGCGGCCACCGTCAGCACGGCGGTGACTCCACTCGGCAAGACCGCCCTGATCGTGGCCGACGGGGACTGGCGGACGGTGCTGTCGAACCGGACGCCCGACGTGATCTTCATCGACAGCATCAAGCCGGACCCGGAACAGATCGCCGAACTCGAGGCGTTCGCGGCGCAAGGCGTCCAGATCGTCGCGTTCAGCGAAACCCTCGAGCCGCAGGACTTCGACGTGATCCGGTCCGGTGCCGAGCCGCGCTGCCATCTCGCGGTGGAGCATCTCCTCGAGCGCCACGACCGGGTCGGCGTACTGACGTCGCGGACCACCAACTTCGCCCGCTTCGACGCCTACCTGAATACACTGCGCGCGGCCGGCAAACCGATCCGCGACGACGACATCGAGATCTTCGAGCAACACCCCGAGGGTGCCTACCGCGCCGCGATGGCGCTGCTGACCAGGCCTGATCGGCCGACCGCGCTGTACTGCACCACCGACTTCGCCGCGATCGCCGCGGTCCGGGCGGCGCATCGGCTGCGGATCGACGTACCGCGAGACCTGGCGATCGTCGGGGTCGGCAACACGCCCGAAGGTGAGCACCTGGACCCGTCGCTGTCGACCGTCGGACCGGTCGGGTTCAACGAGGCGCTGGCGCAGATCATCGTCAGCCGGCTGACCGATCGCGAAGGCGCCCCCGGCGAGGTGTTCGACTTCCCGTGGCAGCTGATCGTCCGGGAGTCTTCTTGAGCGGGCTACTCGAGCCGTCGGGTGACGACTGGACGGCCGTCGAGATCGGCGAATCCGATACGACCGTCTACCGCCGCGGAGACCTGTTCGCCAAGTGCTGCGGACCGCACGGGGTCGCCGAGCTCGCGGCAGAACGCGATCGCATCGAATGGCTCGCGGGTACTGCGTTGCCTGGGGCAACTGTTGCCGACTGGTCCGAGTCGGCTGCCGGTGCTTGTCTGGTGACAACTGCCGTTCCCGGCGTACCCGGTGACGCCCTTCCGCCGTCCGCCCACGAACAGGCGATGCGGAGTCTCGGCGTGGTGCTGCGCGAGTTGCATTCGTTGCGCGACTGTCCGTTCGAGCGGCCGCTGGCCGAGGTGATTGCGACCGCCGAGGACGTCGTACGGCGTGGCGCTGTGAACCAGGCGTTTCTCACCGACGAGTGGCGGAAGCTCCCGCCGACGGAGCTGATGGCGCAAGTGGTTGCCGAGCGCCCGTACGTCGAGAGCGTGCTGGAGCCGGTGGTGTGCCACGGCGACGCGTGCCTGCCGAACATCTTCTTCGATCCCGGCACCCTCGAGGTCACCGGCCTGATCGACCTCGGCCGCCTCGGCGTCGCGGACCGGTACTCCGACCTCGCCCTCACCGCGATCCAGCTCCACGACGAGTGGTCCGCCGACCCGGCGCCGTTCTTCGAGGCGTACGGCGTACCGGCGCCGGACGCGCGCCGCCTGTACTTCTTCCGCCTCCTCGACCCACTCACCTGGGGCTGACATGCAGATCGAGATCGTCGCGTTCGTGGTGTCCGGTGAGCACGCGTTCGAGGGCCGCCCGCAGGACGGCCCGCGCCCCGATCCGTCGCCGGTCGCGCGGAGCGAGATCGAGGTCCGCGCGAACCTCGGCATCGTCGGCGACCGGTACTACGCCCAGACCGTCCATCGGAACGCCGCCGTCACATTCATCGACGCCGCGTCGCTGGACACAGTCGCCGAGGTACTCAACCTTCCGGCGCCCCTCGATCCGCACCTGACCCGTCGCAACATCACGCTCCGCGGCTTCCCGATCGACGACCTCGCCGTACGCCGGGCCGCCGACGGCACCCGCATCGACGGCCGGCGCTTCGCTGTCGACTCCGGCGACGGCCCGATCACGTTCCAGGCCAACCGTCCCGCGAGCCCGTGCGCCTGGATGGACACCGTCCTCGCCCCCGGCGCGATGAAGGCACTCCGCGGCCACGGCGGCATCCGCGCCACACCCCTCACCTCCGGCACCCTTCGCCTCGGCCCCGCCACCCTCACCTTGCTTTAGGTCCTGTCTGGTGATCCAGCGCCTACTGCGGGGCACTCGGCACGGCACCTCGCCGCACGGGACCGAAGGCCACGATGCTCCGCATCGAGACCTTCGCCCCCGCGCGCCGAGCTACCGCACCGAGCACCTCCTCGCTAC
>DASXXB010000040.1:0-39783 GCA_036503355.1 Kribbella sp. | reverse complement strand
GCGCCTTCGCGGAGCACGCGTTCGGCGCGGCCGGGGACTGCCGGCTGATGCTCCGCTCGCACACGTTCGACGACTGGGCCCGCGGAGCGGCGGCCACCGTGATCCGCTCGTACGTCCGAGGCGAACCGCCACTCCAGCGCTAACCACCCCCACCCCACCACCGCCACTACCGCCTCCTGGTCCGGGCTCCGCCCCACGGATTGGTCCCGGGCATTTCAGGGGTGAACCTCTCAAATGGGCGCGGGCGCGGGGCTTGGGATGAAACGCTCAGGGGCGGCGGCGCGGGCAGGGGCAGGTGCAGGCCGGCGGGGGAGGGTCAGGTGCGTGCGGCGGCGAGGATCTTGCGCCAGACCTTCTTGTAGGACTCCAGGCCGTCGGACGCGAGCGGACCGGACGGGCCGGCGGTGATCGACACGCGCTCGGGGATGGTGCCCCAGACCGGGATGTTCTCGGCGGCGTACTGCTGCATCGCCTCCTGGTACGACCGGGTGTAGGTGCGTGCCGAGCAGATCACCAGACCGACGGGGATGTGGTCGGGAACCAGCTCCAGCACCGCCTTGACCCGGGGAGTCTCGACCCCGCCGACCCGCGTCGGAAGGATCACGATCCGGGCCCGTTCGAGTGCTTTGTTCAGCATCCGCTCGTGGGACGGGGGCATGTCGACGATCCCGATCCCCTCCGGCGGAACCTTGTCCACCGCCTTGCTCAGCAGGCGCTCGGTCGGCGCCTCCGCGATCTCGATCCTGTCCAGGTGGTCGTCCTCGGACTCGGCGATCCAGTCCGCGGCGCTACCCTGCGGATCGGCGTCGATCAGAGTGGCTGTGCGACGGTTGGAAGATGCCAGCGCGGCCAAGTACACCGACGTGGTTGTCTTACCGACCCCGCCCTTCAGTGCAGCTGTCACGATGATCATGGGCACGAACTTACCCGGTTTTGTCCGAAATCCGGCGTGTCGTCGGCGTTGCCCCGCCACATCGTGATAGTTGCCCCCGGCCCGTGTGAACAAGCTCAAGCCCGCTTCAGCCGGAATCCTTTGGCCCGCGGGGTGCCTCTTACACCCGGAAACGCACCCCACGAAGGAGCACCTCATGACCTGGATCATCGTCACCGCGGCCGTCGTGGTCGCCATGCTCGGCACCTGCAGCGTCGTCGTCCTGCGCCGGCGGGCCCGTGGCTGACCTCGACGAACACCTGATCAGGGCCGCCCAGCACGGCGATGTCGACGCGCTCAGCACGCTGGTCGCCGACTCGCACCCGACCGTACGGCGGTTCGCCCGGACGCTGTGCGCCACACCGGAGGACGCCGAGGACGCAGCACAGGAGGCTCTGATCATCCTGTACCGCAAGATCGGCATGCTCCGGGCGACGAGCGCGCTCACGTCGTGGATGTTCCGGATCATTCGCAACGAGTGCCTGCGCCGCGCCCGCGCCGTACTGCGGGACCAGCCGCTGCTCCCGGAAACGGCACCGTCCGCGGAGGACGAGGCGCTGCGGATGCTGGAGGCGCGGGCGGTTGCGGCGGCCATCGCGCAACTGCCTGCCGAGCAGCGCAGCGTCCTGATCCTCCGCGACGTCCAGGGCTACAGCGGCCCGACGGTCGCCAAGGCCCTGGGCCTCACCGTCCCCGCCATGAAATCCCGCCTGCACCGCGCCCGCACCACGGTGCGCAATTCCCTCGGAGCCCTCCCATGACCTTCGCCAGCCCGTCCCTAGCCCGCCACCTACTCCGCGGCACCATCGGCTTCGGCACCCTGATCGCCGCCTTCGCTCTACTCCCCGACACCGGCCCAGCCAGCCTCCTGCTCCTCCCCATAACCCTCCTGGCCTTCCGCGGCTGCCCCACCTGCTGGGTCATCGGCCTACTGGAAACCATCTCCAACGGCAAACTCCAGCGCGACTGCGCCAACGGCCAGTGCAAGCTGACAACAACCGGCTAGACACCTCACATCCGGCAGCCACTGGACCTCACTCACGAACGCACTGCTTTGGTTCTACTTCCCCAGCCAGGTGTTCACTTTGGACTGGTTGGCATTGACCCATTTTTCGGCGGCCTGGTCGGGGGTCAGTTTGTCGACGGCGATCATCCGGGCTACGGCGTTCTGGTCCTCGTTGGTCCACTGGAAGTTCTTGACCAGGTCGTACGCCGGGCTGCCGGAGTCGGCGAACTTCTTCGAGACGATCTTGTCCAGGTCGTACGGCGGGTAGTCGCAGGCGATCTTCGCCGGAACGGCGTCGCAACCGGCCTTGTACGGGGGCAGGTTGACCTTCACCAGCTTGATCTCGTTGAAGAACCACTGCGGCTCGTAGAAGTACGCGAGCAGCGGGCGCTTGTTCTTCTCCGCGTCCCGGAACGCCTGGATCAGCGCGGTCTCGCTGCCGCTCTGGACGACCTTGTAGTTCAGCGCCAGGTTCTTCACCAGCGCCTCGTCGTTCGTCACGTACGACGGGTCGCCGTCGAGCAACTGCCCCTTGCCGCCGGACTCCGACGTCTTGAACAACGCGGCGTACTTGTTGAGGTTCTTCCAGTCGGTGATGTCCGGGTACTTGGCGGCCATCCACGGCGGCACGTACCAGCCGATCACGCCCTTGACCCCGGTGGAGCCGGCCTCGACCGCGACCTTCGCGTCGGTGATGTACTTCTTCTTCAGGTCCTCGTGGCCCCAGTTCTCCAGGTTGACGTCGACCTGGCCGGTGCCGAAGCCCTGCCAGGCGACCTCCTCCGCGAGGTTCTTCTTCACCACCTTGCAGCCGAGGTCCTTGGTCGCGACGTACGCGACAACAGCCGCGTTCGCCTCGTACCCGACCCACGGGCTCACGGTCAGGTTGAACGAGCCGCACTCCTTGGCACCGGCGGCGGGCTTGTCGTCGGCGATCTTCTGCCCACCACAGCCCGCGAGCGCGAGCGCGACCGCCGTCAGCACACCGGCGTGCCGGAGTTTCTTCACCGTTTGTCTCCTCTTGTTGGGAAGTTCTGGGTACGGCGGGCCGCCGCCTGCGTGATGCGGTCGAGCATCACGCCCAGCAGGACGATCGCCAGCCCCGCGGCCAGCCCCTTGCCGTACAGATCGCTCTGCGCGAAGCCGGCTGCCACGTCGTACCCGAGCGCACCCGCGCCGACGAGTCCACCGACGACGACCATCGACAACACGTAGATCAGCCCCTGGTTGACCGCGAGCGTGATCGCCCGCCGCGCGACCGGGAGCTGCACCTTGCTGATCACCTGCCAGGCGCTCGAACCGACCGAGTTCGCCGCCTCGACCGTCGCGACCGGCACCGCCTTGATGCCGTCCGCAACGATCTTCGTGGTGACCGGTACGGCGAACACCACCGCGGCCGCGATCGCCGTGAACCGGCTGGTCCCGAACAGGGCCAGGAACGGCACGAGGTACACGAACGGCGGCATCGTCTGCCCCGCGTCCAGCACCGGCCGGATCCAGGTGTCGACGCGCCGGTTCCGCCCGGCCCACACGCCGAGCGTGAGGCCGACCGCGACGACCACCACGGTCGCGAGCAACGTCGAGGCCAGCGTGACCATGCTGTCGTGCCAGACACCGGTGGCGACGAGCAGCACCAGGCACACCGCGGCCGGTACGGCGCCTCGCCAGCCTCCGAGTACGGCGGCGAGCGCGACCACGACCGCGCTGACCAGCCACCACGGCGATCCGGTCAGCAGACCTTCGAGCGGGTTGAGCAACGCGACGGTCACCGCATCGCGTACGCCGTACGTGAAGCCGCCGAACACGTCCTGGATCCACAGGGTCACGTCGGACGCCACCGCCCCGATCCGGGAGCCGACGTTGACGTCCGTCGGGAACTCGGCCGCCCACACGTAGGTCCGCGAGAACCAGACGGCGACGAGAACCGCAGTGGCCCCCACGCCGAGCAGGACCTTCCGCCGTACGCTCGCCGTACGCCAGGGCCGGTCGCCCGCCGCGGTCGTCACCCGGTCGAGCACGATCGCCAGCACCACGATCGCCAGCCCGGCGTTGAACGCGACGCCGACGTCGAGCGTCTGCAGCGCCTTGAGCACGGTCTGGCCGAGGCCCGGCGCGTCGATCAGCGCGGCCACGGTCACCATCGACAGGGCCGCCATGATGGTCTGGTTGATGCCGACGACAACGGTCGACCGCGACATCGGCAGCAGCACCTTCAGCAGCGTCTGCCCGCCGGTCGAGCCGAGCGACCGCGCCGCTTCGACACTCTCCGGCGGCACCGAGCGGATCGCGTGCGCGGTCAGCCGTACTGCGGGCGGGGCCGCGTAGATCAGCGTGGCGATCGTGGCCGCGGCCGGACCGATCGCGAAGAACAGCGTCAGCGGCGCCAGGTACACGAAGGTCGGCAACGTCTGCATGAGGTCGAGCACGAGCGTGGCGACCTTGAAGGCACGGTCGGACAACCCGGCCCAGATCCCGAGCGGGATCGCGACCAGCAGCGACAGCAGCACCGCCGCGATGGTCAGCGCGAGCGTGTCCATGCTCTCCTGCCACAGCCCTTGGAGCCCCACGAAGCCGAGGCCCAGGGCGGTCAGTACGGCAACCTTCCAGTTCCCGAACGCCCAGGCGCAGTACGCCGAGATCGCGACCACGCCGAGCCAGCCGACCACCGGGACCGGACGGTCGAACGACGGCTGCGAGATGACGTCCTGCAGCAGTACGACGAAGTGCTCGACGACGATCCGGATCGCGTCGAAGAACGCGTTGCCCTGGCCGACGTCGTCGCGATGCCCGGTCAGCCACCGATGCAGCGCGGTCGTGTCCTGACCGCCGAGGACGAGCGTGTCGATGCCACGCAGCACGAAGTACGCCGCGACCCAGACGACGAGCGGTACGCCGACCACGACGCTGCGGCGAGGCCGTCGTACCTCGACCTCCACGTCGCTCGTGATCGCGGCCATCAGGCGGTGGCGTCTTCAGGCGGCGCGACAACGGCGAGGATCTCCTCGTCGCCGATGACGCCGAGCAGGGTACCGCCATCCACGACCTTGACCGGGCGGTCGGATTCGAGCACCAGCCTGGTCGCATCCCGGACCAGGACGTCGGGGCCGAGCTCCGGTCCGTCGAGTGCCTCGCCCGGACGCGGGTCGCGGACGATCCAGCGCAGCGTGAGCACATCGGCTCGCGGTACGTCGCGGACGAACTCGCGCACGTAGTCGTCGGCCGGCGCACCGACCAGCTCGTCGCCGGTGCCGAGCTGCACGGCGGCGCCGTCGCGCATCAACAGGATCCGGTCGCCGACCTTCAGCGCCTCGGACAGGTCGTGGGTGACGAAGACCATCGTCTTGCCGACCTCGCGGTGCAGCCGCACCACCTCGGTCTGCATCTCGCGCCGGATCAGCGGGTCGAGCGCGGAGAACGGTTCGTCGAAGAGCAGTACGTCGGGATCGTTCGCGAGCGCCCGCGCCAGGCCGACGCGCTGCTGCATGCCGCCGGACAGCTGCTCGGGGTACAGGTTCTCGTTGCCGGTCAGCCCGACCAGGTCGATGACCTCCTGCGCGCGCCGGCGGCGGTCGGGCTTGCTCTCGCCGCGGATCTCCAGGCCGTACGAGACGTTGTCCATCACCTTGCGGTGCGGGAGCAGGCCGAAGTGCTGGAACACCATCGAGAACTTGCTCCGCCGCAGCGCGCGCAGCCGCTTCTCGTCGGCCGCGCGCAGGTCCTCGCCCTCGAAGGTCAGCCGCCCGGCGGTCGGCTCGATCAGCCGGGTCAGGCAGCGGACCAGCGTCGACTTCCCCGACCCGGACAGCCCCATCACGACGAACACCTCACCGGGCGCCACGTCGAAGCTCAGCTCGCGGACCGCCGCCGTACATCCGGTCTTCGCGTACAACGCCGTACGATCCAGCGCCGCGAGGTCCGCACGATGCGGCACCCGTTGCGCCTTCGGGCCGAACACCTTCCACAGCCCCTGCACGGACAACAGCGCGTCGGAATCCTCGACGTCGGGGTATTCGAGCTGAGCGGTCACAGGTACACCCTCGCATCCCCCACGGCAGACACAGCGTGAACCGGGACTCTACCCAACCTGTAGGGGCGCGACTCCTGTCGGAGGGTGCCTTGGCACCCTCTACGGCTGGTACGGCGGGGCTTCGCCCCAGCCCCAGTGCGGGACAGGGGCCTGTGGGGGCGGGGTTGCGCCGGGCTGGGAGTTGGCCAGGGCGATCCTCGTGCCCCACTCGATGTACGCGACGAACGCCGAGCGGAACTCCGGGTCGTCGGGGAGTCCGGCCGGGTCCGCGCTGGCCGCGATCAGCGCCGCCCAACGCGCGCGCTGCTCCTCGGTCAGCCCGAGGTTCAGGTGGTGCGACAGCATCGCCGGGTAGCCGCCGAGCTCGTCGGTGTACCGGCTGTGGCCGCGGAACACCTCGCCCAGCCAGACCGCGACGTGCTCGCGGTGGTTCTCGCTCATGTGCGCGAAGACCGGTGCGAGGATCGGGTCCTCGAGCACCTTGTCGTAGAACACCTCGGTCAGCCGGCGCAGCGCCTCGTGCCCGCCGGCCCATTCGTACAACGTCGGAGTCGTCACGTAATCATGTAATCACGAGAACAGGGCATCGGCGACCGCCTTCAGCTCCGCCTCGATCCGGGTGTCGCCGTCCTCGGTGAACCAGAGGATGTTCTGCAGGATCCGGCCGGCCGTCCACCCGAGCGCGCGGTCGCGGTCGATGCCGGTCACCTCGAGCATCAGCCCGAACCGGTCGCGGATCGCCTGCGACAGGTCGCCGGTCTCCACCAGGTCGTCCCACCGGTTCCACACCGCCGGCATGAGCTCGAACGCCGGGTCGCCGGCCAGCGGCTTCGGATCGATCGCCAGCCACGGCTGCCGGTCCGCGGCCATCACGTTCTCGTAGTGCAGGTCCCAGTGCAGCAGCCTGTCGCCGGGCTCAGGCAGCACCTCTGCCATCCGGTCGGCCAGGCGGCGGGTCAGCGCCCGCTCGGCCGGGTCCACGAGCAGCGGGACGATCGCGGGGGCGTCCGCGAGCATCTGACCGGCGATGTCGGCGAGCCGACGGACACCCGGCGGCGCAGGGACGGCCATCAAGTGCGTGAGGATCTCGGCAAGGATCCGCGTCGCCTCGAGATCGCCGGGTACGTCGTTGAGCGTCCGCGGCCGGAGGCGTTCGAGCAGGATCGTCGACGTCTCCGGGTCGTCCTCGAGTACTTCGACGACGTCGTCGTGATGCCAGGTGCGGAGCGCCAGCGCTTCGCTCTCGGACTCGTCGTTGACGGACTGAAGCTTGAGCATGGCCGGCGTACCGTCGCGCCGTACGACGGGGACGATCAGCGACGCCTCGCCGCTGAGCACGTCGCCGTCGAGGGTCAGGTCCCACTCGCCGACGTACCGCTCGACGGCTCCCGGAAGGCCGGCCAGCCAGTCGGACGCCTTCGCGCTGTGGTTCCGGATGAGCTTCGCGGGAATGTCGATCACCCCCTGCACAGTAGGTGCTGCGGCAGGGATGTGCTTGGGTTTTGCCGTGGAGAGCAGGCTTCGGCGGGTGCAGCGGATCGTGGTGGCGGCGTACCTCGGGATTCCCGTGGTGTTGCTGGTGGTGGTCGCGGTGATCGCGGCGACCGGTCCGTCGGCGGCGTGGATCGGGTGCGTTGTGCCGGTGGGGATGCTGGCCCTCGGGTTCGTACTACGCCGCCGGCACCGGTACCAACCGCGCTGGTGGATGGGTGTCGCCGGGCTGTTCGGCGGGGTGACCGGGTTGATGGTGACGCTGTTCGCGCTGGCGGTCGGGGTGTGGTGGCCGGCGATCCTCGCGCTGCCCGGGCTGATCGCCGGGATCGTCGGCGGGCTGGCGCTTGCGCGTCTGGCCGATCGGGCGTTGCTGGTCCCGTTCGTGCCGGAGCTCGCGAGTACGCCGTACGAGCTGGTCTTCCGGCTCCGCGGCATCCCGCTGGCCGCCGTTCTCGTCGGCGCCGACGACGTCACGATCCAGTCGCACCCGGTGCCGCGCTCCGAGCAGCAGGTCCGCAGGTACCCGCTGACCGGCGTCACCGGCACCTACGAGTTCGCGCTCTCGGGCGCGGAACGCCTCAAGTTCCCGATCGCCGTCGCGCATCCGGTCGCCACCGAAGGCCCCGCCGTCATCCTGCAGGCGAACGGCGAAGACTGGGTCCTCCCGACGAACCAGGCCGGCACGCTGATCGACGTACTGACCGCGCGCCGGGCGAACTAGGCCGACTCGCGCCGGCGGGTCTCGGCCTTCTCTGCCTGCCAGCCGTCTTCGTTCTTGCCGAGGCGCCAGTAGCCGGAGAGGGAGACGCGGTCGCGGGGGAGGCCGCGGTCGGTGAAGAGGTTCTTGCGGATCCGGAAGACGAAGCCGGCCTCGCCGTGGACGAACACGTGCGGCGTGCCGTCCAGGAAGTCCAGCGCCTCGACCGCCGCGACCAGGCCGTCACCACGGTCGCCGCCGAGGGTCGCGCGGTGGAACCACTGCACGTCGACGTCGCCGGAGCCCCCGAACTTCTGCTCCTCGGTCTCGTCCGCCACCTCGAGCAGAACGGTCGCCCGCGCACCCGGCGCCAGGTTCTCGATCGCCGCGCCGATGGACGGCAGCGCGCTCTCGTCGCCGACCAGCAGATGCCAGTCGGCCGTCTCGTCCGGCGCGTACGCACCACCGGGACCGTTGAACCACAGCACGTCACCGGGCTGCGCCGACGCCGCCCACGGACCCGCGACACCCTCGTCGCCGTGGTGCACGAAGTCGATGGTCAGCTCGCGCGTCGCCTCGTCCCAGCCGCGCACGGTGTAGGTCCGCATCGTCGGCCACTGCTCGGCTGGGAACGACTCCCGCACCACGCCCATGTCCAGCGGCTCCGGATACTCGACGCCGTCCTTGCAGAACAGCAGCTTCACGTAGTGGTCGGTGAAGCCGTTGTCGACGAAGTCGTCGGAGGTCAGCACGACCCGGATCATGTGCGGGGTGATCCGCTCGGTGCGCTGGACGACGGCGCGCTTGCAGACGCGGTTACGGCGGGGTGCGGGGCTGGTCACGCGACCACTGTCCTCTCGGGCGGTTAGGTTAGGTCAACCTAAGTCAGCCTAACCCACCCGCCCAACGGGTCAGGTCCCGCGGACGTAGAAGACCTTGCTCACCCCGGCGACGTACGGGCGGCAGGCCGGGAAGTAGATCCGGTAGGGGATGTTCCCCCGGTACGCCGGTTGTGCGTTGACCGTGAAGCGTCCGGACTGCCGCACCGCGGCCGAGCTGACGGTCCGCCACTGCGTCGCGCCGTACAGGCGCTGGAGCTGCACCGGGCAGTTGAACGGTCCGCCCGCCACCGAGCCGTTGACCGGCACGACCGTGCCGACCGGCGCGCTGGTTCTCGACGGCACCGCCGACACGATCGCCGGGCGGGCGGGGGTGAGTGCGAGGTACGCGTTCAGCCACGGATCACCCGGAACGGCCAGGCAGTCCAGCGGGTTGTAGGACGTACCGGGGTACGCCTTGGTCACCACCCCGCTCGCGTCGGTGTAGTGCGTGGGGCGGCCGCCGACGTACTCGACGCACCCACTGTCGTTCTTCAGCGCGACGCCGATCCGGCTGCCGTACGGCTTGCCGGTCTGCGCGTCGCTGATCGCCCACTTGATCGTGTACGGCTGGTTGAACGGCACCACCTTCGGCGTCACTGAGGCGGTGATCCTCGGCTGATGCACTCCGGTAACCGCGAGCGCCGGACCGGAGTACGGCGTCGGCTCGTTCATCGGGTCGGTTGACGGGTTGAAGCCTCCGACTTGTACGGCGACGACCTTGAACGTGCCGTTCGCCGTCGACGGGACCTTCAGCGGCCCGTTCCACGTCCCGGTCGCCGGGTTCCGGACCAGGTCGGTCGAGAACAACGTCGACAGTTGCCCAGAGCCACCAGTGCGGTCGAGGATCACCGTGACCGGCATCTTCGCGTCGCGGTCGAACGAGCCCTTCACGGTCACGGCGACCGGGACCGTGTTGAGTCCGCTGACCGCGACGCCGGTGCGGTTCAGCGCAACGGACTCGATGTGCAGACCCGGATCCGGGTCGGCGTGCGCCGCCGCGGGGGACACCGCCAGTGCCAACGGTACGGCGAACGCCGCGGCAAGCACCCGCTTCATCAGGTGCCCCGGACGTAGAACGTCTTGCTGAACGCGGCGATCGACCCACAGGCCGGGACGTAGGTCCTGTACGGGATCAGTCCCCTGTACGCCGGTTGCGCGTACACCGTGTAACGCCCGGAGGTCCGGACCTGCCCGATGCTGACGCTCCGCCACTGCGTGGCGCCGTACAGCCGCTGCAGGTACACCCTGCAACCGGCTGCCACCGTGTGCACGGACCCGTTCACCGCGACAATCGTGCCGACCGGTGCGCTGGTCTTCGACGGCACCGCGTACACCGTGGGCTTGATGATCGGCCGGGCGATGCTGAGGCCCAGTCCGCCGTTCGAGGCCGGGTTGCCCGGCAGCAGCAGACAGTTGACACCTTCGGCTTCGGCGGCCGGGTGCGACTGCGTCACCAGGCCGTTGACATCAGTCAGGTGGGTGTAGCCCGGGCCGATGTACTCGACACAGATGTTGTCGAAGGCAAGTTCCACCCGGAGCCGGCTGCCGTACGGCTTGCCGGTCTGCGCGTCGGTGACCGCCCAGGTGATCGAGTACGGCTTGCCGTAGGGCACCCGCTTCGGGTTCACCGACGCGGTGATCTTCGGCTGGTGCGTCCCGGTGACCGTGAGCGTCTGCCCTGGGTACGGCGTCGGGTCCGTCATGCTCCCACTGCCCGGGAAGTACGGACCGGTCATCACACTGGTCACCTTGAACGTGCCGTTCGCCGTCGACGGGACCAGCAGCGGGCCGCTCCAGGTGCCGGCGGTCTCGTTGCGGACCAGGTTCGTGGAGAACAGCACGTGCTCGATACCGGTCCCGCTGGTGCGTTCGAGGATCACGTTCAGCTGCGTGGTCGGGTCGGGGGAGTACGAACCCTTCACCGTCACCGTGACCGGGACCGTGTTCAGACCGCTCACCGCGACGCTGGTCTTGTTGAGCGTCACCGAGGTGATCTTCAGGTCCGGATCCGGCTCGGCCTGCGCCGCGAGCGGAGCGGCAGCGAGCGGAACCGCGAGCAGTACGGCGACCAGTACCGCGGCGAGTGTTCGGCTGACTCTCATCTCACGTCCCTTGGATGGTGAACGTCTTGCTCAGACCGGCGACGAACGGCTGACAGGCGGGGAAGTACACCCGGTAAGGGATGTAGCCCTTGTACGACGGTTGCGCGTTGACCGTGAACCGCCCGGACTGCCGCACCGCGCCGGAACTGACCGTCCGCCACTGCGTCCGCCCGTACAGCCGCTGCAGCTGCACCGGGCAGGACCCGGTCACGTGCGCGACCGAACCGTTGACCGGGACAACCGTCCCGACCCGGACACTGGTCTTCGACGGCACCGCGGCCACGATCGCCGGCCGCGCCGGGAACAGCCACTGCCCGACGATGTAGTACGGGTCTGTGTCGATGTGCGCGCAGTTCAGGGCACCAGCGTCGTCGGCCGTGTACGCCTTGGTGATCACGCCGTTCGTCCCGGTCCTGTACAACGGGCTGCCGCCTTCGGCGCACGGCGTGTCGACACCGAGGCCGATCGGGATCCGGGTGCCGTACGGCTTGCCGGTGGCGGTGTTCGTGACGGCCCAGGTGATCGAGTACGGCTTGCCGAACGGCACCACGCGCGGGTTCACCGCGGCGGTGATCCGCGGCAGGTTCGTGCCCTTCACGGTCAGCGTCTGGCCAGCGTACGGCGTCGGATCGACGGGCGTGCCGGGGTCCGGGCCGCCGTACGGGCCGGTCATCACCCCGGTGACCTTGAACGTGCCGTTCGCGGTCGACGCGACGTTCAGCCGGCCGGTCCAGGTGCCGTCGGCGAGCGTGCCGCTGGTCCGCTTCAGATCCGCCGACACGATGTCCCGGCGCGGGCCGGTGCCGCCGGTGCGTTCGAGGACGACGTTCAGCACCAGTCCGTTGTCGCCCGGTTCGCTGGTGCGGTAGCCGGCCTTGACCGTGACGTTGACGGGGTACGTGTTCAGGCCGGACACCGCGACCGACGTACGGTCGAGGGTCACCTGCGTGACCGTCAGGTTGGGGTCCGAGGCGGCCTGGGCGGCCGGCAGACCACCGAGCAAACCTCCCGCAAGGGGCACCGCGAGCAACCCCGCGACTACTCGACTGATTCGCATGGCACTGAGCGTGACAGCGGTCCAGGACGGTTCCAACCATTTCGGCGCAGAACTGCGCGATCGGGCCGCCGCGGACAGACCGGTTTGCCGCATTCAGCTCCCGGGAGCCGAGTGTTCACCGGCAGGCAACTCACCGACCGTGCCGGCGACCGCTACGGTCCGCACGCTGGTCCAATGAGTCAGGTCTTCGCCGACGTCCGGGTGACGCGCACGGACCGGCTCGGTCGCCCGATCTCGCTCGGTGACGTGCTGCCGCAGAGCAAGGCGATCCTGTTCACCGGGCCGCCGGGGATGGGCAAGACCACGGAGCTGGACCGCGCCGAGGAGCTGGCCGAACGGCACGGCTGGACGACGATCCGGATGGAGGCATCGGCCAACATCCCGCTCGAGCACCAGCTGACCGGAGCGGTCCGGAAGAGCCTCGACAAGCTCCAGGCGCGCTTCCGCCGCGGACCCGTCCGGAAGCTGGGCAGGACCGTCCGCGACCTGACCCGCAGCGGCCGCAACACCCGGCTCGGTTTCGAGGCCCGGCTCGGCGGCGGTCCGCTCCCGGTTGAGCTGGTCGGGAAGCACGAGAAGGACACCACCGCCCACGACAGCCTCGGTACCACGCTGAACGACTTCGCCGACGAGCTCGGCAAGCTGACCGAGATCGACAACCGGCCGATCCTGCTGCTGGTGGACAACATCGACCAGGCGTCGGAGTACGACCGGGCTGGGCTGAACGAGCTGGCGATCCACATCGAGCAGCTGGACCGCCCGGTCTGGCTGGTCGCGGCCGGCGGCGCGATGTCGACCAGCGCGCTGATGGCGGCGTCCCGCCGGATGTCCGGGATCGCGACGACGATCACGAACCAGTTCGACATCCGCGAGCTCGGGCCGCTCAGCGACACGCAGCTCCGGCCGGCCCTCACCGAACCGCTCGACCGGGCCGGCATCCCGTACGAGAACGCCGCGATCACCGACCTGCTCGCCGCCGCCAACGGGCATCCGGCCCGGCTGCGGAGCCTCGGCGATGCCGCCGTCGCCTTCCGGGATCCCGAGCGGGGGATCACCGTCGCGACGGCTGCCGTGGCCACTGCCCGGGTGAACGCGGACGCCGCGCAGATGTACCAGGACATGTGGGACCAGAAGGGCACCACCGACGCCCAGAAGGATCTGCTCACCCGCGTCGCCGCGGAGGGCTCGAACGGTCTCTACGTGCCACAGGAGACCGCGGCTGCCGGTCCCGGCAAGTGGCAGGAGATCGACCGGGCACGCCAGGAACTGGTGGCTCGCGGCCTGCTGCGCGAACACGACGGCAGCGTGGTCACGATCCCCGACCACGGGTTCCGGGACTGGCTCAACGACTACCTCGGCCAAACCCCCGTCCCACCGGCCGAGCAGCCTCTCGCACAGGCCGCCAGCGACGGTGCACTCGCCCCGGCGCACCCGATCGGCAAGCTGGAGAAGGCCGAGCAGGTGTTCGGGTCCTCGGTGTCCCTGGTCCACCAGGTCGACCGCAAGGACGAGCAGGGCCGGGCGATCTCACTCGACCAGCGACTCCCACGGGGTACGTCGGTGTTGTTCACCGGCGCGCCCGGGATGGGCACCAGCCACGAGCTGACCCGGACCAAGGCACTCGCCGACCGGGAGGGCTGGATCTCGATCCGGCTGGACGCCACCCGGCGCGAGTCCCTCGAGGCGCGGGTGATCCGCTCGCTGCAGGACGAGCTGGACACGTTCAGGGGACGCTTCCCACCCGCCGAGGTGAAGGAGCTGAAGAAGCTGCTGAACCAGATGGCGATCCGCACCAAGCAGTCGATGAACACCGCACAGGTCCGGCTCGGGGTCGCACCCGGACCGAAGATCGGCGTCCACACCGCCTGGGAGGGCGTCACCAAGGACTCCGTCGGTACGACGCTGAACGAGGTTGCCACACAACTCGGCAAGATGGCCGCGCCGACCCGGCAGCCGATCCTGCTGATGGTGGACAACCTGGACGCCGCGTCGAAGGCCGACCTGGTCACGCTCACCGAACTCTCGGCGCACCTGCACCGCGCCCGGCAACCGTTGTTCCTGATCGCGGCCGGTGGTGAGGAAGCCACCAGCCGGTTGCTCGAGGCCTCCGGTGGGAACGCCGGCAAGGAGACCATGGAGGCGGCCCGGTTCGACGTACGGCGCCTCACGCCGCTGAGCGCGGACGAGCTGCGACCGGCACTCACCCGCCCGCTGCAGCAGGCCGGGATCCGGTGCGACCCGGCAGCCGTCGAGCACCTGGTCAACGCGGCGAACGGCAACCCCAGCCGGCTGCGGACCCTGACCGGCGCGGCGCTCGATCTCGCCGGTCCGGGCCAGGTCATCACCGCCAAGATCGCCGCCACCGCGACCGATCAGCATCAGTTCCGGTCGCGGGCCCTGTACGACGGCGCGTGGTACAACTGCTCGCCCGCGGAGAAGGACCTGCTCGCGAAGACCGCCGCACACGGGCCGCGCGGAATGGCGATCCCGGCGCAGTCCGCCGCGGGAGGCTCGGACCGGTGGAGTCTCGACAGCGCGTCACAGAAGCTCGTCTCCCGGGGCCTGCTGACCCGCACCGGGCATCAGATCAGGGTCGCCGACCCTGGCTTCCAGACCTGGGTGCAGACCCGGCTCGGGCTCGCCGCCGCCCAGTCCGGCATTGCCCGCGCGACGCCGGCTGCGACGCAAGAGCAGGTCACGGCGACCGGCGAGCGGGCGCCGGAGGCTCGGGCCGCCGGCGCCGGACCGGAACTGCACGCCGGTCGCTGAGCTCGCTCACGGCCAGATCGAGCTGACCCACTCCGGGTGGTCGATGAACGGGTTCCGGTTGTGCTGGAACTGGCTGTAGATGACCTCGTTGCGGTTCTTCTCGAACGCGTCCGGCGGGTCGGCCGCGGACCAGGCCTTCAGCACCGAGAGCTTGCCGATGTACGGCGCGGTGCCGTTGTTGACCTGGTCATCCAGCTCCAGGTTCGCGAAGCCGTCGTCGCCCTCGTAGCGCACGGCCATGTAGAAGATCATCCGGGCGACGTCACCACGCACCGCGGCGCGGGGCGCGAACGAGTCCGCGTCCGCCGTACAGCCCGAGCACTGGGCGACCGCCGTACCGCCGTTGTCGAAGTCGAGGTTGCCGCGGGCCGAGTTCACCGTCACGTCCTCGGGACGCAGGTGGTGGATGTCGGTCCCCGGGCCGGTCGTGGTCCCGAAGTCGCCGTGCGACTTGGCCCAGACGTGCTCGCGGTTCCAGTCGTCGGCGTCGCCGCCGTTCAGGCTCTTGCTGATCGAGCGGCCGGAGTAGATCTCGATGACGTTGCTGCTGTTGTTCGGGTCCTGGTCGGTGACCTTGAGCGCGTCCCAGACCTGGTCGTAGGTGAGCTTGGTCTGGTTCGAGATGATCGTGTGCAGCGCGGCCTTCAGCGCGGCACCGGTCTTGCCCTCGGCGCCGGCGTAGTAGTCGCCGGGATCACCCGGGTCCGACGATCCGCCACCGCCGGTGAAGGCGGTCGCGTTCTTCAGGCCGGGATGCGAGAAGTACGCCGTCAGCGTGCCGGTGACGGTGATCTGCTGGCCGAGCAGGCCCGGGTTGCTGTGCAGTCCGTACGACGCGCGGAACGCGTCCGGGATCTGCACGTAGAGCATCGACGACGTACTGGTCTGGGACGCCGAGTCGGCGAGGGCCAGTGCGTAGTCGTTCGGGAAGTTGCTGCGGACAACCGTGGTGGTGGCGGTCGGCTGACCGACCACGTAACCGGTGACCGAGGCAACCGATCCGTCCTGCCGGCTGATCGCCGTACCGACGGAGATGGTGGTGGCGGCATTCGACGGTGTGACGCCGAAACCGAGCAGGGCGAGGACGGCGGTGACGAGCAGCGCCGGACGAAACAATCGGGACACGGCTACTCCCAGGGGCGGTTGGGGACCGGACGCAGGTCAGTCTGCCCAGCTTCCCAGGCCGTCTAACAAACACCAGGTGAAGAGTTGAACCGGTGGGGCGCTGAACGAGTGAGTGTCATTCAGCACCCCACCTGGGCAAGTGGGCCCCCATCAGGCCGCGGCCTACCGCCACAGCCTGCTCGCCCACCTACCAGCGAGGCGCCACTGGCGGGCGGCACCTCACCGACTCGGTGGCGTCGGGCGGACGCCGTTACGGACCGTACTCATTTCGACACGTCTTGTCCATACCCCGTCGCTGCCAGATCGCTGCGCTGGGCGCGCTTCAGGCCGTACAGCAGCAGACCGATCGAGATCGCGCCCACGACGACGTACGTGATCAGGCCGCCGATGCCGTCCCACGCGGTGTGCAGCGCCACGGCCAGCGCGTACATGCCGACGAAGCCCGCGAGGTGCCTCCCGGTCGGCGCGATCACGAACCGCCACAGACCCCAGCACGACAGGCCGGTCCACGCGGCGTGGCCGGCCGGGGAGAGCAGGCCGCGGATGAACAGCGTCTGCTCCGCGGCGCCGACGTTCCCACCGGACTGCACCAGCGCGACGAACGCGTAGCCCATCGTCTCCAGCACCGCGAACCCGGTGCCGACGGCAACGCCGATCACGATCCCGCGCCCGATCGACGTCCGGTACCGGTGCCCGAAGAACACCACGAGGACCGCCGGTACGACGAGCTTGGCGCCCTCCTCGATCACCCCGACCCCGAGCATCGGCAGCGTCCCGAGCCGGCGCATCGCGTCGTACTCGAGCAGACCGGCGACCACCACCCCGACCACACCACCGAACAGCAGACAACCGCCCAGCGTCGGCCCGTCGATCAGCCAGCGCCCGGACCGGCCGGCCGCGAACGTCACGAACGTGAGCGGTACGACGAGCGCGCCGAGCAGGATCATGGTCGGGAACAGATTCGGGTTCCCGGTGTCGGTCAGCACGGCCAGTACCGCGAGGTACAGCCCGGCACCGACCAAGAACGTCCCGACCCAGCCCCACCGACGGACGACCTGTGCACTCATGTGCCGATGGTGCCTGCTGCTGGCGTCCTTGCGCCATGTCGCAGGGACGGCAGTGGTGGACAGGGCGGATTCGGGTGAGCGGATTGCAAACTCTGTCGGAAGAAGAGGTGTGCCTGCCCCAAACCTCTCGAAGGAGAATCCGCCTATGTCCTCGACCCGACGCGTCGCCGCGCTCACCACCGCGGCGGTGCTGGCCCTCGGCGCGGCGACGGTGATCCCGTCCGCCGCCGCCCCTCCCACCGGATCCACGTCTCCCAGGACCTCATCGGTCACGCTGATCACCGGTGACGTGGTCGAAGTGACCGACGCCGGCGGCGGCAAGAAGGCCGCCACCGTCACCCCTGCCGCCGGACGGGAAGGCGTGTCGTTCCACACCGTCGAGGCCGACGGCGGTCTCCGGGTGCTGCCGAGCGACGCCGTGCCGTACATCTCCACCGGTGTCCTCGACGTGAACCTGTTCGACGTCGACGAGCTGATCGCAGACGGGTACGGCGAGTCCGCCGATCTCCCGCTGATCGTCAAGGACACGCCCGGCGTCCGCACGGCGCAGACCCTCGCCGGTACGACGACCACGCGGCAACTGCCGTCCATCGGCGGGCGCGCCGTCGACGCGGCGAAGGACCAGCTCCCGGCGCTGTGGAAGTCGCTGAAGCCCGCCGACGGTCAGCGGAGCCTGAACAGCGGCGTCACCAGGATCTGGCTGGACGGCAAGGTCAAGCCGGTGCTCGACAAGAGCGTGCCGCAGATCGGTGCACCGGACGCGTGGAAGGCCGGGTACGAGGGCTCCGGCGTCGAGGTCGCCGTACTCGACACCGGCGTCGACGCGACCCACCCGGACCTGCAGGGGAAGGTCAAGGAGAGCCACGACTTCTCCGGCAGCCCGAGCGGCACCGAGGACCACTTCGGTCACGGCACACACGTCGCCGCGACCATCGCCGGCACCGGTGCGGGCGCCGGCGGGACTCGCAAGGGCGTCGCGCCGAAGGCAGACCTGCTCGTCGGCAAGGTGCTCGGCGACGACGGGTACGGCTACGACTCCTGGATCATCGCCGGGATGGAGTGGGCCGCCGCCGAGGGCGCGAAGGTCGTCAACATGAGCCTCGGCGGCGACGCCACCGACGGCACCGACCCGCTCAGCCAGGCGGTCAACGACATCACCGCGCAGACCGGCACGCTGTTCGTCGTTGCGGCCGGCAACGAAGGCCGTGACGAGTCTGTCGGTACGCCGGGAGCGGCCGCCTCCGCACTGACGGTCGGCGCCGTGGACCGCGAGGACAAGCTCGCCGACTTCTCCAGCCGCGGGCCGCGCCTCGGCGACTCGGGCCTCAAGCCGGAGATCACCGCGCCCGGTGTCGGCATCATCGCCGCCCGCGCGACCGGCACGATCATGGGCGACCCGGTCGACGAGCTCTACACCGCCGCCTCCGGTACGTCGATGGCGACGCCGCACGTCGCCGGTGCCGCCGCCCTGCTCGCGCAGCAGCACCCGGACTGGAAGGCCGACCAGCTGAAGAACGCTCTGGTCAGCACGGCGAAGACGCAGCCGGACCAGACGGTGTACCAGCAGGGCGCCGGTCGGGTGGACCTGACCCGCGCCGTCGCGCAGAAGGTGACCGCCAGCGGCGTCGCGGACTTCGGCCTGCAGACCGCGGCCGACGCGAGCACGCGGACGATCACGTACCGGAACGACTCCGACAACGCCGTCACGCTGAACCTGACCGCGCAGATCACGAACCTGGACGACGGCAAGCCGACGACCACCGGCTTCGGCCTTCCCACGAGCGTGACGGTGCCCGCGCACGGCAATGCCGACGTACCGCTGTCCCTGGACCCGGCGAAGCTCGGCCGTGGGCAGTACAGCGGCTGGATCGTTGCCACCGGCCCCGACAGTGTCGTCACGCACACCGCGGTCGGCGCGCTCCGCTCCGGACCGCAGCACAAGGTCACGCTCCGCGCGGTCGGCCTCGACGGCAAGCCCACCGGCGTTCCGGTGCTCTCGCTGTACGGCGACAACTCGCGTTCCGACGTACTGACCTGGATCCGGGACGGCCAGTCGATCACCGCCCAGGTCGAGGAGGGCACGTACCTCCTGCACTCGCTGGTCGAGGACAACGACCCGCAGGACGAGCAGGCCAGCCTGTTCACCGACCCGAACGTCGTGGTGGACAAGGACATCCAGATCGTCATCGACGCGCGGAAGGCGGTCCCGATCACGATCGAGACGCCGAAACCGGCCGAGCAGCAGGCGGTGCTGAGCTACTACGTGCACCGCGTGTACGGCAACGGCCGCTCGATCAGCCACGGCGTCATGCACTTCAGCACGGTCCAGCAGGTCAACGTGACACCGACCAGGCCGGTCAAAGACGGCAGCTTCGAGTTCTCGTCCCGCTGGCAGCTGGTCGCGCCGATGGTGCAGGCGTCGGTGCCTGGAGTATCGGGTCCGCTCGACATCAACCTGCTGCACCAGTCGCCGTCGTACGAAGGCAAGAAGCGGTTCCGGCTCGCGACCTCACTGGACGATGCGAAGGGTGCGCTGGTCGTACTGCCGGCCGACGACGAGAGCGAGCAGATCGATCAGGCAGCGGCGGCCGGTGCGGCGGCGATCATCCTGGTCCGTGCGGCCGATCGGTCGGCGTGGACGGTGTGGCGGCCGATCGGTGACCGCGAGCCGATCCCGGCGATGGTCACCACGTTCGGCGACGGCCAGAAGCTGCTCGACCGGGCGCGGCGCGGCAACGCGACGATCGACCTCACCCTCACCACCTCCAGCCCGTACCTGTACGACGTACAGCAGGTCTCGACCGGGGCCATCCCGGCGAAGATCGACTACAAGGTGACGCCGGCGAACAGCGCCCGGATCAGCACGCGGTACGCCGACAACGGCGGGTTCAACTGGGCCAAGGAGCAGCGGTTCGGGTGGCGCCCGTGGCAGGAGTACTCGTGGAACGACGCGCAGCGGTTCGTGCAGACGCCGAAGGTCCGCGAGGAGTGGGTGACGTCCGGTGACTCGCTCTGGCAGCACCGGGTGCACCACCTGTACACGTGGGACACCATGAACCCGCTGGGCGGCGGGATGACCTCGGTACCGCGCAGCTACCCGAACGGTCGGTCGGTCGAGACCTGGTTCGGTCCGGTGGTGCGTCCAGCGGCCGCGCCCGGCGTCCAGTCCACACGTACCGGGGACCGGTTGTCCCTGCGCATCCCGACGTTCGTGGACGCCGACGGGCACTACACGCTCGGCGAGACCACGAAGGCGTCGGCGACGTTGTCCCGGGACGGCAAGGTCGTCGCCGAGCTGCCGAACGCGTGGGCGGACGTCATCACCTCCAGCGCCGATGCGGCGTACAAGCTGGATCTGTCCACCGAGCGGATCGACAAGCAGGGCGAGTGGAACTGGGGCACGCGGACGCAGACCTCCTGGGAGTTCCGCTCGGCCAAGCAGCCGGATGACAAGGCGGTGCCGCTGGCGCTGCAGCAGGTCGGCTACAAGGTGCCGGTCGACCTGACCGGCCGGGTCCTCACCCGGACCCATGTCATCGGCCTCGAGTCCCCACGGGCGACCTCGCTACGCGCCTGGTCCTCGTTCGACGAGGGCAAGACCTGGCAGAAGCTGATCGTCATCGGCGCTGCCGGCCACTACGTGGCAGCAGTCCCCAACGCCCACGACACGGTCTCCCTGAAGGTCGAGGCGACGAGCGGCGGGTCGCGTGTGACCCAGACGGTGATCCGCGCCTACGGAGTCAGGTAACAAACCCCACCCGCCGGGCCGCCACCCCACGGCGCCCGGCGGGTGCCGGCGGGTGCCGGCGTGGATTGTCAGAGCCAGTCGCGTTTTGCGGCCTGGAAGGCCAGGCCGGTTCTTGTGTCCACGCCTGCGAGGGCCATCAGGCGGTCGAGGCGGCGTTGGACGGTACGGCGGCTGATGCCGAGCTGGGTTGCAATGGATTTGTCCGGTACGCCGCCCACGAGCAGCGAGAGGAGCAGGCGCTCCGAGTCGTCCAGGCCCTCGGGCTCGACGGGCCCCGGCTGCAGCCGCACCGGCGTACCCAGTTCCCAGTAACTCTCGAAGAGGGCCAGGAGGGCGTCCAGCAGCTGACCACGGCTGATGATCGCGGCGGACGGCTCACCGATGCTCTCGTCGTCCCGCACCAGCGGGCAGATCGCCGTCTGCCGGTCCACGATCGCAATCCGCACGGGCAGCGTCGGCACCACCCGCGCCTCCTCGCCCCAGCTCACGCCTTCCGCGATCGAGTCCAGCTCACCTGGTGTCTCGATCAGCGCCCGCTCGTAGATCGCGCGGTACCGGACGCCTCGGGACAACGCGCCGTACTCCTCGGTGTTCTCGGCGCCCTGCATCGCCAGCGGATTCGCACGGCAGAACCAGAGGATCTCCTCACGCGCCGAGTTCTGCAGGTCGCGGAGCCGTTCGCGGAGCGTGGTCGCGCCGACGATGACCTCGACCAGGTGGTGTGCGTCACGGCGGCTCGCACTGGCGCGGAACTCCTCGCTCAGCGAGGCGACGGTCTGCCGCGCGGCCTCGAGCGACTCCTGGCGGCGGAGCAGCGTCGTACCGAAGGCGACGTCCGGAGGCAGCGGCCGGAACACCGGCTCGTCGGCCGGCTGCACCGTCACCAGACCCTTCGCCTGCAACCGCTGCAGTACTTCGTCGGCCTCCTGCGGCGGCAGCTCGGCCACCTCGGCGAGCTCGGCGGCCCGCGCGGCGGTCAGCCCGACCAGCAGCCGGTAGGTCTGCTCCTCCCGCGCGTCGAGCAACGAACCGTCCTGCATCCACCCCACCTCCGGGCACCACCTAAGCAGGCCGACCGATCCGGAAGCGAGCGCTTTCCCATTGGCACCATTGAGCCATGACCCAGTCGTGCCATCACAGGACCACCCTGGTCCCGTCCCTCCCCGGTCAGACGCCAGCGGAACTCGCCGCCGCCCGAGCCCACCGCCCTGGAGAAGAGATCGATGATGAGCATGACCGACTACGCCGGCATCGCCGGCCTGATCGTCGCGGCCGCAGTCGCCATCTGGATGCTCCGCAACCACCGCACCACCGCCACCCCCGCCCGCCACCGCGGCGCCCCCACCCTCCGCCTCCCCCGCCCCACCCACCCAGAACGCGCCGCCTCCCGCAGCAGCAGGTAAGGCGCTGCCGCAGTGGAAGAACTGACAGGTGCTGAACCGCCCGAGGCGTGCGGCGCGGGCGGATAACGCCTCGGCCGGCATCCACGGATTCGAACTGAGCGACTCACGGCGGACGACTTCACGCCGCATCCGAACGTCAGGGGCCGTAGAGGTAGCGGCAGGCGATGATGTGGATACCGTCGTCGGCGATCCGGTAGACGAGGCGGTGCTCCGAGTTGATGCGCCTGGACCAGTAGCCGGCGAAGTCGTGCCGCAGCGGCTCAGGTTTGCCGATACCTTCCTGCCCGTTTCGGTCAATGTCCTCGATCAACTGGTTGATCCGCTGGAGGACCTTGCGATCGTTGGCCTGCCACCACAGGTAGTCCTCCCAACCGCGATCGAGGAAGACGACCTTCACGCAGTCCCACCCGGCGTTCCTTCGGCATCCCCGGCGTCGGGGTCGGCCAACTCTCGCAGAGTGCCTTCGCCCGCCCTGTCCTGCTCGATCGCAGCGCGCAGCCGCCTCGCGTTGGCCGGCGACCGCAGCAGGTAGTCGGTCTCCTTCAGCGATTCGTACTCGGCCAGCGTGACGACGACCACGGGCTGATGCCCGGCGCGGGTGATCACCAATTCCTCCGCGTCGTTCTCGACCGCATCAAGAGCGGCAGCCAGATTGGCGCGCGTCTCGGTAAAACTCATCATCTTCACGCTGTACAGAATAATGTACAGCCGAATCGCTGCGTGAGAACGCAAAAGTCCCGGTCGGTCCGACCGGGACTTTGTTGTGCGCGAGGGGGGAGTTGAACCCCCACGCCCTTTCGGGCACACGGACCTGAACCGTGCGCGTCTGCCTATTCCGCCACCCGCGCGCAGCCGCCTGAGATGATCTCCTGGCGACGAGTAGGAACAGTAGCACGGGTTGTGCCGGTGCTTCACATTGCGGGTTCGGTCGAACCTCCCGATACGATCGATCGTCGTACCCGGTGTGTCCGCCCTGCCGGTGGACGAGGGTCCGACGTACCGACCGTGGAGGAGGAGGCGTGCGACCGCTGCAGCGCTTCGAGCGACGCCTGGAAGGCATTGTGAGCGGTGTCTTCGCGCGCGCTTTCAAGGGTGACGTCGAGCCGATCGAGCTGGCCGCCGCACTCAAGCGTGAGATCGACAACACCGCGCGGATCCTGTCCCGGGACCGCCGGCTGGTGCCGAACCACTTCACCATCGAGCTGGGCCCGGACGACTTCGAGCGGCTGAACGCCTACGGCCGGACCCTGAACCACGAGCTCGCCAACGAGTTGCGCGACCACGCCGACATCCAGCGGTACACGTTCTCCGGACCGATCGACATCGAGCTGGTCCTGCAGGACGAACTGCCGACCGGTAAGTTCCGGGTGGTCAGTGAGACGGTCGGGACGCCCCAGCGGCGGCCTGCCCCGCAGCCCGAGCCCCAGCCCTACCAGCAGGAGCCCTACGTGCCGCCGAACCCGCCGCCGGTTGTCCCGCAGTACCAGCAGCAACCGCCGCAGCCCCCGCAGCCGTCGCCGCGGCGCGGGCACCCGCAGGTGATGCTCGAGGTGAACGGCCGCCGCCGCCCGGTCAACCCGCCCGGTGTGGTGCTCGGCCGCGGCACCGACGCGGACATCCAGATCAACGACCCCGGCGTCTCCCGGCGGCACGCCGAGATCCGCCTGATGCCGGAAGGCCCCGGCGGTATCCGGGTGGTGCTGGTCGATCTCGGCTCCACCAACGGCACGCTGGTGAACGGCCGCCGGTCCACCGAGGCCGAGCTGACCGACGGCTCCACCGTCCGGATCGGCAACACGACCATGACGCTGCGTCTCGCGGACGAGCCAATGGCCCAGCCGCCGAGCAGCGGGTGGTGACTGACCTTCCATGTCGGAACTGACCCTGACCCTGATCAAACTGGGGTTCCTGGCCCTGTTGTGGATGTTCGTCCTCGCGGTGCTCTCCGTGATCAGGTCCGACCTGTTCGGCGCGAAGGTGGACAGCCGGGCGGCGGCTGCCGCCGTACCGCAGGCGACCCGGACGCCGAAGGCCGCGAAGCCGGTCAAGAAGCGCAAGGGTCTGCCGGGTTCGCTGAGCATCGCCGACGGGCCGCAGGCCGGGGTCGGCGCGTCGCTGGTCGACGAGCCGGTGATCATCGGCCGCGGGTCGGACTGCCAGATCCGCCTGGACGACGACTACTCCTCCACCCGGCATGCCCGGTTGTTCCTGTCCGAGGGCCAGTGGTGGGTCGAGGACCTCGGCTCCACCAACGGCACGTACCTTGACGGCCAGCGGGTCACCCGCCCGGTCCCGGCCGAGATCGGCGGTTCGATCCGGATCGGCCGGACGACGCTGAACATCGCGAAGTAGGCCTGCCCCGATGACCTTGTCGCTCGACTACGCCACTCTCTCCGACGTCGGACGAGTCCGCCGCAACAACGAGGACTCGGCGTACGCCGGTCCGCACCTGCTGCTGCTCGCCGACGGGATGGGCGGCGCGGCGGCCGGTGAGGTGGCCAGTGCGGCGGCGGTCCAGGTGATCCGGCGGCTGGACACCGACCAGATCAGCGGCGAGGACATGATCGAGGCGCTGGCCGGCGCGGTGCACCGGGCCAACGAGCGGCTGTCCGAGCTGGTCGAGGAGGACCCCGAACGCGAGGGCATGGGCTCGACGGTCACCGCGCTGATGTTCGACGGCAAGCAGCTCGGGCTGGCGCATCTCGGCGACTCCCGTGCGTACCGGATGCGGGACGGCCAGCTGCACCAGCTGAGCCACGACCACACGTTCGTGCAGTCGCTGGTCGACGAGGGCCGGATCTCGCAGGAGGAGGCCTTCACCCATCCGCACCGGAACCTGATTCTGCGCGTGCTCGACGGCCGTCCGGACTCCGATCCGGATCTGGAGATGCTCGACGTCCAGGCCGGCGACCGGCTGATGCTGTGCAGCGACGGCCTGCCCGACTACGTGAGCGACGAGGTGATCGCGACCTCGATGGCCTCCGGTACGCCGGACTCGGTCGTCGTCGAGCTGATCACGCACGCGCTCGAGGCGGGATCGAACGACAACGTCACCTGTGTGGTGGCCGATGTCGTCGAGACCGACCCTGCGAGCGGGGTGAGGCCGCAACTGGTCGGCGCGGCCGCCGAGCTGGCCCAGGGCAGCACCGGCCGCAGCGAGCCGACGACCGCGATCCGCACCAGCGGCGACGAGGGGCAAGGTGGCGGTGCGCACGGCGCGGCTGTCGACCCGGAGGAGCTGCGGTACGCGCCGCGGCCGCCGAAGCGGTTCCTGTGGCCACGGCGGATCGCGCTGCTGGTCGTGGTTCTGGCGGTGATCCTCGGCGGCGGCTGGTTCGCGTACAGCTGGACCCAGAAGCAGTACTACGTCGGTACCGACGGCGACTACGTGGCGATCTTCAAGGGTGTCGAAGCGGATCTGCCGGGGCTGAACCTGTCGAAGGTCTACGAGCGGCAGTCGCTCCAGGTCGACAAGCTCCCCACGTACAGCCGTGAGCAGGTGGAGGGGAACATCCAGGCCGACAACCTGGCCGGTGCCCGGTCGATCGTCGCCGAGTTGCAGCAGACCGCCGCCGAGTGCGCCGCGAAGCTGAAGCCGACCCCGACCCCAAAGCCGTCGACGCCGGCCTCGAAGCCGCCGGTCTCGTCCCCACCGGTCACGCGGACGTCCACCGCGCCGAGCACTTCCACCTCACCGAGTACGCCGGTCGACCCCGACGACTGCGACGGGGTCCGATGAGCTACGCGTCCACGTCGGTCATTCAGATCATTCCGCGGACCAGGCGCGGGGTGGAGTTGCTGCTGCTCGTGATCGCGATCGCGGTCTCGGTCGGCGCGTACGTGAACATCGGCATCACGGTGCAGAACGCCGTACCGGCCAGCACCGGGTACTACGCGGCCGGGATCGGCTTGCTCGCCGTCATCGCGCACCTCGCGCTGCGGTACCGGGCGCCGTACGCCGATCCGGTGCTGCTGCCCTGCGCGGTGCTGCTGAACGGTCTCGGCGTCGCGATGATCCACCGGATCGACCTCGGCCTGGCGATCGTCGCGGAGGCGAAGGGCAAGGTGCCGAAGGGGCCGGCCGCGCCGCAGCAGATCACCTGGACCGCGGTCGGCGTCGTGCTGTTCCTGGTCGTCATCCTGCTGATCCGCGACCACCGACGACTGCAGGCCCTGACGTACACGGCCGGCCTGGCCGGTCTGGTGCTGCTCGTGCTGCCGCTGATCCCCGGCCTCGGCGTGAACCTGAACGGCGCCCGGATCTGGATCCGGCTGGCCGGCATGTCGTTCCAGCCCGGCGAGTTCGCGAAGATCTGTCTGGTCGTGTTCTTCGCCGGCTACCTGGTCGTGAAACGCGACGTGCTCACGCTGGCCGGGCACCGGTTCCTCGGGCTGGACCTGCCGCGCGCCCGCGACCTCGGGCCGATCGGGATCGCCTGGGCGGTCAGCCTCGGCGTGCTGGTGTTCGAGAGCGACCTCGGTTCGTCGCTGCTGTTCTTCGGCCTGTTCCTGTTCCTGCTCTACGTGTCCACCGAGCGGGCAGGCTGGCTGATCATCGGTGGCCTGCTGTTCGTCGGCGGTGCGTACTTCGCGTACGTGACGTTCGGCCACGTGCACCGCCGGGTCACCGACTGGCTGGACCCGTGGGCGATCGACGGCGGCCAGGTGAAGCTCGGGCTGATGGGCCAGGCCTGGGGCGGCATCCTCGGCCGCGGCCTCGGCCAGGGGCACCCGGAGGCCACGCTGTACGCCCAGAGCGACATGATCATCTCCTCGTTCGCCGAGGAGCTCGGCCTGACCGGCCTGATCGCGATCCTGCTGGTCTACACCCTGATCATCGAGCGCGGCCTGCGGACCGCGCTCGGCTGCCGGGACGTGTTCGGCAAGCTGATCGCGACCGGTCTGGCGATGTCGTTCGCGCTGCAGGTGTTCGTGATCGTCGGCGGCGTCACCGGGCTGATCCCGCTGACCGGACTGGCCACCCCGTTCATGGCCCTCGGCGGTACGTCGCTGGTCGCGAACTGGGCGATCATCGCGCTGCTGCTGCGGATCAGCGACCAGGCCCGCAGGCCGCAGACGCCGGCCGCTCCCGTGTCCGACGAAACGATCGCGATGGCGGTGCAGAAGCAGTGAACTCGGCGATCCGACGACTGGCCGTCGCGGCGATCATCCTGATGCTCGCGCTGATGGCCAACTCGACGTACCTGCAGGCCTTCCGGGCGAACGAGATCAACGGCCGCAACGACAACAACCGGGTCCGCGACTCGCAGTTCTCGGTGAACCGCGGGCCGATCCTGATCGGCAGTACGCCGGTGGCGCAGAGCAAGCCGTCCGACGACCGCTTCAAGTACCAGCGGACCTACGCCTCCGGTCAGGTGTACGCGCCGGTGACCGGGTTCTACTCCTACCTGTACGGCCGTGGCGGCATCGAGCTGACGATGAACTCGGAGCTGAACGGTTCGGACCCGTCGATGGCGTTCCGCCGGATCATCGACGTGATCAGCAACCGGCCGCAGCAAGGCGGCAGCGTGACGCTGACGCTGAACGCGGCGGCCCAGCAGGCGGCGTACAACGGCCTGGCCGGGAAGACCGGCGCCGTGGTGGCGATCGAGCCGAAGACCGGGCGGATCCTGGCGATGGCGACGCGGCCGTCGTACGACCCGAACCAGCTGGCCTCGCACGACGCGAGCAAGGTGTCCGCCGCCTGGAAGAGCCTGAACGCGGACAAGAGCAAGCCGCTGTCGAACCGCGCGGTCCAGGAGCTCTACCCGCCGGGATCGACGTTCAAGCTGGTCACGGCAGCCGCGGCGCTGTCCAGCGGCAAGTACACGCCGGAGAGCAAGGTGAACTCGCCTGCCGAGCTGCCACTCCCGCAGACCACCGTCCCGCTGGTGAACGAGGACGGCAAGAACTGTGGCGGCAGCAACAGCGCCACGCTGACGGTCGCGCTGCGCTACTCCTGCAACACCGCGTTCGGCACCGTCGGTATGGCGCTCGGCGCGGACGCGCTGAACGAGCAGGCCGCCAAGTTCGGGTTCGGCGCCCGCCCGCTGAGCGAGCTGCCGAGCGTCGCCACCAGCCAGTTCCCCGGCGACCCGAACGAGCCGCAGACCGCGCAGTCCGCGATCGGCCAGTTCGACGTCCGCGCCACGCCGCTGCAGATGGCGATGGTGGCGGCCGGCATCGCGAACAAGGGCGAGGTGATGAAGCCCTACCTGGTCCAGAACGTGCGGACCCCGGACCTGAAGACGGTCTCGGAGACCAAGCCGGAGTCCCTGCACCAGGCGGTCACCCCGGAGGTCGCGAGCCAGCTGACCGCGATGATGGTCGACGTCGTCAACAACGGCACGGGCAAGCCGGGCCGGATCGACAACGTCCAGGTGGCAGGCAAAACCGGTACGGCGCAGACGTCGAAGGAGCGGCCGCCGTTCGCGTGGTTCACCGCGTTCGCGCCCGCCGACGACCCGAAGGTCGCGGTGGCGGTGCTGATCGAGGACGCGAACGTCCCGCGCACCGATGTTGCCGGTGGCACCCTGGCCGCCCCGATCGCCAAGAAGGTGATGGAGGCGGTGCTGGGCCAATGAGCACGATACGGAATGATGCGATGACAGTGCGTCTTTCCAACGGGGATTCACGTGTGGCGGCCGCTACCGTGGGCAAGTTGAGGGTGTTTTTGTGTCTATCGCAGACAGGTTGGAAGGCTGAGTCATGACATCGCAGGCACGTCTCGTCGGCGGCCGGTACGAAGAAGGCGAACCGCTCGGCCGCGGCGGCATGGCCGAGGTCCGCAGAGGTGTCGACAACCGGCTCGGCCGCAGTGTCGCGATCAAACGGCTGCGGGTCGACCTGGCCAGCGACGCGACCTTCCAGGCCCGGTTCCGCCGCGAGGCGCAGTCCGCGGCGTCCCTCAACCACCCGACGATCGTCTCGGTCTACGACACCGGTGAGGAGCCGGACCCGAACGGCTCCGGCGTCACGATCCCGTACATCGTGATGGAGTTGGTCACCGGCAAGACGCTGCGGGACCTGATCCGTGAAGGCCGCAAGATCATGCCGGAGCGCGCCCTGGAGATCACCTCCGGCGTGCTCGAGGCGCTCGACTACAGCCACCGGGCCGGCATCGTGCACCGCGACATCAAGCCCGGGAACGTGATGCTGACCCCGCAGGGCCAGGTCAAGGTGATGGACTTCGGCATCGCCCGCGCGGTCGCCGACACGTCGTCCACGATGACCCAGACCGCGGCGGTCATCGGTACGGCGCAGTACCTGTCGCCGGAGCAGGCGCGCGGCGAGACCGTGGACGCCCGCTCCGACCTGTACTCGACGGGCTGCCTGCTGTACGAACTGCTCACCGGCCGGCCGCCCTTCGTCGGCGAATCGCCGGTGTCGGTGGCGTACCAGCACGTGCGGGAGCAGCCGCTGCCGCCGTCGTCGTTCGACCCGGACATCCCGCCGGAGGTCGACGCGGTCGTCCTGAAGGCGCTGGCCAAGAGCCGCGAGGAGCGGTACCAGAGCGCGTCGGAGATGCGGGCCGACATCCATCGGGTGCTGGCCGGTCAGCAGGTGACCGCACCGATGGCCGCCGTCGCGGAGACGCGGCAGATGCAGCCGACCGCGGTGGCACCGGCGGCCGCGACCCAGGCGTACCGCCAGGGCGGCGGGAACGACGTACTGCCGCCTGGTGACGATGACCTGGAGGACGACGACTCGCGGTCCCGCCGGAACCGTGGCCTGGCGTACTTCCTGCTCGGGCTCGCGATCGTGGCGGTCGCGGTCGGCGCCTACGCGCTGTTCTCGCACCTGAACAAGGACGACACCGCCGGCGGCGCGACGACGTCGAACACACCACCGGCGAAGGTCACGGTGCCCGACGTCACGAAGAAGTCGCTGGCCCAGGCGACCTCGCTGCTGACCGCGCAGGGCCTGCGGGTCACGTCCACCTCAGAGAAGAGCGACACGGTCGGCAAGGGCTCGGTCATCCGGCAGACGCCGGAGGGCGGGACCGAGGCGGAGAAGGGCTCGACGGTCAACGTGGTCGTCTCCGCCGGCCAGACGGCCTATGCCGTGCCGGACGTGATCGGGATGAGCGAGTCGAAGGCGCGCAAGACGCTCGAGGAGGCCAAGGGCCAGTTCACGGTCAAGGACAAGGCGATCGAGGCGGACAGCGACCAGAAGAAGGGCACCGTGATCCAGGTCAGCCCGGATCCGGGCGGCACCTACCCGCCGGGCACCGAGTTCACCCTGACGGTGTCGAGCGGTGTCGTGAACGTCGAGGTACCGAACGTCGTCACGCAGATCGCCGACGACGCGACCAAGACCCTGACCGACGCCGGCTTCCGGGTCGGCTACGCGTCCGTCGACAACCCGAACGCCCCCGACGGGACGGTCGTCCAGCAGAGCGTCAGGGCCGGCACCAAGGCGCCGAAGGGCACTCTGATCACCCTGACGGTGAACAACCACCAGGAACAGCCGACCCCGCCGCCGTCCTCGCCCACGGACACCCCACCGCCGTCCACGCCCACCACGCCGGGCATCACCATCGGCGGCTGAACGCACAGCACCCCTCGAGTCGCCTCGAGGGGTGCTTCGTTTCCAGGCTGTGCCGGCCCGGCAACCGGGGCGTCAGCCGACGACCGGGGCGAGGCCGGCGGAGCGGGCGACCGCGTCCGGGTCGCCGCAGATCGTCAGCCAGTTGGCGAGCATCCGGTGGCCGCCTTCGGTGAGCACGGACTCGGGGTGGAACTGCACACCCTCGACCGGGAGGTCGCGATGCCGGGCCGCCATGATCACGCCGGCCTCGGTCCTGGCGGTCACCTGCAACTCGTTCGGCACGCTGTCCTGCGCGATCGCCAGCGAGTGGTACCGAGTCGCGGTGAACGGCGACGGGAGCCCGGACAGTACGCCGGCGCCCTCGTGGAACACCTGGCTGGTCTTCCCGTGCAGCAGCTCGTCCGCGCGGCCGACGACGCCGCCGTACGCGACGCCGATCGCCTGCAGACCGAGGCAGACCCCGAAGATCGGGACCTCGCGCCCCACCTGCTTCACGATGTCGATGCAGGCCCCGGCCTCTTCCGGCGTACCAGGACCGGGGGAGAGCAGGACTCCGTCGTACTCACGGGCCTGGTCGGGGGTCACCTCGTCGTTGCGCAGCACCGTGGTGTCGGCCTGCAGCTGCTGCAGGTACTGCACCAGGTTGTAGACGAAGGAGTCGTAGTTGTCGACGACAAGGATCCGCGGCATGCCGACCATTATCGCCCGCTGACGCTCGGGCTGACCGACGGTGTCCGTTCGAAGCCCGGGACGGTGGCGCTCTGCAGGTCCAGCGTGCCCTCGTAGGCCGGCATCTGGATCGACGACTCGTTCTTCACGTCGTACCCGAGCTGGAACTTCACCACGTAGTCCTGCAGGTTCTCGATGTACTGCGAGTGGTCGAGCGCCTCCTGCAGCTTCCGCCGGTCGCCGATCGCGGCGATCTTGTACGGCGGGAGGTACGGGACGCCGTGCAGTACGACGGAGTTGCCGACGCACTTGATCCCGGTGGTGGAGATGACCCGCTGGTTCTGGATCGTCATCGCCTCGGCGCCACCGGCCCACAGCGCGTTCACCACCGCCTGGATGTCCTGCTGGTGGATGACCAGCCAGTTCTCGTCGACGTCCGGGTTCTCCTTCACGACCTCGGGCGGAGCGTCCCGGAGCGTGACGGTGAGGCCGGGCCCGGTGACCGGCCGGGTGCCGACCTGTTCGGACAGGCTCTCGAACTGCTTGGCGATCTTCGGGTCGATCGAGCCCTGCTGGGCCTGCAGCGCCTCGATGTCGTGGGTGAGGGCCGCGTGCTGCCGGACCAGGCTCGCGCTGCGCCGGCTCTGTTCCTCCACCAGGCCCGCGAGCGTAGTGTTACGGCTGGGCCGCAGGTCGGTACCCCGGGCGTTGGTGGCACTGGTCGCGAACAGCAGACCCGCGCACATCAGCGCCAGTGGCGCGCCCGCGCGCCACAGCGAAATCCGCCTCAACCTACGCACCCGTGATCTCCACATTGCTCTCTGCACTACGCTAACCCGGACCGGACCGACACAGGTCCCGCTGCGGTCAGCTTATGCGTCCTTACAAGGAGTTCAGACGTGCCCGAGTCCAGCAGTCGCAACAAGAAGAAGACCGAGAAGGTCAAGGCGGAGAAGACGCCGAAGAAGCCACGTACCCAGTCACGCGCGTGGGTGGCGCCGCTGATGCTGGCGTGCTGGCTGATCGGCCTTGCCTGGCTGGTCGTCTTCTACGTGGCCGGCCAGGACATCCCGGTGATGAAGGATCTCGGCAACTGGAACCTGCTGATCGGCATGGGCCTGATCGCGGTCGGTTTCGTCGTCTCCACCCAGTGGGTCTGACCACTCCCGTTCACTGACCTCGGCCGGTACCCGGGCATCCCGGCCGAGACTGTTCGTGAGCAGGACGCCGAGCATCATCCCGAGCAGCGCGGGCATGCCGTGGTTGTCGTGCAGGACCGTGTCGAGCACCGCCAGCGGCGCGATCAGCACCGCGGCCCGGTACAACCCCCGCGGCGGCTCCGCCGTGCGCAGCCGCAGTACGACGACGGCCAGCGCGCCGAGCAGGCCGGCGACACACATCGAGTTCCCGGCACCCACAGGGTTCAGCCACAGGTAGCTGAGGAGCTGACCGAACAGGCCGCACCCGAAGTACAGGACGAGCCACCGCCACCGGCCGAGCGCCCATTCCGCCAAGGTGCCGACCACCGCGAGCGCGACCAGGTTGAAGACGCCGCCGAGGATCCCGCCGTCCTGGAAGAACATCCCGGTGAGCAGCCGCCACCACTGTCCGCCGTCGATCGCCGTCGCGTCGCGCTGGACCTGTCCCAGCAATGACGAGTCGGCCAGCTGCGCGATCAGCGCAGCGGCGGTGACGACGAAGACCGCACCGGTCAGGACCGGCCGGCGCGGAGTGCCGACGCGGGCGAAGTAGGCGCCGACCGGGTTGGCGGACCAGCGGGCCGGAGTAGAAGTGCTCATGGCCCAGACAGTAGATCGTCCAGCGGTCGCGGGCACCGGACAAATGTCATCCCGGCACCGTGAGGAACCGCGCGGGCCGAAGTTATCCACATGGGTGTCCCCAGGTGTGCACACCGATTTCGTCGAGTTATCCCCAGGCTGGGCGTTACTTCTCCACCGAAATCACCTCGAAAGTCCGCAAATCTGTGGATAACTCTGGTTTGAGCGCGGCCGTTTCCACATCGTGCGCCGGCGTCGTCCCCAGTTTCCACATCTACGTACATCTCTACGTAGACATATGCGGAGACATGTGCGTATAGTTCTACGTAGGAGGAGAACGATGCCCAACAAGACGATCTACGTGTCCGACGACGACCTGCCGCTGTACAAGCGGGCGCAGGAGCTCGCGGGGAACCTGTCCTCGGCGATCTCGATCGCGCTCCGCAAGTACGTCGAGCTCGAGGAGGGCCGGCTCGAGGGGTACGACGAGATCACCGTCCGGGTGGGCCGGGGCACCGGCCGCAAGCAACGGTTCTCCGGCGTACTGCTCGCCGAGGGCGGCCGCTCCAGCAGCACCGGCTACGAGGCCTTCAAGGTGTACCGCAGCCGGACCGGGAAGTTCGTCCTGCACGCGGACCGCCGCAACCAGTTCAAGCAGAACGCCGACGACGAGCGCTACCTGACCGGCTGGCGTTCCTGGGTCGGCAACTGGAGCTCCGACCAGTCCTGGAGCATGGCGCAGGGCGAGGCCACCCTGTACGTCGTCGACACCGTCGACGAGCTCCGCGAGCTGATCCCGGAAGACCTCTACCAACTCGTCGAGGAGGCCGCCGACCAACCCGCGGTCGAGGACCTCGACATCTAACTGATCCCACCAGCGACACCGGCGCCGTCACGGTCCGCCGGTAGGGCACGCACGCCCGGATCCTCCTCCCACAGACCCGTTCAGCCACTGGGTCAGGTTCGCCCTGCCCGAAAACCTCGAAGGACCTCTCATGTCACCAGCGATCGACGTCCGCGGACTGCGCAAGTCCTACGGCGAGAAACTCGTGCTCGACGGCATCGACCTGACCGTTGCCGAAGGCACCATCTACTCCCTGCTCGGCCCGAACGGTGCCGGCAAGACCACCGTGGTCCGGATCCTGTCCACGCTCGCCGCCGCCGACGCCGGTGAGCTCCGGGTGGCCGGGCACGACCTGCACGCCGACCCGGAGGCGGTCCGGTCCGCGATCGGCGTCACCGGCCAGTTCTCCGCGGTCGACGGCCTGATGACCGGCCGCGAGAACCTGATCCTGATGGCCGACCTGTACCACCTGGGAAAGCAGCAGGCCCGGCGCCGGGCGGACGAACTGCTGGAGCAGTTCGACCTCGTCGAGGCCGGCAGCAAGCTCGCATCGACGTACTCCGGCGGTATGAAGCGCCGGCTCGATCTTGCGATGACGCTGGTCGGGAGCCCGCGGATCATCTTCCTGGACGAGCCGACCACCGGCCTCGACCCGCGCAGCCGGCACCGCATGTGGACGACGATCCGCGAACTGGTCGCAGGCGGCGTCACGGTCCTGCTCACCACGCAGTACCTCGAGGAAGCCGACCAGCTGGCCGACCGGATCGCCGTCCTCGACCACGGGCGGCTGGTCGCACAGGGTACGGCGGAAGAACTCAAGCGGCTCGCTCCCGGTGGCCACATCCGGCTGCGCTTCACGTCCCCGGAGGCGTTCGGCCTCGCGGGTCAGGTGCTGCCGAGCGCCGTACCGAACCACGAAGCCCTGGTCCTGCAGGTGCCGAACGACGGCAGCGTGCATGCGCTGCGCGACCTGCTGGGCCGGATCGACGACGCCTCGCTCGAGGTCGACGAACTGACAGTCCACACCCCCGACCTGGATGACGTGTTCTTCGCCGTCACCGGTCAGCCGACAACTCACGACAAGGTGGCAGCGAAATGAGCTACGCACTCCAGGACACCGGCACCATGCTCCGCCGTACGCTGCGGCACGCCCAGCGTTATCCGGGTCTCTCGCTCGGCGCGCTCGGGATGCCGGTGATCATGATCCTGCTGTTCGGGCTGGTCTTCGGCGACACGTTCTCGGCCGGCCTCGGCAACGGCGCGCAAGGGCTGGACTACATCGACTTCCTGACGCCAGGCATCCTGCTGATGTCGATCGCGTCCGGGACGATGTCGCCTGCGGTCGCGGTCTGCATGGACATGACCGAGGGCATCGTCGCCCGGTTCCGGACGATGGCGATCTTCCGGCCGGCGGTGCTGACCGGGCACGTGCTCGGCAATGTGCTGGTGACGATCGTCAGCCTGGCGCTCGTGGTCGGGTTCGCGGTCCTGCTCGGGTTCCGTCCGAACGCGTCGCCCGGTGACTGGCTGCTGGCGATCGTGCTGCTGATCGGGCTGACCGTCGGCCTGACCTGGTTCGCGATCGCGCTGGGCCTGACCAGCAAGACGCCGGAGGGCGCGAGCAACGTCGTCCTGCCGATCAGCCTGTTGCTGCCGTTCCTGAGCAACACGTTCATCCCGCTGGAGGCGATGCCGGGCGGCATCCGCTGGTTCGCGGAGTACCAGCCGTTCACCCCGATCATCGATACCCTGCGCCACCTGCTGCTGGGTACGCCGATGGACAGCGGCAACGGCTGGCTCGCCGGAGCGTGGTGCGTGGCGATCGCGCTCGTCGGCTACTTCTGGGCGCAGAAGAACTACAACAAGGGGACCGTGGCTTAGGACGGTGCGCCCAGGAGGTTCGCGCGGGTGCGGACGTGGGCAGGCACCAGGAGGTCGCAGTCGGGGTTGTTCTCCGGTTCGCCGGCGACGACGTGGAGCGGGATCACGCCTGTCCAGTACGGCAGGTCCAGGTCTTCCTCGTCGTCGTTGGCGCCGCCGGAGCGGGTCTTCACCGACGCCTCGGTGAGCTCCAGCGCCAGCACCGAGGTCTTGGCCAGTTCCTTCCGGTTCGGCGGGCGGACGGCCGTCGACCGGCCGGGGACGAGATGGTCGACGATCCGGTTGAGGCCGTGCAGCTTCTCGTCCGGATCGGTGACCAGCCGCGGTACGCCGAGGATCACCGCGGACCGGTAGTTCACCGAGTGATGGAACGCCGACCGCGCGAGCACCAGCCCGTCGGCGTGCGTGACCGTGACACAGACGGTCTGCTGCGGCGCGGCGACGACACTGCGCGCGGCAACGGAGCCGTGCAGGTAGAGCGTCCCGTCCGGTCCCCGGTCGATGTCCACGCCGTACGCCGTGGGCAGCACGAGCGGATCGCCGTCGACCACGACACCCAGATGGCAGAACATGCCGTCGAGCAGCACGTCGTACAGCGCCTGACGATCCGTGGCAGCGCGTTCCTTCGAGCGGCGGAGCGACGTACGGGCGGTGGGCTGCAGCGGGGTGGTGGTCATGCCACCAGGTTCCGACGGGGAGTGGCATGCTGGCACGGTCCATTCCCGTTCGAATCAGGTAGTCCATTCGTGCAGAGTTCGTTGCCGCTGACGATCGACCGCGACTCCGGGGTGCCGTTGCACCTGCAGTTGGCCGAGCAGGTCCGTGCCGCCGTGGTGGACGGCCGGCTCCAGGCGGGGCATCGGCTGCCGTCCACGCGTGACCTCGCCCGGGAGCTGTCCGTGTCGCGGTCCGTGACGCAGGCGGCGTACGACCAGTTGCACGCGGAAGGCTGGATCGAGGGCCGCACCGGCGCGGGCACCTTCGTCACGGACGTCGTACCCCTGCAACCCGCCGTACGGCGGCGTTCGGCGCACCGGCCGGACGCGGACGCGAAGCTCCTGACGCTGCGTCCCGGCATCCCGTACATCGCTCCGACACCCGATCCCGGCTGGCGGCGGGCGTGGCGCGAAGTGTCCACGCAGTCGCCACCACGGGGGTACGACGCCGCGGCCGGGCTTCCCGCGCTGCGCGCCGCCCTCGCCGACCACGTCGGGCGGGTCCGAGGCATCGCATGCGGGCCGGAGAACGTGCTGGTCACGAACGGAACCGTGCACGGACTCCGGCTGCTGCTCTCGGTCACGCGGCAACCCGGCGACCGGATCGCGATCGAGGACCCCGGTTACCTGAACGCGGTCGCCGCCGCGCACGACCACCGGCTCGAGATCGTCGACGTACCGGTCGACGAGGACGGCCTCCTGGTCGGCGCACTGACCGACGACCTGCAGGCGGTCTACGTCACGCCGTCCCACCAGTACCCGCTCGGCGGCCGGCTACCTGTTGCCCGGCGCAACGAACTCGTGCGCTGGGCGCGACGTACCGGCAGCCTGCTGATCGAGGACGACTACGACAGCGAGTTCCGGTACGACGTGGCGCCGCTGCCCGCGCTCGCACAGCTCGACCTGGAACGGGTCGTCCACCTCGGTACGCTCTCGAAGACCCTCAGCCCCGCCCTCCGCCTCGGCTGGCTGGTCGCCTCCGAACCGATGGTCGACCGCCTCGCCACCTTCCGCGCCCACTCCGGCGACTGGCCCGCCTGGCCGATGCAGGCCGCCCTCCACGCGATGCTCCACGACGGCTACCTGGACCGAGCCGTCCGCCGCGGCCGCCGCCTCTACGCGGAACGCCGTACCCACACGGTCGACGTACTGTCACCCTACGGCCAGGTGATCGGCCAGGACGCCGGCCTGCACATCACCCTGCTGCTTCCCGACAACATCGACGACCGCAAGCTCGCCACCGCCGCCCGGGAGGCAGGCGTCGTCGTAGCCCCGCTCTCCGAGTACCGCCGCACCGTCCCAGGCCCACCAGGACTCGTCATCGGCTACGCGACCCCGTCAACCAAGGACCTCCATCAAGCCCTGACCACCCTGACCAAGGTCCTCACTCACCGTTGAGCGGGTCGGCCGGTCACGCCGACCGCGGCGCCCTGAACTGGTCGAGGTCCAACTCGACCTCCATCCCGTTCAGAACGGCGACGATGCGAGGACGCTCCGCCCCGGTCGCGTGCAGGTAGTCCGCCAAGGTCGACAACAGCATGTCGTTGCGGCGCTCGAGCCGCGAGACCACCGCTTGGCCGACGCCGAGTTTCTCCGCCACCTCGACCTGCGTGAGGTCGCCGGCCCGGCGAATCATGGCGAGGCTCTCGGCATAGACACGATCGAGCTCACGCGCCTCTGCCTCGACCTCGGCAACGCCGGCTGCAATCTCCGGACGAGCGAGCAGTTCGTCGAGCCGCTTGTTTCCACGCACGAACCTCTTCCGGCCCGGCTCCCCGCGGTTCATGAGTGCCCCCTCATCGCTTCTCGTTTCCACTGGTCGATGAGCCCGTCGGCCCGGGTTCCGACGGAGTTGTAGAAGACGTCGCCGATCCGCGCCTTGTCGCCGGCGAACAAGGCGACGACCACGGTGTCGGAGTCCGGCGGGAACCAGCAGATGAGCCGAACCGCGACACCAGGCCGATACGGGTGCGAAACCCGCCACAGCAAATGACGCCTGGATTGCCGGACCCACCGGAGCGTCGCTGTCTCCGACTCACGCGTGGGCGGTTCCTTGAGCTCCTGGAGGTGCTTGAGTGCAGCGGTGACCAGGATGAGGATCTGCTTCGCATGCGCCTCTCCCTTCTCGACCCGCTGCTCAAGGTCGTCGAGCCAAGCACCGAAGTCCGCGGGCCAGTCGATCTGCACGGCGCAACTATGACATCAGGTACATATGACCTCAAAATCATATCGGCGAGCTCGGCACTCCACAATCGTCGTTCCGGAACCGTTATGTCCTCGGTTCAGTCGCCGTTGAGCTGGTCGAGGTAGGCGACTGGGCCGATGCGGTGGTAGATCGGGTCGGCGAAGGTGCTGGGGACCTTGCCGAGGGAGTTGATGACGGTTGCGGTGCCGTTCGCGTGGCCCACGGCGTACAGGGTGCCGGTCCGGGTGTCCTTGTCGATGCCCAGCAGGACCGTGCCGTACTGACCGCAGGGGCCGGCGACGAGGGATTCGAAGCCCTGCCAGGTGGCCGAACGGACGACGGTGACGATCGGCTTCATCGGCGAGGTGATCGGGATCCGGATGGTGTAGAGCGCGCCGGCCTTGGTGTTCGCCAGGAAGGTGTCGTAGGTCGCGGTCTTGCTGATCAGCGTCATCGACTTCACTGCCGCGAATCCGGTCGCGGAACCGGCGGCGACGGGCGACTCACCGGCGGCGTTCCAGCGGAACAGCGTCCCGTCGTTGCGCAACCCGTACAGCATCCTGTGTGCGGTCTGACCCTGCTCGTAGTGCACGAACTCGACGTCGGTGAAGTTCGTCCAGCCGCCACCGATGCGGGTCGTCTGGTTGATCCCCGCGTCGAGGTTGTAGTAGCGGAGGTACAGCGCGTCCCCGAGGACGACATAGCCGGACATGTCGGTACCGGCGACGTTCGGCTCGGACTGGAACGTCGAAGCGGCGCGGGCCGGACCGAACGGGAAGATCCCCGGAGTCACGGCCGGCTTGCTGATGGTCGGCGGGGTTCCCGCCGTCACGGTCGCGCTGGTGTGTGCGCC
>DASXXB010000039.1:0-5095 GCA_036503355.1 Kribbella sp. | reverse complement strand
CGCCGACCTGCCAGGTGGTCACCTGGCCGGCGTCGACGCCGGCGACGATGCCGTTGCGGATCGCGTCGGCCTGGGCGAAGGCCTCCGGCGCGGACGCCGGGATCGTCGCGGCGCGGCCGTCGGTGAACCAGTACGCCGGCTTCATCGCCCGCGTCCGCGCGTTCGGGATGTCGAAGTCCAGAACCGTGCCGACCACCGTGCCGTCGTCGATGTCACCGACCTGCACCTCGTTGTAGCCGGCCGGGACCGGCAGGACCCGCGGCTGGTTCGCGGAGTTCCACACCACCGCGCGGACGTTCCAGCCGTCGGCGTCGCTGACCGTACCGAGGATGTCGCCGCGGTCGTTGTCGATCGCCTTGACCGTCGGGTTGAAGTACCCGGCCGGCGTCGGCAGTTCCTCGAGTGCCCCGTTGCGGTACCGCCAGCGCGCGGTCGCGTCACCGTCGCTCGTCACCAGGACGGCCTGCCCGCCGTCGTCGACGTCCACGCCCCACGAGTTCTCGTGGCCGGTGGCAACCAGTTGCGGTACGCCGTTGTCCCAGAGGACCGTCGCGCCGGTTCCGTCTGCCCGCGTTGCCGCCCCCACCTGGAACCGCCCGCCAGGCGCGACCCCATCAATGTCGACCCGCGCCATGCCCGGCAACGTGGCGACCTGCTGCGCCGGACACAGTGTGCCGGTGGCAGTCGCCTGGGCGACCGATGACATCGCCGGCAACCCCAGCGCCAGTAGCGCGATCCCTACAGTCCGAAACACCTTCGCCCCCTCCCGATCAACAAGCGACGCCGACACGATGGCACTCGCACGGTCGCCCAGCGACCCCTTCAGCGCTGGTCGAAACGCTGCAGTACCGGGCACCTGCACCGCTGGCTACACCCGATCAACGGCGACTGACGCCCGCGCATAACGGTTCAGGAACGCCGGTTGTAGCGCTGACGTGCACCGGATATGATTTGTCAGTCATATGCATCTGATGTCATAGTTCGGTCGTGCAGATCGACTGGCCGGCTGACTTCGGTGCTTGGCTCGACGACCTTGAACGGCGGGTCGAGAAGGGAGAGGCGCATGCGAAGCAAGTCCTCATCCTGGTCACCGCCGCACTCAAACATCTCCAGGAACTCAAGCAGCCGCCCACGCGTGACCTGGAGACTGCGACACTCCGGTGGGTGCGGCAGTCGCGACGGCATCTGCTGTGGCGCGTCTCGCACCCGTACCGGCCGGGTGTTGCGGTCCGGCTCATCTGCTGGTTCCCACCGGACACCGACACCGTGGTCGTCGCCTTGTTCGCAGGTGACAAGGCACGCATCGGTGATGTGTTCTACAACTCCGTCGGCGTGCGAGCTGACGGTCTCATCGACCAGTGGAAACGGGAAGCGATGAGAGGAGGCTCATGACTACCAAGAAGCCCGAGAGGGCGACGTTCGTTCGAGGGAACAAGCGACTCGACGAGCTGCTGGCCCGACCGGACATCGCCGCCGGTGTCGCAGAGGTCGAGGCCGAGTCGCGTGAGCTGGACCGAGCCTACGCCGAGAACCTCGCCATGATCCGCCGCGCCGGAGAGCTGACGCAGGTGGAGGTCGCGGAGAAGCTCGGTGTCGGCCAAGCGGTCGTGTCTCGTCTGGAGCGGCGAAACGACATGCTGCTGTCGACACTGGCCGACTACCTCCACGCGACCGGGGCTGAGAACCCGCGCATCGTCGCGGTCCTCAACGGCATCGAAGTCGAGTTGGATCTCGATCAGTTCCGCGCACCACGGTCGGCGTAGAGCGCAGTTCAACGGCGACTGAGGACGTTGGTGAGGACGGTCAGGGCATGGTGGAGGTCCTGTGTTGAGGGGGTTGCGTAGCCGATTACGAGGCCTGGGGGGCCTGGGACGGTGCGGCGGTACTCGGACAGTGGGGCGACTACGACGCCGGCTTGGCGGGCGGCGGCTGCTAGTTCGCGGTCGTTGGTGTTGTCGGGGAGCAGCAGGGTGATGTGCAAGCCGGCGTCCTGGCCGATGACCTGGCCGTAGGGTGCGAGCACGGTGCAGGTGTGGGTACGGCGTTCCGCATAGAGGCGGCGGCCGCGCCGGACGACGCGGTCCAGGTAGCCGTCGCGGAGCATCGCGAGTAGTGCGGCCTGCATCGGCCAGGCCGGCCAGTCTCCGGAGTTGGCGCGAAATGTGGCGAGGCGGTCGACCATCGCCTCGGACGCGACCAGCCAGCCGAGGCGCAAGGCGGGGCTGAGGGTCTTCGAGAGCGTGCCGAGATGTACGACGCGCTCCCGGTCGAGCTGCGCCAGGGCGGGCAGCGGCGCGACGTCGTACCGGAACTCGCTGTCGTAGTCGTCCTCGATCAGCAGACTGCCGGTCCGCCGCGCCCAGCGGACCAGTTCGTTGCGCCGGGCAACGGGTAGCCGCCCGCCGAGCGGGTACTGGTGCGACGGTGTGACGTAGACCGCGGCCGCGTTGTCGGGCAGGGCGCCGACCTGCAGCCCGTCCTCGTCGACCGGTACGTCGACGATCCGGAGCCGGTGGTCGCGGGCGGCGGCGACCGCGTTCAGGTACCCGGGGTCCTCGATCGCGATCCGGTCGCCGGGCTCGCGTGTGACCGCGAGCAGCAACCGCAGCCCGTGCACGGTTCCGTTCGTGACCAGTACGTTCTCCGGGCCGCAGGCGATCCCGCGGACCCGTGCGACGTGGTCCGCCAGCGCGACGCGGAGCGCGGGCAGCCCGGCGGCATCGTCGTACCCACGCGGCGGCGACTGCGTGGACACCTCGCGCCACGCGCGCCGCCAGCCGGGGTCGGGTGTCGGCGCGATGTACGGGATCCCGGGGCGCAGGGTGAGCAGCTTCGGCTCCGTCTCGGGCTGAGGTGTTGTCGAACGCCGTACGGCGGGTTGCAGCGGCGCGACGTCCGTGACGAAGGTGCCCGCGCCGGTACGCCCCTCGATCCAGCCCTCCGCGTGCAACTGGTCGTATGCCGCCTGCGTCACCGACCGCGACACCGACAGGTCCCGCGCCAGGTCCCGCGTCGACGGCAGCCGATGCCCCGCCTGCAGCCGCCCGTCCAGTACGGCCGCCCGGAACTGCTCGGCCAGCTGCAGGTGCAACGGCACCCCGGAATCGCGGTCGATCGTCAGCGGCAGCGAACTCTGCACGCCTACTAGGATCCCAGCATGGCCCTGACCGCGGAGGACGTGTCTCGCTTCGAGGGCTCCAGGCGCCGGCTGGAGGCCATCGCGTACCGGCTGCTGGGGTCGGCGAGCGAGGCCGAGGACGCCGTCCAGGAGACGTTCCTACGCTGGCAGGCCGCCGACGTCGAGCGGATCGACGTACCCGAGGCCTGGCTGACGAAGGTGCTGACCAACCTGTGCCTCAACCAGCTCACGTCCGCCCGTGCACGCCGGGAGACGTACGTCGGCCAATGGCTGCCCGAACCGCTGCTCGACGGCGACCCGATGCTCGGCCCGGCGGACACCGTCGAACAGCGCGAGTCGGTGTCGTACGCCGTGATGACGCTGATGGAACGCCTCTCCCCGAACGAACGGGCCGTCTACGTACTGCGGGAGGCGTTCGACTACCCGCACCGCGAGATCGCGGAGATCCTCGAGCTGACCGAGTCCGCCAGCCAGCAGCTGTTCCGCCGGGCGAAGCAGCACCTGGCCGAAGGGCGCGCCCGGGCCGAGGTCGACGCGGCCGTGGCCCGGCGGATCGTCGACGAGTTCATCGCCGCCGCGACCAGCGGGCGGACCGACTCGATCGTGCGGCTGCTGACCGCCGACGCGGTCTCGATCGGTGACGGCGGCGGCAAGGTCCCGGCCCGGACCAGGGCGGTCGAGGGAGCGCTCGCGGTCGCCCGCTTCCTCCGCGGCCTGTTCAAGCCCAGCGAGGCGAAGCGTCTGTACGTCGGCGGACAGGCGGACGTCTACGCCTGGTCCGTGAACGGCGAGCCCGCGCTCGTGGTGCTGGCGAACGGCGAGGTGATCGGCGTGATGTGCCTCGAGGTGACCGCCGACGGCATCACCGCGGTCCGCACCCAGGCGAACCCGGACAAGCTCGTCCGCGCGACCGAACTGTTCGCCGCCACCGACCACGGAGAGCCGCTGCTGTCGATCCTGTGACCTGCTTCACACCACGAACCTGTCAGGAATCCGCGGGCTGCCCGGTTCAAGGGGCAACAACGCAGCAGACAGGAGCACCGATATGAAGCACCGCATCATCGTCCTCGGCGCCGGGTACGCCGGAGCCGTCGCCGCCGGCCGCCTCGCCGCCCGGCTGTACCGCGACGAGGTCGCCATCACGCTGGTCAACGCCGAGCCCGACTTCGTCGAACGGGTCCGGATGCACGAGCTCGCCACCGGCCGGGACCTCAAGCCGCGGCCTTTCGACCAGATGTTCGCCGGCACCGGCGTCGAGCTGAAGTTCGCCAGGGTCACCGGGGTCGACGTGGACCGCAAGACGGTCGCGCTCGAGTCCGAGGAGCTGGAGTACGACACGCTCGTCTACGCGCTCGGCAGCGGCTGGAACTCGCAGGGCGTCCCGGGGGCGGAAGAGCACGCGTACCAGATCGCCAGCCGCCCGGGCGCACTCCGGCTTCGGGAGAAGCTGGCCACGCTGACGGCCGGTCAGGCGGTGGTAGTGGTCGGCGGCGGCCTGACCGGCGTGGAGTTCGTGACCGAACTGGCCGAGTCGCGGCCTGACCTCGACGTCGCCTTGGTCGTCCGCGGCACCCTCGGCGACTGGCTGTCGGCCGGTGGACAGCGGCACCTGCGGAAGGTGTTCGACCGGCTGGGCATCACCGTGCACGAGAACGCCGCGGTCACCGGCGTCGACGCGGATCAGGTGACGACGGAGGGCGGCGTGATCCCGGCTGCGGTCACGGTCTGGACCGCGGGGTTCGCCGTTCACCCCATCGTGCGGGCGACCCCGCTCGAGGTCAGTGACACCGGGCGGATCGTGGTCGACGAGACGATGCGGTCGGTCTCGCACCCGGACGTGTACGCGATCGGCGACGCGGCGTACGCGTTGGGCTCGAAGAACAAGCCGCTGCGGATGTCCTGCGCCTCGGGTCAACCCATGGCGTGGCAGGCGGCCGACTCGATTGCGGCCCGGCT
>DASXXB010000038.1:0-27939 GCA_036503355.1 Kribbella sp. | reverse complement strand
CCCCCCCCCCCGCCTCCGTCGTTTCCGGCCTGCGCACTGCCTCTCTAGGACCGCCTGGGAGCACCTAGGTACCACCGGCGCGCGGGGATAGGGAGGAGTTCCGATGTGCGGCCCCACCTCAGACGAGCAGATTTACAGCTGTCGGCAGAGAGCCGGCAGCAGACAACGGAGGAACACATGTTCAGCAACGCAGCCGTCAAGGCCGAGGTCGACTACCGCAGGGCACGCCTCAGCCGCGACTTCCGGCAGCACCGGACCACCCGGAGCCGCCGGGCCATCGGCCACCTGTTCGGCCGGAAAGCCTGAAGGGAGGGAAACCATGATCAACGTTCCACTGACCCCGGATTCGATGCGAGCGGAGGCGGCGTACCGCCTGGAGCGCGCCAAGCGTGACTACCGGGCCGCCAACCGCCGGGAGCGCGCGACGAAGGCCACCGCGCCGAAGCCGCGGCACGCCTTCCGGCCGCGTCCGGTCGCATGACCGCCGAGACCGCCGTCCCTGATCGAGAACCGACGATCAGGGACGGCGTTTCCGTACCCGATTCTGCGGCTGGGAGAACCCGGCGGACGGGATGCCGTCGATTTGTGTCGGCGCCAGGGGCGAAGATGGACACCGTGCCCTGGAATTCGACACCTCTCGTCGGCCGCTCGACCGAGATGGCCGCCCTGCTCAGCGCCGTGGACGACGCCCGCACGCGTCGCGCCGGTGCTGTGCTGCTGTCCGGCGACACCGGCGTCGGCAAGACGCGGATGCTGGACGAGGTCGCCACCGGTGCGCACGAGCGCGGGTTCGGGGTGCTGGTCGGGCACTGCACCGACTTCGGCGACGCCGGCTTGCCGTACCAGCCGTTCTCCGAGATCTTCGGCCGGCTGGCCGGCGACCGTCCCGACCTGGTCGAAGGGGTCCTGAAGAACTTCCCGGCGATCGGCCGCCTGCTGCCCGCACACCGCCTGCTCGGCGCGCAGCCCGCGCCGCAGGAAGGCCAGCTGGACCGGGCCGCGCTGTTCGACGCGGTTCTCGGCGCGTTCACCGCGCTCGCCACCAGCGAGCCGCAGCTGGTGGTCGTCGAGGACGCGCACTGGGCCGACGACGCGACCCGGGACCTGATCGGTTTCCTGATCACCCGCCTGACCTCGCAACGGCTCGCGCTCGTGGTCTCGTACCGCAGCGACGACCTGCACCGCCGCCATCCGCTCCGCCGCCCGATCGCCGAGTGGTCGAGGAATCCGCGGGTACGCCGGGTGAACCTGCTGCCCCTCGACGCCGACGAGGCCCGCACCCTGCTGCACTCCTTGCTCACCGCTCCGCTTCCCGCGGAGGAGGAGCGCCGGATCCTGGAGCGGGCCGGTGGGAACGCGTTCTTCACCGAGGAGCTCGCTGCCGCGGCGTCGATGGGTGACGATGACGGCGTTCCGCCCGAGCTTGCCGACCTGCTCCTGGTCCGTCTGGACCCGCTGTCCGACGAGGCCCGCCAGGTCGCCCGCGTGATCGCGGTCGCCGGCCGCCGCGTCCCGCACGACCTGCTCACCGCCGTGGCCAAGCTCCCGGACCGCGAGCTCGACGACGCCCTGCGCGAGCTGATCGACGCGCACATCATCGACGTACCGACCAACGACCGGTACTACTTCCGCCACGCGCTGCTGGCCGAGGCCGTGTACGACGACCTGCTGCCGGGCGAGCGTGTGCGCGAGCACGCGGCGTACGTGCAGGCCCTGGAGAACCAGACCGTCGCGGGGACCGCGGCCGAGCTGGCCGGGCACGCCACCCGGTCGCACGACCTGGCCACCGCGTTCGAGGCCCGCGTCCGGGCCGGCCTGGAGGCCTTGTCGGTCGCGGCGCCGCAGGAGGCACTGAAGCACTACGAGATGGCCCTCGAGCTGCTCCCGAACGCAGCGCCCACGAGCACCGTCGACAAGACCTGGCTGATCGTCGACACGGCGACCGCGGCCACCTTGTCGTCGCAGCACCTGCGTGCGCTGAAGCTGCTCCGCAAGGCGCTGGCCGAGCTGCCCGCGGACGCGCCGAAGCTGCAGCGCGCCGAGCTGCTGTTGCCGCTGGCCGACATCGCGCTGGTGATCGACCAGGACCAGGAGGCCAACGAGGCGATCTCGCAGGCGCTCAAGCTGGTTCAGGACGAGCCCTCGAGTGTGTTCAAGGCGCAGGTCGCCTCGCTCTACGCCCGGGTGTCCGACGCGCTGGGGCGCCCGATGGAAGCGGAGCGCTGGGCCCACAAGGCGCTGGAGATCGCCCGGGAGGCCGGGCAGGAGTCCGCGGCCAGTGACGCCGGGATCACGCTGGCTCAGCTACGCCGACGTGCGGGTGATCCGGAGACCGCGGCCAAGCAGTTCGAGGAGGCGGCGGTGCGGGCACAGCTCGCCGGGGACGTCTCTGCCGAGGTGCGGAGCCGGTTCCTGCTCGGATCGACCCATTACGAGCAGGGCGATCTGGTGAGCGCGAAGTCCGCGCTGGCGTTCGCGATGAAGCGGGCCGGCGAGCTCGGGCGGCAGTGGGCGGTGTACGGGTTCGACGCGCGGCGGATGCTGGCGCTGACCCAGTTCATGCTCGGCGAGTGGGACGAGGCGGTCGCGACCGTGCGAACCGACTCGATGACACCGACCGCGGCCGCGGCGGCGCTGCGGGCGGTGGAGTTCTCGGTCCGCGGTGGCCGCGGCGACACCGCGGTCGCGGAGGAGTTCGAGCTGTCCCGCAAGTGGTGGGACCTGGACGTCATGCTGCCGATCATCGGTTTGCAGCCCGCCGTGGACGCCTACCGGGCGCTCGACCAGCCGGCCGCGGCCGAGAGGCTGATCACCGACGTCCACAAGCTGCTCGCGGACGTTTTCCAGACGGAGTGGCACCTCGCCCGGATCCGGTTCTCGGCGCTCGGCCTGCAGCTACTGTGCCATCGGGCCGTCGGTGAGCCCTCGGCCGCCAAGGAGCTGGTCGCGCGCGGAGCGGAGTTGCTCTCCATCGGGCAGGCGACCGCGGAGAAGGGGCTGCCGCCAGGGCGGTTGATGGGCGTCGAGGGGCTGGCCTGGCTCGCGCGGCTCGAGTCGGAGTGGGACCGCCTGCGCTGGCTGACCGGGATCGACCCGCCGACCCCCGAGGAGCACGTCGCCGCCTGGCAGCGGACGACCGACGCCTTCGGGTACGGCTATCTTTTCGAGCAGGCCTGGTCGCGGATCCGGCTGTCGGCCGCTCTCCGCGCCGCAGGCCGGGTCGCCGAGGCGAACGAGCAGTCTGCGCTGGCAGCCGAGACCGGTCGCGAGCTCGGTGCGCGTCCCCTGCTGGAGGAGGCCGGCGGCGGTGACACGAACGGCGCCAGTGCGCTGACGACGCGGGAGACCGAAGTACTGCGGTTGCTCGCCGAGGGCCGCACCAACCGGCAACTGGCGCGCGAGCTGTACATCAGCGAGAAGACCGTCAGCGTGCACGTGTCGAACATCCTCGCCAAGCTCGGCGTCCGCTCCCGCACCGAGGCGGCCGCGGTCGCCCGGCGGGACGGGCTGCTCGACGGCGACTGACGCAGAACCTATCCGTGGCGGCGGTGTCGGTCGGGCTCGTCGGCGAGGTGCCGGGCGCGAGCCCGGGCCAGTTCATCGGCGCCGGTCTCGGCCGGCTCGGCAGTAGGGCGGTCGAGTTCGGTGATGTCGTCGAAGACCTTGCGGGCACGCCGCATCCGCGCTGCGGCCAACAGCACCAGCCCGGCCGCAGCGAGGGCTATCAATACCCACAGTTGCCAAGACATAGCCTCACCACCAGGTATTCGCCCCGTTCCCCCGCGTAATCACCATAGCCCCGAACTGAGCGCTTGGCGACCAGCCGTACGCATTCCGTTGATAACAACGCTTGAAACCCACGTTTTGTTGCTGGACGCAATCACAAACGGTGACCGGGCAACGAGTCGGGTTCGCCGAAGTTGGAATTACTTTCAGTTACCGCGCGGGACGAGCCGGGCGCCGCCTATGCTCGGCGGATGCTGGTGCTTTCTGCTGAGGACGTCCGACGGTCGGTGCCGATGGCTGCGGCGATCGACGCCGTCCGGGACGCGTTCGCCGAGCTTGCGGCCGGCAACTTCGTGCTGCCGCCGCGGCAGATCTTCGGCGACGGTGCGGTGCTGGTCATGTCGGCGTACCACTCCCCGACCGGGACCGCGGTGGTGAAGAAGATCGGGATCGCGCTCGACCAGGTGCCGGCGATCCGCGCGACCGTGATCTGGACCGGCGGCGGCGAGCAACTCGTTGCCGACGGCAGCTCGATCACCACGCTGCGGACCGGAGCCGTGGTCGGCGTCGCGACCGATCTGCTCGCGCCCGCGGACGCCACCCGGCTGACTGTGATCGGGACCGGTGCTCAGGCGCCGGATCAGGCCCGCGCGGTCCTCGCCGTACGGCCGATCGCGGATGTCACCGTCACCGGGCGCTCACCGGAGCGAGCGGCCACACTGGCTCGGGAGCTGGGCGAGGAGTTCCCCGACGTGAAGTTCAGGCCCAGTACGTCGATCGACGCATCGATCGCCGACGCTGACGTCATCTGTTGCGCCACGTCGTCCACCACCCCGCTCTTCGCCGCGGACGCCCTGCCCGAGAGGGTCCACGTCAACGCGATCGGCGCCTTCCGCCCCACCATGCGCGAACTCCCGCGCGAACTGTTCGCGACCGCGACCACGGTGCTCGTCGACCAGACCGAAGCCGCCCTCGAAGAATCCGGCGAGATCATCGACGCCGTGCAGTCCGGAACGCTCAGCACCGGGCAACTCGTCGAGCTGGGCCCTGCATTGGCCGGCCCACCGGCCACGACGGGTCGCACGGTCTTCAAGTCGGTCGGTGTCGGCTGCCAGGACTGGGCCATCGCCGCCGCGCTGGCTCAGGTCCAGCGCAGGACGCCCTTGCGATAGGCGTACAGCAGGCCGACCGCGACGAAGGCCAGGAAGACGAACATCTCGATCAGGGTCGCGAAGCCGAGGGTCGCGAAGATCGTGGCCCACGGGAACAGGTAGATCGCGTCGACGGCGAAGATCACGTAGAGGTACGCGAACAGGTAGTACCGGATGTGGACCTGGGCCCAGCCTTCGCCCACCGGATCGACGCCGGACTCGTAGGTCTTGAGCTTGCCCTCGGTCGGATACGTGACCGTCAGCGCCTTGTTGAGCGCGAACGCGCCGATCAGCCCCACCAGGCCGAGCGCGACCACCGCAGCGACAACGCCATAGCTGTCCGACACGCGCAAGAGTCTAGTTGGTGCAGAGCAGGAGGGAGTCGATCGAGACGTACGGACCGTAGCCGGAGCGGATGTCGGCGACCTGCAGGCGCAGCCGCGTCACGCCGGAGATGTCGTGGTTCAGCCAGCCCTCGGTCTCCTGGTTCATCCGGACCGACGTCATCGCCGTCGTGCCGTTGTGCAGCGACACCCGCACCAGCCCGTCGGTCAGGTTGCCCAGCCAGTTCCGCGAGTACCGGCAGCCGGTCGAGTCGACCTCGCCCCAGACGTACCCGCCCTGGTTCGCCAGCAGATCGGCCTCGGACCGCCGCGGCCCTTCCTTCGGCGGTACGACGGTGAACTGCGGCTGTCCCGCCCCGCCCGCGGACACCAGGCCCTTTCTGAACATCCCGCGCCACACGTAGTGCTTGAAGCTGATCATCGGCGAGAGCGCCGCGGCGTACGGCGCCTGTGGACCGACCGCGATCCGGTACGTCCGGACCGACCCGGGCTGCACGGTGGCGATCGTCACACTGCTGCCGGACGAGTACCCGTGCCCGACCTCCTGCCAGCGCTTCGCCGACGGGATCCACTGGTGTAGCGGGATCCGGGTGCCCGTGGCGGGCGCCGGCGTCAGCGTGCCGACCACCGTGATCACGCCCTTGGTCGCGTCCGTCGTACGAATGCTGGAGATCTTCGCGGTCCGCACAGGCGCAGGGTCGGCGGACGCCACCGGGACGGCACAGCCCAGCATGAGCAACGTCAGCAGTCCGGCCAGCACACGGCGCATGAAAGCAACTCCCTGAGTCCACAACAAGACGACGCCACCCTGCCGGTTCTCACTCCGGATCGCAAGCGAGCGCTCGCACAGCGTGATGCCGCGGGCCTTACAGGAGCGGAGCAGGTTGCGGTGACGCGTCCCAGGCTGTGGACCACCGGGGCTTCCGCATGGTTCCGTTCTAAGGGCGAACTAATATTGGGGTTATCGCCCTGACGGGGGGATCGACTGTCGTCCACGAAGCGGCAGACCGACCCAAGCTTCGACTTGGAGATGAACAGAACAGTGACCATCGAGGTCAAGCAGCTCGACCGCGTGGTGATCCGCTTCGCCGGCGACTCCGGCGACGGGATGCAGCTCACGGGGGACAGGTTCACAGCGGAAACGGCATCGTTCGGCAATGACCTGTCGACGTTGCCCAACTTCCCCGCAGAGATCCGGGCACCAGCCGGAACTCTGCCCGGGGTCAGCTCCTTCCAGCTCCACTTCGCCGACCACGACATCCTCACGCCGGGTGATGCGCCCGATGTGCTGATCGCGATGAACCCGGCGGCCCTGAAGGCGAACCTGAAGGACGTGCCGCGGGGCGCGACGCTGATCGTCGACACCGCGGACTTCACCGCGCGCAACCTGAAGCGGATCGGGTACGACGAGAATCCGCTGGAGACCGGCGAGCTGGACGGCTACCACGTCGTACCGCTGAATCTCACCGGGATGACGGTGGAGTCGGTCAAGGAGTTCGGGCTGTCCCGCAAGGACGCGTCCCGGGCGAAGAACATGTACGCGCTCGGCCTGGTGTCCTGGCTGTTCCAGCGGCCGGTCGACTCGACGATTACGTTCCTGCAGACCAAGTTCGCGAAGGCGCCGGACATCCGGGACGCGAACATCGCGGCCTTCCGCGCGGGCTACAACTTCGGCGAGACCGCCGAGGAGTTCTCGGTCCGGTACGAGGTGAAGCCGGCCAAGATGGCGACCGGGACGTACCGGAACATCTCCGGCAACCTCGCGCTGGCGTACGGCCTGGTGGCGGGCGCACAGCGGGCCGGGCTGCCACTGGTGCTCGGCGCGTACCCGATCACCCCGGCCTCCGACGTGCTGCACGAGCTGTCCAAGCTCAAGCGGTTCAACGTCACCACGATCCAGGCCGAGGACGAGATCGCCGGCGTCGGCGCCGCCCTCGGCGCGTCGTTCGGCGGGGCGCTCGGCGTCACCACGTCGTCCGGCCCGGGCATCAGCCTGAAGTCCGAGACGATCGGTCTCGGCGTGATGCTCGAGTTGCCGCTGGTGATCTGCGACATCCAGCGCGCCGGCCCCTCCACCGGTATGCCGACCAAGACCGAGCAGGCCGACCTGCTGCAAGTGATGTTCGGCCGCAACGGCGAGGCCCCGCTGCCGGTGCTCGCGGCGCAGTCCCCCGCGGACTGCTTCGCGATCGCGATCGAGGCGGCGCGGATCGCGATCACCTACCGCACGCCGGTGATCGTGCTGTCCGACGGGTATCTGGCCAATGGCTCCGAGCCGTGGCAGATCCCGGTGGTCGACGAACTGCCGACCATCGACCCGGACTTCACCACCGCCCCGAACGCGCCCGACGGCAAGTACCTCCCGTACGAGCGTGATCCGGAGACCCTCGCCCGCGCCTGGGCCGTGCCCGGTACGGCGGGCCTGGACCATCGGATCGGTGGTCTGGAGAAGGAGGACAAGACCGGGAACATCTCCTACGACCCGGCCAACCACGACCTGATGATCCGCACCCGCCAGGCCAAGGTCGACGCGGTCGCGCGGACGATCCCGCCGGTCGAGGTCGACGACCCGGACGGCACGGCGAAGGTCCTGGTGCTCGGGTGGGGTTCGACGTACGGCCCGATCGGAGCCGGTGTTCGCCGGGTCCGCACGGTCGGCGGCAAGGTCGCGCACGCGCACCTGCGGCACCTGAACCCGTTCCCGTCGAACCTCGGGGACCTGCTCAGGTCCTACGACAAGGTGCTGGTCCCGGAGATGAACCTGGGTCAGCTCGCGATGCTGCTGCGCTCGAAGTACCTGGTCGACGTCGTGTCCTACGCGCAGGTCCGCGGTATGCCGCTCGGCGCCGCGGAGCTGGCCGAGGTGATCGGCAACCTGGTCGAGGAGACCGAGGGCATCGACGACGACGCCCGGCACCTCGGGACCGCGGCGGCCGCCCTGAAGCACGGTGAAGCACTGGCCGACCAGAACGGTCATCTCAAGGAGGGTGCACGATGAGCGCCGTAGAGCTCGGCATGCCGAGCCTGCCCGGTGGCCTGAAGAACGTTCCGGCCGCGACCGAGCCGCAGAACCGCAAGGAGTACGTCTCGGACCAGGAGGTCCGCTGGTGCCCCGGCTGCGGTGACTACGCCGTACTCGCGGCCTTCCAGGGCTTCCTGCCCGAGCTCGGGATCAAGCGCGAGAACGTCGCGATCGTGTCCGGGATCGGCTGCTCGTCGCGGTTCCCGTACTACCTGTCGACGTACGGGATGCACTCGATCCACGGCCGCGCGCCGGCGATCGCGACCGGCCTGGCGACCGCCCGCCCGGACCTCAGCGTGTGGGTGGTGACCGGTGACGGCGACGCGCTGTCGATCGGCGGCAACCACCTGATCCACACGCTGCGGCGCAACGTGAACCTGAAGATCCTGCTGTTCAACAACCGGATCTACGGTCTGACCAAGGGGCAGTACTCGCCGACCTCGGAGCCGGGCAAGGTGACGAAGTCGACGCCGATGGGCTCGGTGGACAACCCGTTCAACCCGGTCTCGTTGGCGCTCGGCGCGGAGGCGACGTTCGTGGCGCGGACGATCGACTCCGACCGCAAGCACCTGACCTCGGTGCTGCGGGCCGCCGCCGAGCACCGCGGTACGGCGTTCGTGGAGATCTACCAGAACTGCCCGATCTTCAACGACAACGCGTTCGAGGCGTTCAAGGACCCGGAGACCCGGGACGACGCGATCATCCCGCTGGTGCACGGCGAGCCGATCCGGTTCGGCACCGACGGGCGGCTCGGAGTGGTCCGCGACGGGTTCGCATCGCTGGCGGTCCGCGAGATCGCCTCATTGCCCGGTGGCGAGGCCGACCTGGTCGTGCATGACGCCCACGTCGACGACCCGGCGTACGCGTTCGCGCTGTCCCGCCTCACCGACGGCGGCGTCCTGCACCGCGCCCCGGTCGGCGTGTTCCGCGACGTCGACCGCCCGGCGTACGACGACCTCGTCCGCCAGCAGATCAGCACCGCCCAGGAAACCCAGGGCACCGGCGACCTGCAAGCCCTGGTCACCGGCGCCGACACCTGGACGATCAACTAGAGCAGGTCCAGCAAGGTGCCACCGGCCGCGCGGTCCAGATGCCGCGCGGCCAGCCCGGCTTCGCGGGCCGCGAGCACGTCGAGCTCCAGGTTGTCCCCGACCATCAACGTGTCCGCCGGCTCCACGCCCAACGCCTCACAGACACGGTGATAGGCCAGCGGGTCGGGCTTGCTGACGCCCAGCGACTCGGACGTGCACACCACATCCACGAACCCAGCGAGCCCGATCGCCTCCAGCTTCGCGTTCTGCTGCTTCGTACTTCCGTTGGTGAGTACGCCGATCCGCCACCCGTTGCCCCGGGCAACTTCCAGCGCCGGCCGGGCGTCCGGGTACGCCACCCAGCTGTCCCGGTACAGCCGCAGGTACCCGTCGAACACCTCGTCCAGCCCGGCGTCCGTCCCCGGGACCTCGATCCCGAGCAACGGCAGGAACTCCCGCATCCGCTGCCGCCGCTGCCCCTGATGGCTCAACTCCCCCGCCAGCCACGCCGGATACACCCGATCCTCGATCACGAACCACTCCGCGACCAACGCATCCGTAGGCACAACCCCCAACCCCGCCACCCATCCCCGAAGCCCCCGCTCAGCAGACCCACTGTGATCGAACAACGTATTGTCCAGATCGAACACCACCGCCTTCATGCCCATACGACCGAGCCCCGGTTCAACTCCCAGTGCCTCAACTGGCAGCCTTGTGCGCGCTCAGGTACTCGGTGATCGCCTCGCGCATCACCTCGCTGAGGTTGCGATGGTTCACCTCGGCGAAAGCAACCAGGTCGTTGTCCAGCGACCGAGGCAGGCGCACCTGCCGGACAGGCGAGTTCTCACCCGGGCCGGCGTCGGGATCGATCGACGGCCGGCCTCCGCGCGAGCGCTCGATCAGTTCCCGACCGAACTCGGCGGCCGCCTGTCCGCGCAGCGCAGTGCGCGAGTTCTCGGGCAGGGACATGTCGTGTTCGGCCCACTCGGCCGCGGCATCGTAATCCTTCTCGGTCATCTGTCCTCCTCCATCCGCTCGAGGTGCTTCTGCCGCGCAACCATCACATGAAAGACGTGCAGGTCGCGGGGCGGTGTCACCTCGACCATCACCTCCAGCAACGGAGCACCAAGCTGTCGAGGCGGTCCGATGAACAGGGTCGGCCGGACGGTCGCCGGCGGTCGGGGATCATCGAATTCCCGCTCGACGTAGTACGCGTTCATGATCGCGTGCAGCGTGTCCTCACGATCTATGCCGTGCTTGTCCGCGCTGGGTGCCCACGTGATCGCCACCGACCAAATGTACTACACAACCCCATGGTTCTGTAATACAGAACCCTAAGCTCGCACGAGCGAGTCGCGGTTGAGTTCGTGGTGGTTGGCGTGGCCGGTGAGGGCCAGGGTCAGGTCCAGTTCGGCGAGGAAACAGCGGAGGACGTGTTCGACGCCTGCCTGGCCGGCCAGGGCGAGGCCGTAGAGGAGGGGGCGGCCGAGGAGGATCGCCTTCGCGCCGAGGGCGAGGGCCTTGGCGGCGTCCGAGCCGGTGCGTACGCCGGAGTCGAACTGCACCGTCAGCTGCTCGCCGACCGCGTCCACGATCGCCGGCAGTGCGTCCAGGGCGGCGACCGCGCCGTCGACCTGGCGGCCGCCGTGGTTCGAAACCACGATCCCGTCGACGCCGTGCTCCGCGGCGAGCTTGGCGTCCTCGACGTGCGTGATGCCCTTCAGCACGATCGGCCCGTCCCAGTTGTCACGCAGGAACGAGAGGTCGTCCCAGGCCAGGCCGACGTTCGGGAACATCTGCGCCCAGTGCATCACGGCCGCCCCTGGATCCTCGGCAACCGGCTTGGCCAGCTTCGCCTGGAACGCGGGGTCGCTGAAGTAGTTCGCCAGCCCCTCCCCCTTCAGGAACGGCAGGAACCCGCGATCCAGGTCGGCCGGCCGCCAGCCGATCGTCCCGGTGTCGAGCGTGACCACGAGTACGGCGTACCCCGCGGCCTTGGCGCGCCGCAGGAAGCTCAGGCAGACATCGCGATCGGTCGGGTAGTACAGCTGGAACCACTTGCTGGTCGCCTCGATCTGCTCGATCGCGTGGCTCGCCTGGGTGGAATGCGTGTACGTGAGGCCGAGCGTGGAGGCCGCCCGGGCAGTCGCCAACTCGCCGTCCGGGTGGGCCAGCGTCTGTACGCCGATCGGCGCGACCAGCACCGGTGCGGGCATCGCCGTACCGAGGATCGTGCAGGACAGGTCACGGTTCGTGCTGCCGTGGAGCATCCGGGGCACCAGCCGCCAGCGGTCGAACGCCGCCTGGTTCGCCCGCGCCGTCGAGCCGCTGCCCGCGCTCGGAACGATGTACCCCATCGCCTCGACCGGCAGTTTCCCGGCTGCCTGCGACTCCAGCCGCGCCAGGTCCGTGGTGATCTCCGGCGTTGTGCCCTGCAGCATCCCCTGCAGATAGATCTGCAGCTGGTAGTCCCCGAAGTTGGCCATGCCGGATGCTCCCACGCCCACCACGCCTGCTCAACAGCAGCACCCCGGCCAGCGCGACCAGTCCGCACAGCCAGGCGAACCAGTCGCCCCAGGCGGTGTAAAGCGTGCGGTCGATACCGGGGCGCAGCTCTCCAACCAGACTCGCCGGGCCGCCGGCCGGAGCCGTCGTCTCCGCGACGATGCGCCCCTCGGCGTCGGTCAGTGTGAGGCGGCCCTGGCTGCCGTCGCGGGCGATCGGGATGCCGTTCTCGATACCGCGAAGGATCGCCATCCGGCTGTGCAGCCAACCGTCGTCCACGAAGTCGAGCGCCGGGACCAGGAGCAGGTTGGTGCGAAGTTCGCCGTACTGCCGGGCGAGCGCCGGGAAGTCCAGATCCTTGCAGATCATCAGCCCCCAGGAGTCGTACGTCGCAACGCTGTCGCCGGGCGCGTACGGCTCCAGACCGGGGATCAGATGGTGCTTGTCGTACGACGTCGGCGTGGAGGAGTCGGGGTGGAACATCAACGCCCGGTTGTGGTCGCCGCCGCCCAGGACGGTCAGGCCGACGACGAGCTCGATCTTGTTGCTGGTGGCAAGGACCTGGAACTGGCGGGACAGGGCCGGCAGGTCGGTCGTGTGGACGTCGACGATCTTCTCCGGGAGCAGCACGATCTGCGCGCCGGACTGCGCCGCGTTCGCGATCAGCGGGCGATAGCGCGCGAGAACAGCCGGGCCGGCCGCGCCAGGCCAGCCTGCGTCGTCGGCACCTTCGGCGGACAGTACGGCGATCTTCACCGGCTGCGCGTCGGCGATGCCGTCGAGCCGCAGAACGCCGTACAGACAGGTGCCGGCGGCAACCACGACGAGGACGCCGACCAGCACGAGCCGGCGTGCCGCGATCACTGCAGCAGGGAACAAGAGCAGGAAGCTCAGGCCCCACGGGCCGGTCAGCGAGACGATCTGGTTGATCGGGGCAACTTCTGCCTGGGTGTAGGCAAGGCTGGTGAAGGCGCCGTGCAGCGAGAGTGTCGTGATCAGGTAGTCGAGCGCCGCCCACAACGCCGGCGCCGCGAACGCCGCGACCACCGGATGCCCGCGCACCACCAACGCTCTGAAGAACAACACCGTCAGCGCGAACACCGCCGCCAGCGCCGCGAGGAACCCCAACGCGACAACCGGAAGCTCGAGATCTGTCATCAGGTACCGCACCAGGTTGGTGAGCCCGAGCATCCATCCCGCAAACGCAATCACACCCGCGACCCACGCCCGAACCAGCGGCGCGACAAGGAACGCCGGCACCGCCGCACACCAGGTGAGCGCGGGAATCGTGTGCAACCCCGATCCCAGATACAGCAACACACCAGTGGCAAGCGCAGCGGACGCTCCAACGCCCCACGCCCACAGACCCGCCATCAGCGGCCGCCCCGCTCCGCCGAGCGCCGGCCGTCCGGCTGTGACATCACTTTCGTAGTTCATCGATCATCCTTTCGCCCAGGCGGAGGCAGAGGGCGCGGAACGATTCGTCCGGCATGCCGATGCGGTCGCCGTGATGGAGCTGGATCAGTCCGTGCAGCAGCGCGGCGAACATCAAGCTGGTCTCCCAGATGTCCTCGTCGCGGAACAGGTCCTGCTCGACGCCGGTGGAGATTGCGTCCGCGACCAGGTTGAACGTCGGCGACCTGCGCGCGCGGAAGTCGGCCGGGAACTGCCGTGCCTGGTCGCGCCGCTCGGTGAACATGTAGTCGTAGAGCCGCGGCTGCCCGAGCGCGAAGTCGACGTGGTCGATCAGCATCTCCCGCAGCCGTTCGTCGGCGGCCGCGGGCCGGTCCGCCGACTCCCAGCGCCGTACCAGCTCGGCGAACGCCGCGTCCGCGACCGCATTCAGCAACGTCTCCCGGTCAGCGAAGTACTGGTAGATCGCCATCGGCGTGATCCCGACCGCCGCCGCGACCTTCCGCATCGTCACGCCGGCCGCGCCGTGCTCGGTCAGCAGGTACGTCGCCGCCGCGGTGATCCGCTCTTTTGTCGTCACGGAAATCATTGAAGTCGCATTCCCTATACGCTGTATAGGGGAATGACCCCGAATCGACCCTGAGCCCGTGACATCCGTCAGGTCCGGACCCGGACGTCCGTCAGCGCAGGATCGGGACGGATCGCATCCGCGCCGCCGGCCGGCGGCCAGCAGAGTGTTGCCATGACGAACACGACTGCGGTGACCGCGCCCCGGAAGCGCTCCGTGAAGCGGAGCCTGCCTGCCCTCGGCCTGTTCTTCCTGTCCCCGTTGGTGGCCGAGTTCCTGCTCGGAAACATCCCGATCAGCGCGCTGTTCGCGCTGGTCGGCCTGGCCCCGCTGTACGGCGGCGGCGCCGTCCTGATCCGCGAACTCGTCCGGCGCCGCGGCTGGGGCTATCCGAGCCTCGTCGTCCTCGCGCTCGCGTACGGCGTCCTCGAGGAGGGCATCACCACGCAGTCGCTGTTCAACCCGAACTACGCCGGCCAGCGGCTGCTCGACCAGGGACACATCGGTTTCCTGGGCATGGGCGCTCCGTGGACGGTACTGGTGCTCGGGCTGCACACGATCTGGAGCATCACGGTGCCGATCGTGCTGGTCGAGTCGATGTCCCGCCGGCCGCGGGAGCCCTGGCTCGGCAAGGTCGGCCTGAGTGTGTACGGCGTCCTGTTCGTGGTCGGCATCATCGCCACCACCGCCGTCCAGCTCGGCATGGACCCGTTCGTCGCCTCCCCAGCCCAGTTCGCCGGTGTCGTCGTCGCCATCGCTGTCCTGGTCTTCATCGCGGTCCGGATCGGCCGACGGACTCCGGTGCGCGTCACGGGCGCGGTGCCCTCGCCCTGGATCTTCGCGGTGGCGGGGCTCGTGGTGAGCTCGGGATGGATGCTGAGCGGGGACCTGGTGAAGAACGGCTGGCTCGGTGCGGCCCTGATGCTGGCCATCGGCATTGTCGCGGCGGCGATCCTGGTGCGCGTCTCACGGCGTACGGGCTGGACCCGGAAGCACGCGCTGGCGGTCGCGAGCGGCACGCTGCTGACCTACGCGTGGCACGCGTTCCCCGAGGACCCGGTCTTCGCGGCCCCGCATTTGGTCGACCTGATCGGGAATGCGGTGTTCGGCCTGCTCGCGGTGGTCCTGCTGATCTCTGCGACAATCAGGTGTGACAAGTTCGGTGACTCCTGACACGGCCTCCCGGCACGTCAACCTGGCGTTGTTCGCGCTGGCAACCGGGGGCTTCGCGATCGGGACCACCGAGTTCGTCACGATGGGACTGCTGCCGCAGATCGCCGACGGCGTGCGGATCTCGATCCCGACAGCCGGCCACGTCGTCTCGGCGTACGCGCTGGGGGTCGTGGTCGGCGCTCCGGTGATCGCGGCACTCGGGGCGCGGACCGGGCGAAAACGTTTGCTGCTCGGGCTGACCGCGGTGTTCGTGCTCGGCAACGTGCTGTCCTCTGTTGCCTCCAGCTACGAGTTCCTGCTGGCCGCGCGGTTCCTGTCCGGGCTGCCGCACGGCGCGTTCTTCGGCATCGGCGCGGTGGTCGGCGCGTCGATGGTGCCGGCCGGCCGGCGCGCCCGCGCGGTGTCGATGACGATGGTCGGTCTGCCGGTCGCGAACATCGTCGGCGTACCGGTCACGACGCTGCTCGGGCAGCAGTTCGGCTGGCAGGTGCCGTTCCTGGCCGTCGGCGTCCTAGGGCTGCTGACGCTGGTCGCAGTGTGGCTCTGGGTGCCGCCGCAGCCGGTCGGGAGCGACGTGAACGTCCGCAGCGAGCTGAGCGCGCTGGCCCGGCCGCAGGTGTGGATGGCCCTGCTGGTCGGGATGGTCGGCTTCGGCGGCATGTTCGCGACGTACTCCTACATCACCCCGACGATGACGGAACTGGCCGGTTTCTCGGAGCGCGCGGTGACAATTGTGCTCGGCGTGTACGGCGTCGGGATGACCGTCGGCACCGTCCTCGGCGGCCGGCTCGCGGACCGCTCGCTGATGGGCAGCGTGTACGGCGGCCTGATCGCGGTAGCCGTCGTCCTCGGGACGTTCGGCTGGCTCGCACAGAGCCGGCCGGGGGCGCTGGTCGCGGTGTTCGCGATGGGCTGCTCCGCCAGCATCCTGGTGCCGGCCCTGCAGACCCGCCTGATGGACGTCGCCCACGAAGGCCAGTCGCTGGCCGCGTCGCTGAACCACTCCACGCTGAACATCGCCAACGCGCTCGGCGCCTGGCTCGGCGGCGTCGTACTGGCCGCAGGTTACGGGTACGAATGGCCCAGCCGCCTCGGCGCCGGCCTCGCCCTGGCCGGCCTGGTGCTGGCCGTGATCTCCGGCCTGATGGAACGTCGGGGGTCGACTCAGGTGCTTGCCTGAGGGATTCGTTCCCGCCGACTTGGTTAGATCGGGGTATGGCGACCTTGACGTTGGGCGCGGCCGATCTGGTACGGCGGCGTGGGCTGCGGCGGATGCGCTCGGTGGCACTGGCCCTGCTGGTGCTCGCCGCGGTGATCTACGTGGCGACGCTGCACCGCGACGGCGGCTGGGCGTACCTGAACGCGGCGGCCGAGGCGGCGATGGTGGGTGCGCTGGCGGACTGGTTCGCGGTGACCGCGCTGTTCCGGCGGCCGCTCGGGCTGCCGATCCCGCACACCGCGATCGTGCCGACCCGCAAGGACAGCCTGGCGGAAAGTCTCGAGCAGTTCGTGACGGAAAACTTTCTGTCCGAGGACGTCGTTTCGGAAAAGATGCGGACCGCGGAGGTCAGCCGCCGGGTCGGCGAGTGGCTGGCCGACGGCACCCACGCCGAGCGGATCGTGGCCGAGGGCGCGCGCACGGTCGGGGCCGCGCTGCCGAAGCTCGGCGACGACGACGTGGCCGCGTTCATCCGCGGGTCGTTGCTGCCGCGGTTCGTGAAGGAGCCGTTGAGCCCGATCGCCGGGCACTTCGTGCAGTCGGTCGTGGAGGACGGCGCGCATCACGCGTTGTTCGACCTGCTGATGGTGGAGGCGTACGACTGGCTCGCCGACAACCGTGAACTGCTCGCCGACGTGGTCGGCCCGCGGGCGCCGCGCTGGTCGCCGCAGTGGGTGGACCGGCTGGTGATCGACCGGATCCACCGCGAGGCGCTGGCCTGGCTGGCCGACGTACGGGACAACCAGACGCACCCGGCGCGGCGGGCCATCGACCGGCTGCTCGGGCAGCTGGCGGAGGACCTGCAGAACGACCCGGACACGATGCAGCGGTTCGAGGCGTGGAAGGCGCGGATGCTCACGCATCCGGACATGAGCAACAGCCTGACCGCCGTCTGGGACGCGATGCGGACCGCGCTGATCGACTCGATCAACGACCCGGACAGCACGCTGCGGCGGCGCGGGATCCGGGCCCTGCAGGACCTCGGCCGGCGCCTCCAGGACGACGAACCGCTGCGCTCCAAGGTCGACGCCCGCGCCGCCGAGGCCGTCGGGTACGTCGTGCGCACCTACGGCACCGAGATCGTCTCGGTCATCTCCGACACCATCGAACGCTGGGACGGCCGCGAGGCCGCCGCCCGCATCGAACTCCACGTCGGCCGCGACCTGCAGTTCATCCGCATCAACGGCACCGTCGTCGGAGCCCTCGTCGGCCTCACCATCCACACCGTGAGCCAACTGCTCTAAATCCCGCAGCTGGGCGCGGACCACGTGTTCGTGGTGCGGATGTCCACCACCAACCACCTCATCTAAATCCCGCAGTTGGGGGCCGACCAGGTGTTGGTGGTGCGGATGTCTACGTGGGTGTGGTCGTTGTGGTCGGGATAGCCGGGCCCGAAGATGCCGCCGAAGCCATGGTTGCGCGCCTCCTTGGCCATCGTGCAGAACGAATGCACCCCGGTCAGGTCCGCGGAACGCCCGTACAGGTGCTCGCTGTTGCTCGCACCACCGACCGCGCGGTTGCACGGAATGCTGCGGAAACCGCTGGAAATCGTCAGCGGCTGGTCGCCCAGCGCGTGCCGGAGCGCCTCGAGCTGCCACATGGTGCGCAGCGCGTTCGCCTTGGTCGCCGCCTCGGACAGCGGACCGCCGTCGTACCCTGACCCGCCGCAACCGTCGTCCAGCTCGGCGTAGGTGAAGTGGATCGGCGTGCAGTCGTCGTCCTGCAGCGCGTAGATCTTGCTGTACGTCGCGGCCCCGGCGATCCCGTCCGCGCCCAGCCCGTACGCCGACTGGAACCGCTGCACCGCCGCCTTGGTGGCCGGCCCGAAAGCACCGTCGATCGCGAGATGAGCGCCGTACCCGGGATAGCCGGCGACCCGGATCTGGAGCTGCCGCACGTCCTCGCCGGACGCGCCCTGGCTGAGTGTGCGGCCCCAGGTGTAGCAGCCGTCGGCGTGCGCGACGGTCGTGGCCAGGACCTGCGAGGTGGTGAGGGTTGCGGCGAACAGCAGCAGTACGGCGAGCAGCCGCGGCAACGGACGCGTAAGGGACATCGGAACGACCTCCGGGGCGGTGAAGGGAACCTGTCCCCGCCCAGCATTCCGGAATTTTCCGCCACTTGACCAGCACTTGCCGAAACTTTGCGTCACGGCGCGCAACACAGCGCGTCACCGGATCGATCGGCGAGGCAACCATTCGGCCGACCCAGCCGGTCCAGCAGGATGTGAGCATCGACGACGGCGTGGTGACGAAGGGGGTCAGCGTGGTGGTGGCCGACGACGCGGTGAGCTTCGACGCCTTCGTCGCGGCCCGCTCCCGCGCCCTGCTACGCACTGCCTACCTGCTGACCCGCGACCATGCGCTGGCCGAGGACCTGGTCCAGACCGCGCTGGCGAAGGCGTGGTTCCACTGGTCGCGGATCCGTGAGGACAACCCGGAGCCGTACGTCCGGAGGGTCCTCGTCACGACGTACGCCTCCTGGTGGCGCCGCCGCTGGAACAGCGAGATCCCCACGGAGGAACTGCCCGAGGCCACCGCCCCGGCCGGCCACGACCGCCTCGACCTGTGGGACGCCATCGCCCGTCTCCCCCGCAGGCAACGCGCGGTCATCGTCCTGCGCTTCTACGAAGACCTCAGCGAGGCCGAGACCGCCCGCCTGATGGGCAGCAGCGTCGGCACCGTCAAGAGCCAGACCGCGAAGGCGCTGGCCAAGCTCCGCGTCGACCCGTCCGTGACCACTCCGGAAGACCTGGAGACCCCGCGATGAACCTCCAAGATCTCCGCGACGAGCTCAGCACCCGAGCGGCCGACGCCGATCAGCATCCGGCCGATCTGTTCCCCGGCGTACAGCAGAAGATCCGCCGCACCAAGCGGCGCCGTACCGTCACCGTGCTCGGCGCCGCCGCGGCGGTCGCGCTCGCGGCCACCATCGTCCCCGGCGCGCTGTCGAGCTCGGAGCCCGACCCTGCCAGAACGCCGTCGTACACCCAGAACGGCTTCACACTGCCGGGTGACCTCGACGGAGACGCCCTGCTGAAGGGCTGGGTCGGTGAGGCCGGAGCGAACCACGTCGAGTTCGACTGGACCCCGACGACCAAGCACGTGCGGTTCGACGGCCGCTGCAAGTCCGACTCCGAGGCGATGCTCTGGGTGCGCGTCAACGGCTTCACGGTCGACTCCCGCCCCTGTGCGAAGGACAACGGCCCGATCCAGAACGCCGGTGTCTCCGACGAGAGTGCACTCTGGGCCGACGCCCCGATCGGCAAGACCGCGAAGGTCACGCTCGATCTGGTGAGCCTCAACGGCCGACCGGCACAGGACACCAAGCAGCAGCTCGCCGTGGGCATCTACAACTACCAGAGCCCGCGCTCGAGTGCGTGGGGACCGAGCCGGCCGGGCGACTATGTGCGCGATGGCCTGCGGTTCCGCCAGCAGGCCGGTACGGCGGACCGGCTCGCCGCGGTGATCGGCGACCGCGGCGTCAACGAGGTGACCACGAGCTTCGTCCCCACCAGCCACTCGGTCGTCGTCCAGACCCTGGGTACGCCGGACGACTACGTGCTGAACCCGCCGGAGTACCGGATCCAGGTGCGATTCGGCGACGGAAGCTCCGTCAACGGCTATTCGGGGTACGGCGACGAATCGCAGCAGAACTCGGCCGCCGCCCTGCAGCTGACCGCACCGGTCGGCCAGCGGGTGACCGTGACCGCTCGCCTGGTGAACGCCAACGGCAAGGAGGTTTCGGTGCCGAAGGCAAGGATCGGGGTGGCGATCTACGACCCCGGGCCACAGGTCACCCAGGACGGCATCGACTTCGACCGGGAGAAGGAGTCCGACGGTACGACGTACCGGTTCGTCCGCGCGGTCGTCGTACCGGCCACCCAGGGCAGGGTGCAGCTGACGACGCCGGTCGGGAAGCCGTTCCTGTGGAGCTTCGGCAGCGTCGGGATCGGCCCGGACGTGTGGACCCGCTGGGACGGACTGACCGCCCACCAGGACGGCCCGATGAGCGGCGGCTTCCGCTGGACCACCGAGGACCCACAGACCACACCCGGGACCGTCGCCTTCTACGTGAACGCCGGCAAACCCACCACCGGCAAACTCGCGATCGCTCTCTACGAGCCCTAGGGGGCGTCTGGGAGACGTGCCCTAGACCCAGCTGTGCAGGTCGGCGGCGTCGCGGGTGAACTGTTCGGGCGAGTCGTCGGCGACGAACTCGAGCAGGGCGTTGATCTCCCGCGGCGCGGCGGCGAGGCGGTCGAGGACCGGGCGCCACAGGGACTCGCGGGCCGCCAGCGGCAGCCGGTTGTTGGACGGCCACCACGAGAACACGTGCACCGTGCTCAGCCACGGCATCAACGCCTCGAGCTGCTTCAGGCACTCCGCGTCGTCCAGGTCGACCGGCGGTTGCCAGTACGTCGTGAGGTTCGGAGCACCGACGTCGAGCAGTAGCGTGATCGTCGAGTCGACCTCGTCGGTGAGCGTGTTGCGATGGAACTCCATCGCGATCTCGATACCCGCACCGGCCGCCATGTCGGCGAGCTCGCCGAGTCCACGGGTCACCGCCATCCGGTCACCGACGCCCGCGTCCGCCGTACCGACGTTGCCGGCCCAGACCCGGATCCGGGGCGCGCCGAGCGCCTCGGCGGTGGCGACCGCGGAGCGCATCTCCTCGCGGTCGACGCTGCCGGCCCGCAGGTACGAGCCGTACGCCGCCACTTGCAGGCCGTGCACCTCGGTCAGGTTCCGGACCCGCTTGGCGTTCACCAGATTGCCGAGCGGGACGTGGACGTCACCACCCCACTCGATCGCCGCGAGCCCGGCTTCGGCCGCCGTTTCCACCACCTGGTCGACGGGCAACTGCCGGAACGTCACCGAGACCAGGCCGGTCCTCACACCCACGCGCGCCTCCTCATCTGCACTCCTCCATCCAACCGCATCACACCAGGGTGTCTCACGTCATGAGCAAACCAGTTGGATGCGACTGTCGCGCGGGCTTACCCTGAGGGCCGTGCCGGAACAGCGAAGAGGATTCACCTACGGGTTCGCCGCCTACCTGATCTGGGGCCTGTTCCCGCTGTACTGGAAGCTCCTCGACTCCTCCGGCGCGGTAGAACTGCTCGCACATCGGGTGCTCTGGTCCGTCGTCACGATCACGATCCTGGTCGCCGTACTGCGGAAGTTCGGCCGGCTGAAGGCGCTACTCGCCGAACCCCGCCGGAGGTGGCCGTTGATCGCGGCCGGGTTCCTGATCTCGGCCAACTGGGGCACCTACATCTGGGGCGTCAGCAACGGGCACGTCGTCGAGACATCGCTCGGGTACTTCATCACGCCGCTGTTCACGGTCCTGCTCGGCGTCTTCGTGCTCAAGGAACACCTCCGCCCGATCCAGTGGACCGCCCTCGCGATCGCGTTCGTCGCGGTCGCCGGACTGACGATCGAGAACGGCCGGCCGCCTTGGGTGGCGATCATCCTGACGTTCTCGTTCGGGTTCTACGGCCTGGCGAAGAAGCAGGCCGGGGCCGGCGCGATCGAGGGTATGGCGATCGAGTCCGGCACTGTTGCACCGCTCGCGGCCGCGGCGATCCTCGTCCTCGGCCTGCAGGGCCACGCGACCGTCACGCACCACGGGACGGCGTACCTCGTGCTGGTGCTGCTGACCGGCCCGATCACCGCCGTACCGTTGCTGCTGTTCGGCGCCGCCGCCACGCGGGTCTCGATGACGACACTCGGCCTGCTGAACTACATCGCGCCGATCATGCAGTTCATCTGTGGCCTGGTGATCTTCCACGAACAGATGACCACGATGCGCTGGGTCGGCTTCGGCCTGGTTTGGGTCGCGCTGGCCCTGTTCACCTTCGACAGCATGCACACCCGCCGCCGCACCCTGGCCCTCGAACGCGCCGCCCTCACCGCCTCCGCCGTCTGAGCCGGCGCTTGACCTCAGCTATTCAGGATATTTAGTATCCAGGTTATGAAGCTGAACGAGGGCGTCGAGTGGGCGATGCACAGCTGCGTGAACCTCAGCTGGATGCCCGGCGCGGCGATCACCGCCAAACGTCTCGCCGCGTTCTACGACCTCCCCACGGCGTACCTGAACAAGCAGCTCCAGGCGCTCGCGCGCGCCGGCATCCTCACCTCGGTCTCCGGACCGAAGGGAGGCTTCCAGCTCGCCCGCGACCCGCGCAACATCTCCCTGCTCGACATCGTGGTGGCGATCGATGGGCCCGACGAGGCGTTCCGGTGCCAGGAGATCCTGAAGGCCGGTCCGGGCGCGGACGCGCGAACCGACTACACCAAGGCGTGCCTGATCTCCCAGGCGATGCGCTCCGCGGAGCTTGCCTACCGGCGCGAGCTGGCCGGGCAGAGCATCGCGGACATCGCCGACCGGGTGGTCAGCCAGGCGCCCGAGGCGCCCGAGAACACCCGCAACCACTTCGCGAACCTGAAGTCCTGAGCTCTTCACCGCACCTCTTCCCAGGAGTTGATTCTGGATGTCTGATGTCCTGAATAAGCCGATGATCCTCGCGCTGCTCGCGTTCGCGCAGTTGATCATCGCGATCGACTACACGATCGTGTTCGTCGCCGTACCGGACATCGGCCGCGAACTCGGGTTCGCGGCGCACAACCAGCAGTGGGTGGTGAGCGGCTACGCCGTTGCCTTCGGCGGTTTCCTGCTGCTCGGCGGCCGGATGTCCGACCTGCTCGGACGCCGCCGGATGTTCACTCTCGGCCTCTTCCTGTACGGCGTGTCGTCGCTGGCCGGCGGACTGGCGACAACCCCGGGCCTGCTGGTCGCCGCCCGCGCCGTCCAGGGTTTCGGCGGCGCCGTCCTCGCACCGGCCACGCTCTCACTGATCGGGACCCTGTTCACCGAGGGCCGGGAGCGCAATCGGGCGTTCTCGATCTGGGGTGCGGCCGGCGGGAGCGGGATGGCGCTCGGATCGTTGCTCGGCGGCACGCTGACACAGGCTTTCGGATGGCCGGCGATCTTCTTCGTGAACGTGCCGTTGGCAGCCGTTGGCGTGGTCGCCGCCTTTGCGCTGATCCCGGCGGACGGCCCGGCGCTCGGCGGCCGGAGGTTCGACGTACCGGGAGCTCTTGCCGCGACGGCGGGCACCACGGCGGTCGTGTTCGCGCTGGTGCAGGGACCCGCGACCGGCTGGAATGGTCCGAGCATGACGGCCGGCGCGGTCGGCGCCGTACTGCTGGCGGCGTTCGTGGTGATCGAGTCGCGGTCGTCGGATCCCCTGCTACCGTTGGGATTGCTGCGGGTCAGGAACCTTCGTACCGGCGTTTCGGTGATCACGCTCTTCGCCGCGACGCTCGGGCCGCTGCTGTACTTCGAGACCGTCTATTTCCAGCAGGTGCACGGTTACAACGCCCTGCAGACAGGCCTCGCGTACCTGGTACCGACGGTCGCGATCTTCGTCGGCGCCAACCTCGGCGGACGGCTCGCGTCCCGGTTCGGGCTGCACGTGACGCTCGCGGTCAGTCTGACGATCGCCGGCGCCGGCGTTGCCTGGCTCGGTCTGATCATCTCACCCGGAGCGTCGTACGCCGTACTCGTGCCGGCCCTGCTGATCCTCGGACTCGGCCAGGGCAGCGCCTTCACCACGATGTACGCCGCCGCGTCGACCGGCGTCGCCCCGGAACACCAGGGCGTCGGCTCCGGTACCGCCTCCACCGGTCAGCAACTCGGCAACGCCGTCGGACTCGCCGTACTCGTTGCCGTTGCCAACCAGCCGGACGTGATCACCGGCCTCCGCCTCGCAATCCTGCTCAGCGCAGCCGGCGTCCTTCTCACCGCCGCCGTAGCCCTGACCGGCCGGCGCACACAATCCCTTGCCTTTAGCAACTAGAAGGAGAAGCTCGTGACCATCCTGATCCGTGCACACGAAGCCGAGAACCTGCCCGCGAGCGGCGTCACGCTACTGGCCGACGTACCTGAGTCCGGTGGGCACCTGACCAGCCATCGCTCGATCTTCCAGCCCGGCAAGGACGGCGCCCCGCCCCACCTGCACCACGAGGCCGCCGAGCTGTTCTTCGTTCTGTCCGGCGAACTTCGCGTCCTCACCGGCGAGCAGATCGTCGAGCTCCACCAGGGCGACTTCCTGCTCGTCCCGCCGAACACGCCGCACGCCTTCGAGGCTGCCGGCAGGGCGCCGGCCGAGGTTCTGTTCGTCCTCACCCAGGCCAGGCCCCGCTTCGGCTACTACCGCCTGCTGGAGTCCGCATACCGCGGCGAGACCGATTGGGCTGAGGTAGCCGCGACCAGCGACCTCTACGACAACCACTACGTCGAAAGCCGCGCCTGGCAGAACCGCCAACATGGTTGCCTTGAGCAAGATCCACAGGTTGTGCGGGTTATGGATAACAGAATCCCTTGAAAACAAGGGAGTTCGGCTTTGAAAACTGTCCGAGGGGGTGGGTACGGTTGTGGCATGGATGTTCTCGGCGGGCGATCGGTGGTGGCGTTGGGCGACCACGAGCTGCTGCCTGTCCTCGACGACCTGGACGCCGAGATCATCCAGCTGGAAGCGCTTCGTCTGCAGGTGGTCGCGCGCATCGAGGAGAGCGGCTACGCCAAGGAGCTGGGTGCACGCGACACCGTCGACCTGCTGGCGTTCCGCCATCGCCGCGACCGCGCCGACGTCTGGCGAGAAGTACGCCTGGCTCGCGCATTGCCGAAGTACGCGGCCGTCGATGCCGCACTTGCCGACGGCATCGACCTGCCGGCCGAGGAAGGGGCGGTGCGTGTGGTCCGCCCGATGCGGACGGCGCATGCGGCAGCGATCGTGTCCGAGCTGGAACGGGTCCGCTCGCGCGTGCCCGTGGAGAACCTCGACACCGCTGAGGAACAACTGGTCTCACTGGCCGCCCATCTGGCGCCCAAGGAGCTGCGGGCCGCCGCGAAACAGATCTGCGACTTGCTGGACTCCGACGGCCCAGAACCCGAAGAGCTGAAGGCGTACGCACGCGAAACCCTGACCCTGACCGCGGCCGAGAACGGCGTGAAGTTCAGGGGTTTCCTGGCCAACGAAGACGCCGAGCTCCTCCGCGCCGTCATCCACGCGGGCGCCCGCCCCCACAAGACCTCCGACGGCGAACTCGACCCCCGCTCCCGCGAAAAGCGCCAAGCAGACGCCCTCACCACCGCCCTGACTCTGGCCGCCAAGGCCTGGGACACCAACACGGCCGCCCCAGACCCGGCGGCCGGTGCTACTGAAGATCCGTCTGCGGAAGAAGTCCGTCGTGGAGTGCCCGGGCACGGAGCGAAAGCCAACATCACCGTCACCATCGACCTCGAAGACCTCAAAGCCGCCATCGCGAACGCGATCGGCCACACGGTGTACGGCGACGGCCTCTCCGCCGCCACCATCCGCCGCCTCGCCTGCGACGCCAAGGTCATCCCCCTGGTCCTCGGCTCCAACTCCGAACCCCTCGACGTCGGCCGCTGCGAACGCCTCGTCACCAGGGCCATGCGTCGTGCCCTCAACACCCGAGACCGCGGCTGCGTCGTCTGCGGAGCCCCGCCCATCATGTGCGACGCGCACCACCTCGTCTCCTGGATCGACGGAGGCATCACCGCCGTCTCCAACCTCGCCCTACTCTGCCGCCGCCACCACGTCGACCTGCACAACGGCCACTGGACCATCACCATCACCAACGGCAAAGTCCACGTAACCCGCCCCACCTGGGCCAACCCACCACCCCGCCACCGCCCAACCCCACCACCCACCTCACCGGCCGACACTCACGCACGCCCACATCCCCCGGGCACGGACCCCGCACACCCAGACCCCCTGGGCACAGACCCCGCACGCCCAGACCCACCGGGCACAGACCCCGCATGCCCGGGTACGTCGGCTGCTCGCCCCCTGGGCTTGCCGGCCAGCACGTCCGCCGTACCCGAGCCCTCGGACGGTGCTCCCTGGGATGGGACAGCTCCGCCCGCAGCCGATACGACCGAGGCACGAACCAGCCGCTGGAAGGCCGCCCCAGCCACCCTCGCAGAAGCAGCACGCTTCGCGGTATGGGGTGCCGGCACCTCAACCGACTCCGACACCGGCCCACCCTCCTTCGCAACAATCTGAACCCCCACCCGCCGCCCTACGACACGACCCTCGCCACACCGCCGACCTCGGTACGGCGAAACCGTCGCGGGCTCGCGCTCCGGTCGACGAGGTGGCCCGCGGCGCACGCTGACCTGCGCCGGGCTGGTGCCGTGATGGACCTGGCGGGTGGGCACGACTGGGTGGGTGCGGTGGTGGGACTCGCAGGTCGGCACGACTGGATGGGTGCCGTCACGGGTGCCGTGATGGGGCTAGCAGGTGGGCACGGCTGGGTGGGTGGCGTGGTGGGTCGGTGAGAGGGCGTGTGGGCGTGAGGTGCGACACGGGGTGTCACAGTTTGGGGGGTTGCGGGGTCGTATGGGTATGAGGGGTCCCTGGAGCAGGTTGCGTGCGCGGGTGTTTCCTGATCAGTGGTCGTTGTTGTTCGGGCAGATCGCCTTCTACAGCTTCGTCATGCTTGTCGTGAGCGGGGTGGTGCTGACGGTGTACTACGAGCCGTCGGTCGGGCAGGTCGTGTACGACGGGTCGTACGGACCGCTTCGTGGTCTGCCCATGTCGCGGGCGCTGGACTCGACGTTGCGGCTGACGTTCGAGGTCCGGGGTGGACTGCTGGTGCGGCAGATCCATCACTGGTCCACGCTGTTGATGGTGGCGGCGATCACGCTTCACCTGCTGCGGTTGTTCTTCACCGCAGGGTTCCGCCGGCCACGACGGATGAACTGGCTTGTCGTCTTCGGTCTGCTCGTCATCACGCTCGGCGCAGCGCTCACCGGTACGTCGCTCCCGGACGACATGGCGTCCGGTACGAGTCTCGCCGTACTCGACGGTGTTCTGAAGGCGACGCCGTTCGTTGGGTCCGGTCTGTCGTACTTGCTGTTCGGCGGTGAGTTCCCCGGCGACGTGATCTCGCGGTTCTATCCGTTGCACGTGATTGTCTTGCCCATCGTGATAATCGCGCTGTTCGCTGCCAGTGCAGTGCTCGCGCTCAAGCACAAGCCGGCGCAGTTCGCCGGCCCCGGGCGGACGGAAGCCAACGTGGTCGGACGTCCGGCGGCCGTGGCGGTGGTCAAGGGTGTCGGGCTCTTCTGCTTCGTGGCCGGGGTCGCGATCGTTCTCGGCGCGACCGCGACGATCAACCCTGTCTGGCTGTACGGTCCAGCGGACCCGGCGAATGCCTCGGCCGGTGTCGGGCCCGCGTGGTACCTCGCGTTCCTGGACGGATCGCTTCGGCTGGCGCCGGGCTGGGAGGTCGTGTGGTGGGGCAAGACGATCAGCCTGGCGATCCTGGTGCCGGTCGCGGTCTGCACGCTGTTCCTCGCACTCGTCGCCGCGTACCCGTTCATCGAGGAGCGGCTGACCCGTGACCGGAAGGATCACCACCTGCTGGAGCGGCCGCGCGACAATCCCATGCGTACCGGCATCGGCGTGGCCGGCATGACCTTCTACAGCGTGCTGTGGGCTGCGGCCGGCGCCGACACGATGGCGGTCCAGTTCCACCTGTCGGTGAACACGCTTCTGCACTGCTTCCAGGTGCTCCTGGTCGTGGGGCCACCTCTCGCGTTGTTGCTCACCCGCCGCATCTGCCTGGGTTTGCAGCAGAGCGAGACCGAGATCGCGGAGCACGGCATCGAGACCGGCCGGATCATCCGCCGACCAGACGGCGGGTACGTCGAACTACACCGCCCCGCTAAACCACGCCCCAACGAGCTGAC
>DASXXB010000037.1:0-7495 GCA_036503355.1 Kribbella sp. | reverse complement strand
CTCGTTCGACTCCGACGACCTGGGCAATCCGGCGTACGGGTACGAGAACACGACCGGCACCGGTACGACGGGCGCGATCGTCGACCTCGCGGTGTTCTACGGGCGGAACAACCTGCTGATCAACGGCGATCAGGGATGGGTTCCGGGCAACGTGTTCGGGGCGGTGACCGAGAACCTGGACGAGTTCGCCGCGGCGTGCCAGGACCTGTGGATGGGCGGGGCACGCGGAGAAACGTTGTCGTTCAGCCGGCTCTGACCGCGGTTCCGTTGTGGAAGACCTGCCGGATGCGGTCGGCAAGTGAGCTGCAATCGAGACTGGTGCCGTCCAGCAGCACCAGGTCGGCGCGCTTGCCGGCCGCGATCTCGCCCCGGTCGTCCGCGAGACCCAGCAACCGGGCCGCGTCGATCGTCGCGGCCCGTAGCGCTCCCGCGTCACCCAGCCCCGCCGCGGCCAGATGCCTCAGCTCCCACAACACCTCGGTATGCGGCCGCACCGGATTGTCGGTGCCCATCGCGATCCGGACGCCCGCCGCGATCGCGAGCCGCATCGACTCACGGTGCGCCTCCGCTGCCCCGTCGGGCGCGTGGTCCGGGTCCGACTGCGTGACCGACAGCGTCGGGACGTACCAGGTCCCGGACTCGGCCATCGCCTGAACCGCGGCGTCGTCCAAGTACGTGCCGTGCTCGATGCTGCCGGCACCGGCGAGCGCGGCCTGTTCCGCAGCGCGCGCTCCGTGGGCGTGCACCATGACCCGCCGGCCTCCACGCCGCCGGGCCTCGTCGACCAGCGCCGTCAGCTCGTCGACGGTCAGTTCGATATCGTCGAGGCCCTTCCCGATCGCGAGCGATCCGGTGGCCGTCGCCTTGATCCAGTCCGCGCCGGCCCGCACCATCCGCCGTACGACGGCCCGCGCGCCGTCCGCGCCGTCGAAGATCGGATCCGGCAGCGACGGATCCTCGAAGAAGTCCAGCGGTCCCGTCCGCGCTGCCCAGAGGTCGCCGATGCCACCCGTCGTACCGACCTGCCGGAGACTGATCAGGACCTGCGGCCCGTCGATCCACCCTTTCTCGACGGCCATCCGCACGCCGGCGTCCGCGCCCCACGCGTCGCGAACGGTGGTGACGCCGAGGTCCAGCAGCGTGCGCAGGACGGGTACGGCGGACAGCGGCCGGACCGATCGCGGCAGCCGGAACGGATCGAGCGCGTCTGCGCGATGCACAGGTGCGTGTGGCAGTCGATGAACCCCGGAACCACCAGCCGACCACCACAGTCGACCGCTTCGTCACCGTCCAGCCCGATCCCGACCTCGACGATCCGCTCACCCTCCAGGACGACGTCCGCCGTACGCACCTCACCGGCAAGGACGTCGAGGACAGAACCCGAGTGCAGCAACAGCCGATGCGTCATCCCGGCATCCTTCCAACCGCCGGGATCACCCGGCGAGGAGGCGGAAGGCCGTGAGCGCGTAGGTCCGGGCCGCGGTGACGAGTTCGGTGACCGGGACGGATTCGTCTGCCCGGTGGGCCTGGGTGGTGACAGAGCCTGGGCCCAGGACGACGACCGGTACGTCGAGGTCGCGGGCGATGTACCCGCCGTCGCAGGCCGCGGTCCATCCGGCGAGCGGGAGCGGTGGCCCGCCGGCGTCGAACCGCGAGGCCTCGGTGATGTGGACCAGTTCATGGTCCTCGGCAGTTTCGAAGGCAGGCATCTCCATCGGCATCGCGAGCTCGACGGTCAGGCCGCGATCCTCCAGGTGCAGCGCGGCGATGCGGCGGCGGAGGTCGTCGAGGACGTCGGCAGGTGACTCGCCCGGCAGGAGCCGGCGGTCGGCGACCACCACGCAGTCGGCCGGGACGATCGAGCCGCCGGTGCCGCCGTTGATCTGACCGACGCTCCAGGTCGCCGGCCCGAGCAAGGGATGCGGTGTCGCAGCGAGCTCATGGTGCAGGCGCTCGATCTCGGCGACGACGGCGGCCGCGCCGTAAATCGCGTTCGCACCGCCGTCCGGGTTGCCCGCGTGCGCGGCGCGACCGTGGACGGACACCTGCAGGTACGAATCGCCTCGCGCCGCGATGATGGTCTGCAGGTCGGTCGGCTCCGCGGTCACGCAGGCGGCGTACCGCTGCTCGGTGGACTCGATGTACGCGCGGATGCCCTTGCCTGTTTCCTCTTCGTCGACAACGGCCGCCAGCTCGACCGGCCCGGCGAGGTCGGTGCCTCGCAGCGCGGCGAGGGCAGTGAGAGCCGCGGCGAGACCGCCCTTCATGTCGGACGCACCGCGACCGTAGATCCGGCCGTCGCGCAGCAGTCCGCCGTACGGATCGACGGTCCAGCCGTCACCGACCGGTACGACATCGGTGTGGCCGAGCAGCAACAGACCAGGATCGTTGCCGCCGGCAAGCGTGATCGAGAGGTTGTCGCGGCCGGTCTCGACCGGAGTCGTCCGTACGTCGAGCCCCAGGTCCCGCGCCGCGCGGGCGAGCGCCGCTACCGTGGCGGCTTCCTCGCCGGGCGGGTTCTGACCGCGGGCGCGGAGCAGATCTTGCGTGACCCGGACCAGCAGATCCTCGTCGATCCGGTCCAGTACCTTCTCTTCGGCGGGCGTCAGGCTCATACCCACCCACCTTAGGTGGAAGAGGCTCAGAGCCCGTCGCGGAAGCCCTGGCGCCAGGAGGCGTAGCCCGGTTGCCAGTCGAAGGTCCGTTTCGCGAGGGTGTTGTCGGCGCCGCGGATCTCGGTGAAGGCGGCCACGCCGACATCGCCGACCGCGAGGCGGCCGAGCCAGGACGGGATGTGCCGGGGCGCCTTCGCGCCGAGGATCCGGGCGAACTCCGGCAGCCAGACCGACGCCGGCGCCGGGTCGTCGTCGGCGATCTGGAACACCCCGATGACGTCGCTCTCGATCGCCTTCACGGTCGCCGCGGCCGCGTCGTCGTAGTGGATGAACGACCAGATCCCGGCTCCGTCGCCGATGATCGGCAGCCGGCGCTTCTGGATCAGCTCCACCATCGAGCCGCCCTTGCCGATGTCGCCGGTCGGCCCGTAGAAGCTGCCGTACCGCAGGGCGACCCCCTCCATCCCGTCGGCGTTCAGCACCGCCTTCTCGAGGTGCTTGATGCCGGCCATCGTCTGGCGCTGTGCGGGCACCGGATTCGGGTCGAGCGGGTCGGCCTCGGTCTTGGTGGCGGAGCCTCCGTGCTGCAGGTTCCAGCCGGCGTACGACTGGACGACGAACCGTCGTACGCCGGCAGCCTGGGCGGCGGCGAGCAGGTTGTCGGTGCCGACAGTCCGCAGCTTGTTCGTCGTCGCGAAACTGTCGTCGAAGTGCCTGAAGTCGATCCCGCCCTTGAGCGCCGTCATCTGGTGGACGACGACGTCCGGGCGGACCGACTCCACGGCGGCCCGGACCGCGTCCGCGTCGAGGCCGTCGGCGAGTACGACGTCCGCACCGAAAGCACGCACTCCGGCCGCGCCGGACTCGGACCGGATCATCCCGGTCACCTCGTGCCCGGCCGCGACCAGCTGCGGGACCAGCGACCGGCCGAGACCGCCGGTTGCGCCTGCCACCAAGACCTTCATCTCATCCTCCATCGTCGTGATTACGACCCTGAGGACACGCGCCGCCTCAGCTCTGTGACATCGGCTCCGAAGAAAGTGTGAACTCGGTCGGGCCGAAGGACACGTTGAGCTTGCCGTCGACCGTCATCGTGTCGCCGGAGACGCGGCAGGACAGCGACGCGAGGAACGGCGTCTCCACCCAGCGGATCGTCGCCACGAACGCGTCGCCGGATCCGGCTGCGCTGGTCACGACCCGCTCGCCCGTCTCCGGGGCCGCGTCGTCGATGGTCCCCGGGGCGGACTGCTCCCGCCAGTCGCCGGCCGCGCACACCAGCTCGTGGGGGCTGCCGTCGCCGAGATCGTCGAAGCTGAACGTGCCGGTGCCGTCCGCGTCGATGCGAACCGCCTTCAGCCCAGCTGGGTTGCTCTCCGTGAAGCGGTACGTCTTGCCGTCGCCTCCCGCGGGCGCCGCACCGCTGGGCGGCGGCAGCTCCAGCTTCTCGGGACGTGGACGCGCCGGGACGTCCTTGCCTTCCAGTGCGGGCAGGAGGTGGTCCCAGACCGTGTCCAGGATCTGCTGCGCGTCCCTGGAGGCGCTCGTGACGACGACAACAGCGTCGTACTCCGGGACGACGATGCAGAACTGCCCGAACGCGCCGTCGGCCCGGTAGGTGTTGTGGCGGCCGCGCCAGTACTGGAAGCTGTACCCCTGTTTCCAGTCCGGGTTCTCCTCGTTGTCGTTGGGCACCTGCTTCGAGGTCGCGGCCTCGAACCACTCGGCCGGCACGAGCTGCTCGTCCTTCCACACCCCGTGCTGCAGCATCAGCTGCCCGAAGCAGGCGATCGACTCGGTGTTGATGCTCAGCCCCCAGCCGCCGACGGTGATGCCCTCCTTCGAGACCTGCCAGGTCGCCTCGCTGATCCCGAGTGGCTCGAACAGGCGTGGCCGCAGGTAGTCGAGCAGTCGCTCACCGGTGAGCCGTTGCAGGATCGCGGACAGCATGTACGTCGCGCCGCTGTTGTAGACGAACACCGTGCCGGGCTCGTGCTCGACGTCCAGGCCGAGGAAGATCTTCACCATCCGGCGGTCCCGGCTGAGCGCCTCGACGGTGTCCTTCGAATGACCGGTCGTCATCGTCAGCAGGTGCCGGACCGTCATCGCGGCCAGGTTGTCGCTGATCGTCTCCGGCAGCTCGTCCGCGGTGAAGAACGAGATCACCGGGTCGTCGAGCGACAGCAGGCCGGCGTCGACCGCCAGCCCGACCGCCGTCGACGTGAAGCTCTTCGACACCGAGAACAACAGGTGCCGATCCTCCAGCCGGTACGGCGCCCAGGCCTCCTCGAGGACGACCTGACCGTGCCGTAGCACCATCAGGGTCTGGATCTCGGACTCGCCCGCGTCGAGCGCCGCGACAAAACTGCCGAGCGCCGCGGCGGTCAGCCCCTGGGCTTCTGGTGTACTCCGTGAAAGTCTGCTCACCCCCAGCACGCTATCTTCCCGAACGGACAAAACAGGGTGAGTTCTGCCAGGCGAGCAGCCGTGATCGTGAATCCCGTCAAGGTCGAGGGCGCCGCGTTCCGGCGTACGGTCGAGAGCGCCTTGTCGGACCGCGGGTTCGGCGACCCGCTGTGGCTGGAGACGACCGCGGACGACGCCGGGGTGTCGATGGCCCGCCGGGCGGTCGGCGAACGGCCGGACCTGGTGCTGGTCGCGGGCGGCGACGGCACGGTCCGGGTGGTGTGCGCCGAGCTCGCGGGGACCGGCATCCCGGTCGCGGTGCTGCCGGGCGGAACCGGCAACCTGCTGGCCCGTAACCTCGGGATCTCGCTCGAGCTCGAGGTCGCGCTGGCGGCGCTGCTCGACGGTTCCGAGCGGCGGATCGACAGCGTCCGGGTCGAGGGGGACGAGCTGAGCAGTGACCGGTTCCTGGTGATGGCCGGCCTCGGTCTGGACGCGGCCATCATCGACGACGCCCCCGACGAGCTGAAGAAGCGCGTCGGCTGGGCGGCGTACGTCGTGTCGACGCTGAAGAACCTGAATCATCCGTCGGTCCGGGTCGAGATCACGGTCGACGACCAGCCCGCGGTACGGCGCCGTGCGCGCACCGTGGTGATCGGCAATGTCGGAACCCTGCAGGCCAACATCCCGCTGCTCCCGGACGCCGAGCCGGACGACGGCCTGATCGACGTGGTCGTGCTGACGCCGCGCCTGGTCAGCCACTGGCCCCGCCTGGCCCTCGGCCTGGTCGTCAAATCGTTGCGGGAACGCCACGTCGAACGCTTCACCGGCAAGCGCATCCAGGTCCGCGCCGACCGCGCGGTACGCCGCCAGCTCGACGGCGACGCGATCTCCGAGGGTACGTCGCTGCTCGCCGAAGTGGACGCTTCCTCACTCGTCGTCCGGGTGCCCAGTTAGTGCTGGACCAGTACGGCGACCGTTCGGGGTGGGACTGTTGCCGTGCCGGTGGCGGCGGACCAGGTGGTCTGTTTGACGACCGGGTCCGTGCCGGCTGCCTGTACGGGGGAGAGGGTGAGGTTGGCGCCGCTCAGGCCCGGAACCTGCTGGGTGACGGCGGCGTTGGTGGAGTTGAAGACCACCACGACGCCCTTCAGCGCCGGGTCGACGTCGGGGCCGACGGTGTCGTCGATTCGCATCGTGACCACGCCAGGCGTCGTACCGCTGAGTGGGAAGGTGAGCTTCTGGTTGATGAGGTCCGCAGTCCCCAGCCGGAACAGCGGGCTGGAGAAGCGGAGCTTCAGCAGGTCGGCTGCCGCGGCGGAGGCCGAGGCCACATCGGCTGCGGTCGGTTTCAGGGCCGGGTTCGCGAGCAGCGGTTTCATGTACGGCCACTTGGCCTCGTTGTCGGCCTTCGGGGGCAGGCCGTGGCCGAAGCCGTTGTCGGCACCCGTCCAGTCCAGCGTGTTGAACCAGTCGCCGGAATCGTAGGAGTTGCGATCCAGTGACTTGCTCCGCAACAGGTCCGCGCCCGCATGCCAGAACGACGGTGTCTGCGCCAGCGCGGTCGTTGCCAGCGACAACGTGTTCATCCGGATCCGGTCCGCCATCGGCAGGTTCGCCGGGAGCTTGTACGTCAGCGTGTCCCACAGCGTTTCGTTGTCGTGGGCATCGACGTACGTGACCACCTCGTCCGGCTGCTCGGCGTACCCGGCCGGCGTGCCGTTGTAGTCGACCTGATCACCGCGGACGGTCGAGCCCGAGGACGCCGACGTGAACGTGAACGACCGCAGGTTGCCGGCCAGCCCCAGCTGCACCAGATCGGTGTCGTGCGCGAGCCGCTTCGCCTGCTCGGCCGGCGTTCCGTTCACCGCGGCACCATTCGGGTCGCTGGCCTCGCCGGAGCCGAAGCCCTGGATCCGCGGGTCGTCGTCGAACGGGCCGCCGCCCCGGACCGCGTCCCGCAGCCGGTCGGAGAACGTGCCGATGCCGGTGCCGCCGAGGTTGCCCTGCCGGGCCTGGACGAACAGCGCGTCGTCCGCGACCTCGCCGAAGTTCCAGCCCTCGCCGTACAGGTAGATCGACCTGCCGTCGACGCCGTCCTTCGCGAGCGTCAGCTTGTTCAGCGCGGCGCGGATCTTGAGCATGTTGGCCTTGGTGTGGTGGCCCATCAGGTCGTACCGGAAGCCGTCGACGTGGTAGTTCTTCGCCCAGCTCACCGTCCCGTCGACCATGATCTTCTCGGCCATCGCGTGCTCGGTGGCGATGTTGCTGCAGCAGGTCGAGTTCTCGACCTTTCCGGTCGCGTTCAGCCGCTGGTAGTACCCGGGCACGATCTGGTCCAGCACCGACGTCGGTGCCTCGCCGGCGGCCGGGGTGTGGTTGTAGACCTGGTCCAGTACGACGCGCAGCCCGGACTTGTGCAGGCCGCCGACCATCGTGCGGAACTCGGCCACTCGGGCCAGCCCGTCCTTCTGCGT
>DASXXB010000036.1:0-10507 GCA_036503355.1 Kribbella sp. | reverse complement strand
GTCCACACCATTTACCGGACGCAGGGCAAGTATGCCGCGCAACGCGCACTGCGCAGCGTCCGCCGAAGCACCAGTTCGCCGACCGTCCGCGCCCAGATCGACCAGATGCTCACCGAGATCGTGAACGGCACGTTCACCCGACACCCGTCCGGCGCTCCGGTCGACCGCAAACCGACTCCCCGACCCAAGCCGACGAAGGCGACCAGGCCAACGAAGCCGATTTCCCACGCGGCCCGGCGCCGGCGCAGGCTGATGGCAGCGCTGCTCGTGCTGGTCCTGATCGCGCTCGGCGCGTGGCACTGGTGGCCGCGGCACGTGAACGTCTTCAACCTGAAGATCGCCGACAACGCGCCCGTCGGCACCTGCCTGGGCAAGCAGGACAAGGACTGGCTGAACACGCCGACCGCGCTCCGCAAGGGCGACTGCGACAAACCGCACTGGGGCGAGGTCATCGCCTACATCCAGCTCGCGAAGGTGCCCTCGGCGTACCCGGGTGACGCGCAGGCGAACGCACTCGCCTACTTCCGCTGCGGCGAGGCCCTCGTCCAGCAGCATCTGAACAACTCGGGGTACGCCGTGAGAGCGTTCTACGCGGGCGCCAACGACTGGAACGACGGCAAGAACCAGACGACGTACGAGAACTACGCGGCCTGCGTGATCCACCGCAGCGACGGCAACGACCTGACCGCCGGCGGCGTCACCAAACCCGACGCGCCGAAGAAGCGGGCACCGGTGGCGATGGCGCTGTTCGCCACGGACGTCGCGCAGAACGCACCGGTCGGGACCTGCGTGCAGAACCGGTCCGACGGGCAGCTCACCGGCAACGTCCCGATCGTCGACTGCTCCGAGTGGCACTGGGCGCAGATCATCGGCTACCCGACGATCTGTCCGGCCGGAAAGCCCTGGCCCGGTGACGCCGCGGTCATCGCGCAGGCCGAGAAGGCCTGTGGAACTCCGCGCCTGCGCGGATTCACGTCCTGGGCCGGGTCGCCGGACCACAGCTGGTGGTCGGACTCGAAGCAGGTCAAGTACGCGTACTGCCTGGTGCACCGCGCCGACGACAAGCCGTTCAAGGGAGCACTCGGATGACCTGGACTCTGTCGATCTGGGTCCGCCAGTGGCGGCAGCACAAGGCGTTCCGGATCGCCGCGCCGAGTTGGTCGAGTGCGGCGTACGACGACCTGGACCGGTCGCTGGCCGCGCTCGAGGAGACGGCCGCGCAACCGGCCGAGGACGCGGACGACGGCGCACTGGCCGAAGCCGCGACCAATCTGTGGCGGGCCCGCCGCAAGCTTGCCCAGGGCAACAACAGACAGAGCAACAACAGACAAGGCAACGACAGGCAGGGCAACGACGTGCAGGGCAAGCAGGCTGCGCGCTACCTGCGGTCCTGTGCGGAGGCGCTCGCATCGGCGGGCCTGACCGTCCAGGACCACGACGGCGAAACGTTCCACGCCGGCCGTTCGGTCGACGTACTGCTCTATTCCGACGACGAACAGGTCACGGTGGAGACCATCGTCGAGACCGTCCGGCCCGCCGTGTACCACCACGACCGGCGGATCCAGACCGCTCAGGTGATCGTCGCCGTACCCCCGAACTCCGCTCATCGCGAGAACAGTGAGGACAGCCATGCGTGACACCATCGACATCGGGATCGACCTCGGCACCACCAACAGCGCGATCGCCCTGGCCGAGGGCGACACGGTCACGGTGATCAAGAACGTCGAGGGGCACGACACCACCCCGTCGGCGATCTGGCTGCCGCGGGCCGGCCAGTTCCGGGTCGGCGCGAAGGCACGGCTGCGGGCCGAGTCGGACCCGCGGAACACCGCGTCCGAGTTCAAGCTGGAGATGGGCCTGTCGGACGCGGTGCGGTCGTTCGAGAAGGCCGGCGTACAGCTGACGCCGCCGCAGTTGTCGGCCGAGGTCCTCAAGTCCTTGCGCGGCGACGCGTCACGGTTCCTGAACCACGAGGTGCTGACGGCCGCGGTGATCACCGTGCCGGCGGCGTTCGCGCTGAACCAGAGCAAGGCGACCGTCGAGGCGGCGACGCTGGCCGGGTTCGTGCCCGGATCGCCGCTGCTGCAGGAACCGACCGCGGCCGCGTTCGCGTACGGGCTGCAGGACACCAGCGATCGCGCGTACTGGATGGTGTTCGACTTCGGCGGCGGGACGTTCGACGCCGCGGTGGTGAACAAGCGCGACGGCGAGTTGCGGGTCCTCAACCACGCCGGCGACAGCTACCTGGGCGGCAAGCTGATCGACTGGGCACTGGTCGAGCGGGTGCTCGCGCCGGCCGCGGCGTCGGAGCTCGGGCTCGAGGGCTTCCAGCGGGACAACCCGCAGCACGAGCGGAGCTTCGCGCGGCTGAAGGCGGCCGCGGAGGAGGCGAAGATCGCCTTGTCCAGCATCGATTCGACGTCCGTCCTGGTCGAACTGGACACTCCGGGCGGGTCGGAGACGTTCGACTTCACGCTCACCCGGGACGCGCTCGACCGCGTCGCCGAGCCGTACTACGTGCGCGCGATCAACCTGTGCCGCCAGGCGATCCGGGACAACGGGCTGTCGACGGACGCGATCGACAAGCTGCTGCTGGTGGGCGGTGTGACGCTCTCCCCCGGCCTGCGCGAGCGGCTCGCCGACCCGGCGGACGGGATCGGTATCGAGCTGGAGACCCGGCTCGACCCGTCGACCGTGGTCGCCCGCGGCGCGGCCGTGTTCGCGAGCACGATTCGCCATCCGGCCCCGCTGACGGCAGCCCCGGAACGCGGCGAGTTCGGCGTCGAGCTTTCGTACGAACCGGCCGTCACCACGCTGACGACCACCGTGGCGGGCCGGCTCAGCGCCGGTCGCGATCTCGACTGGACCGGGTACTCCGTCGTGCTGGCGAATCCCGAAGGACGCCCGCCGTTCCGGACCGCGAACATCGCGCTGAACCGGGTCGGCGCGTTCGCCACCGAGGTCACGGTGGACGAGTTGCGTACGTCGCGGTTCGTCGTCGAGCTGATCGACCCGGCCGGCGCGCCGCAGAAGCTGGTACCGAACACGTTCTCGATCACGCACCGCAAGGACACCTTCGGCGGCGCCCGGCTGACGCACTCGCTGGGCGTGCAGCTCGCCGACAAGACGTTCTCGCCGCTGCTGCGCAAGGGCGCCGGCGTCCCGACGACCGGTCAGGAGACCTTCCGTACGTCGAACACGCTGATGCGGCGCGACGACGAAGCAATGCTCAGAATCCCTGTGGTACAAGGCGAACGGCGCCGCGCGAACCGCAACCGGCCGGTCGGTGAGCTGACGATCAAGCCGGTGGATCTGCGGATGGACCTGCCGGTCGGGACCGAGGTCCAGGTCACCTTCGAGGTGGACGCGTCGAACCTGGTGACCGTGGTCGCCGACGTACCGCTGATCGGTGCGCAGTTCGAGGCGGACATCGATCTCGGTTCGGTACGGACGCCTACGGCCGACGAGCTGACCCAGCAACTGGCGGAGGCCGAGAACCGGCTCGAGGTGCTACAGAGGTCCGCGGACCTGCCGGAGGTGGACGAGCAACTGCGGAGACTCGAGGCCGAGGGGACGTTGGCGACCGTACGGGAGCAGGTGCGGGCGGCGGCGACCGACGCGGGCGCCGCCGCGACGGCCGAGGACCGGCTCCGGGACTTCCAGGCGGACCTCGACGACATCGACGATCTGGTCGCACTGCCACGCCGTACGCGCGAGGTGCTCGACCTGCTGGCGGAGGCGGCGGAGCTGGTGCAGCAGGCGGGTGCGGTACGGGACGAGCAGGAGCTGACCGCGCTGCGGGACGCGGCTCAGCACGCGATCGACGAACGCGACCTCAACGGGATCGACGCGGTGACCGAGCGGACCGAGATCTTCATGGCGCGGCTGTACCGGCGCCAGCCCGGGTGGTACGAGGCCGTGTACTGGGAGGTCGTACGACAGCCGGGCATGCTCCCGGCGACCGCAGAGGCCGACCGCCTGGTGCGGGAGGGTCGCGAGGCGATCAGCAAGCGCGACGACCGGACGCTGGAACACGTCGTACAGCAGCTGATTCGCCTGCTCCCGCGCGACGAGCGGGACATCATCGTCGGACTCACCAAATGACGGATCTTCGCCGGCAGGTCGCCGTCACGCGGGCCGCCGAGCTCGCGCGGCAGGGCGACCTGGACAGTGCGGCCGAGCTTCTCACCGACCTCTCGGAGCCGTCCGCTCTCGATCTGCTGGCGCGGATCCGGGCCCAGCAGAAGCGCTGGACGGAGGCCGATGCGTTGTGGGCTCAGGTTCAGAAGCTCGCGCCTGATGATGCGCGAGCTGCAGCGGGGCGGAAGACAGTCGCCGCCATCCGCAAGCATCGCCGGACTGCGCGGCCGGTGCTTCCGATCGTTGCGGCCGTGGTGCTGGTCGGTGCGGCCGTGGCCGGCGGGGTTGTCGCAGTTGGACGTAACGCTGACCAACCTGTGGCGCAGCCGACTGTGGACGCGGGAGCTGAGGTACGGGCGGCCGAGTTAACTCGGAAGTTGGCGGCCCTGGAGGCACAACGGCGCGCAGCTGCTGCGGCACAGGAGGCACAGCGGCGGGCGGCTGCTGCTGCTCTGGCGGGCAAGCTGGACGCCATCCAGCGGCAGGTCGCCGGGCCTGGTCTGCTGGCGCAGCGCGGTGCGAGTGTCGTGCGAGTGGTGTTCGTCGACGGCGTGTTCACGGCCGGGACAGACCTCAGCCCGAGCGGTGTGGCCGCGTTGAAGGCCCTCGGCAAGCGCCTGCCCGGGCTGAAGGCGAGTGTCACAGTCACCGGGTACTCCGTCGTCGTACCAGGCGGCAGCAGCTCCGGCGGGTCCCGGACCGCACTCCTGCGAGCACGGGTCGCCACGCAGGAGCTCAACACTGCCTCCGGCCTGCCGCTGACCGCGTTCTCGTTGCAGTCCGGCGACCAGGCGCACCCGCCGTACCGTACCGACGCCAAGAACCGGACCGTCACGGTCACGCTGACGCCCGTGACTGGTGGGTGATGCCATGATGACCGCATGGAGCTGAAGATGTCGGCGTCGTACGACGCCACCCCCGACGAAGTGTTCGCGATCGTGACCGACCCGGCCTTCCGCGAGCAGGCCTGCGAGAAGACCAAGGCACTGTCGTACGACGTCAAGGTCAGCACGTCCGGCGGCGACACCGTGGTCCGGGTCAGCCGGAAGATGGAGGCCACCGACATCCCGGACATGGCGCGCAAGTTCGTCGGCGAGACGCTGACCGTGGTGCAGACCGAGACCTGGCACCCGGCCGCAGCGGACGGTACGCGGAGCGCCGACGTGTCCGGCGAGATCAGCAACACCCCGGTCACGCTGAAGGGCACCGCGCGGATCGCGGCGAACGGCGCGCAGACCGTCCAGTCGATCGATCTCGACGTCAAGGTCGCCGTACCGCTGATCGGCAAGAAACTCGAGCCGATCGTGGTGGACGCCATCCGGTCCGGCCTGCAGAAGGAGCACGACCTCGGGCACGAGTGGAGCGGCAAGTAAGGACGAGCCCGTGTCGTTGCGCTGACCACGGCACCTCCGGTGGCAACCTGGGAAGAAGCGTTGCACCGGAGGTGACCCGTTCTGATGCGAAGTTCCCTGCGCACCAAGCGCGCCCGGCCCCCGCACGGCACGGACACGCCCGTGGATTCGGCCCAGTACTGCGCCTTCTGCGCCACCGTGATGCCGTTCGAACGCATCGAGCCGTCCGACTACCTGATCGACGAGCCCGACGAATGGATCTGCACCAAGTGCGGCTCGGCATTACTCGTCGACCCGCCCACCCAGGAACTCCACGAGACGGCCTAGGGCACTGGCGTCAGCGGATGCGGTACACGCCGCTGAGGGTCCGCTTGCCGTTGTCGGTGTTATAGAGGTACACGTTCGCGCTCCGCAGCGTGTAGGTCGAGCTACGGTGCAGGTAGCTCCCGCAGACGGTCTTACCCGCACCGCGGGTGTTCACGGCCGACGCTGTCGAAACCAGGCGCTTCGTCCCGCGGGTCCAGTTGGCGCGCATGACGAAGGCGACGCCCTTCCCGTTCGCCTTCAGGTCCCGGAGGCACCACCGGCCTGCCAGTGCGTGCGTTCCCCGAGACGCCCGCCGCCATCATGCCCAGGCCCGCAGTCGCCGCCAGCACGCGCAACGGTCGTGTCATCACGTTCATTGGTCTCGCCCCTCTGTGGTTGTCTCCTCTGACATCCACACTGTGATCGGCTCCGCTATGCCTGGCCTTGCGCCGCACTATGCTGACCGTCACGGCAAGTGTTTGCGGGGGGCACCGAATGCATTTCGGCGTACTGGGGACTCTTCACATCCTGTCGGACACCGGCGTGACGCTTGCGATCTCTTCGGCCAAGCAACGGCTGCTGCTCGCACTCCTGCTGTTCCGGGCCAATCAGCCGCTCTCCGCCGACTACCTGCTGGACAGGCTGTGGGACGGCCGCCCGCCACGTAGCGCGCGGACGAACCTGCAGGTGTACGTGTACCGCCTGCGCCAGCTACTGGGCGAGCACCGGATCCAGCACGGGCCGGGCGGGTACCGGTTGACCGTCGCGGCCGGCGAGCTGGATGCGCTCGAGTTCGAACGGCTCGCCACGGAAGGACGTCCGGCGGAGGCGCTCGCGGTCTGGCGCGGGACGCCGTACGCCGATGTGACCGACATCGACGAGCTCCGCGACGAGTCGGCGCGGCTGACCGAAAGGCTGCTGACCACCACCGAGGACTGGTACGACGAAGAACTCGACGCCGGGCGGCATCACCGGCTGATCCCTGAGCTGCTCGCCTTCGTCGAACAGAATCCGCTGCGCGAACGCTCCCGTGGGCAGTTGATGCTCGCGCTGTACCGCAGCGGCCGCGCCCCTGAAGCACTCGACAGCTACCGGGCGGCTCGCGCCCGGATGATCGAGGAGCTCGGCATCGAACCGGGACCGGCCCTGCGCCGCCTGGAACAACGCATCCTCGAACAGGACCCCGAACTCGATCCTGCCGAACCGCCGGCCCCGGCCGCGGCCGTCGCACCGGCCGAGTTGCCACCGCTGACTACCACGTTCACCGGGCGCCGGACCGAGGTGAAGACCGTCGCCGAACACCTCACCGTGCCGCCCGCCGAGGGCGCCGTCACGGTGATCGCGATCAGCGGGCCCGGAGGCGTCGGCAAGTCGGCGCTCGCCTTGCGGGCCGCCCACCCAGCAGCGCCGTACTATCCCGGCGGCCAGCTGTACGTCGACCTGCACGGCTCCACTCCTGGTGCCGCACCGTCCCGACCAACCGACGTCCTGGCGCGGCTGCTCCGCTCGCTCGGGGTCGCCGAGGGCCAGATCCCGACCGGCGAGGGCGAGCTCGCGGCGATGTTCCGGTCGCTGACCAGCGCCGCGCGGACTCTCGTCGTACTGGACAACGCGGCCGACGCGGCACAGATCCGTCCGCTGCTGCCCGGTGCAGGCAGCGCCTTGGTGGTCACCAGCCGGGCGGTCCCAGCGACGCTCGACGGCGCCGTACACGTCCGGCTCGGCATGCTCGACAACGAGGCTGCCGTCGAGCTCCTCGGCCGACTGGCCGGACGTACTCGGCTCGATGCCGGGGCGGACGAGCTCATCCAGCTGTGCGGCGGCCTGCCGCTCGCACTCCGGATCGCCGGGGCACGCCTGGCCGCCCGACCGGACTGGACGGCGGCCGACCTCGCCGCCCGCCTGGCCGACGACCGCCTGCGCCTGGCCGAACTCGAACACAGCGACCTGGCCGTCCGCCCGAGCTTCGCCGTCAGCTTCGACGCGCTGTCACCCGACGCGGCGCGCGTCCTTCTGCAGCTCGGAGTACTGGGCCTGAACACCGTCACCGGACCGGTCGCGGCCGCGATGGCCGGTCTTGACGTACGTCGGTGCCTCGACGAGCTGGTCGACGCCCAACTCCTCCAGCCATCCGCCGACCGCTATGCACTGCACGACCTCGTGCGTCTGTTCGCGCGCGAAGCAGCCGAACACGTCCTCAGCCCGGCCGACCGCCGCCACGCCGTCCAGCGCGTCATGGCACATTACGTCGCGACTGCCCGCGCAATAGCCCTCCTGCTCGGCGGCGAACGATCGGAATGGCGAGCAACCGCCGGTCCTCCTGTGGACGCAGTACCGGCCGACCTGACCGACGCCGACGGGGCGGCGGACTGGATGCGCTCCGAGCTGACCAACGTGCTCCAGGTCGCCGAGCAGGCAGCGACGGTCCCCGGCGGCCCGGAGCTGATCGGCAGCTTCGTTGCCTCCAGCCACTATGTGCTGGCTGGGCAGGCCCGGAGCGCCGAGCAGGTCGTACTCGGCCGACTCGTCCTCGCAACCTGCCCAGCCGTTGAGTTGCGCGCCTTCGCACACCTCGACCTGTCGGGGGCCCTGCTGTCACTGCGGCAGCGCGAGGGTTCGGCACAGCACGGCCGCGACGCGGTCGATGCCTTCGTCGCCATCGGCGACACGTACGGCGAGGCGACGGCCGCCGGCTGGTTCGGTTTCGTCCTGGCCGAGAGCGACCGTTTCGACGAGGCGTTTGCCCAGCTACGGCGGGCGATGGACATCCGCCGCGAGACCGGCGACCCGTTCGGTGTTGTGTCGACCGCGAACCAGCTAGGGCTCGTCTACCGCAACTCCGGCGATCTGCTGCAGGCCGAGGAGGTACTGCGCGACGCAGTGCTGACGATGCGAGACCTGAGCGCAGAGCACGACCTTCCCCCACGCCAGCACGTCCTGCACGCCGTGCTGCTGGGCAACCTCGCCAAGGTCTACACGATGATGGATCGCCCGGCTGACGCCATCACCCATCTGGAACAAGCCGCCGAGCTCGTACCAGGCACCGGACACGACCGACTGGTCGCCAAGTTCACCTGGAGCCTCGGCGACGCTCTGGCACAGCTGGGTGACGGCGCCGCGGCACGGGCGCGGTGGGAGGAAGCTGTCGCTCTCGCCCACTCGGCCCGCGTGATCAGCCGGTCCGAGGCTGATCAGATCCTCGCCGCCGACGCCCCGACCCGCCCCAGAGCACTCAACTAGTGCAGGGCACTAGGCTCAGCGAGCGTCGTACGTAATCGAGGTGATGAGCTTCCCCGTGCTCCGTTTGACCACGTACGCCATCCAGATGCAGCCTGTCGTCTTCGCGGCACCGGTGTACGTGGTCCGATCGATGTCGTTCTTGGTCAGCCCCTGTGCCAGGCACGCCTTGGTCATGTCCCAGTCGCCGACCGCCTGGAACCGCACATCGTGATCGCTGTTGTAGGTGCTGCCCGGGCTGTACACGCGGCCCCAGTAGTACCTGTTTCCGTTGTACTTCCCGGTGCGGACCTGCAGAGTGCCTCCCTTGGGCAGGGCAGCGGACTTCACGGTCTTCACGCTGGTCGCCTTCGTCGGTGCGCTGTAGTTCCAGGTCGCAGCCTGGGCGGACGGCACGAATCCCAAGGTCAGTCCGGTGGCAGCGGCCGCGGCCAGGCCGATGCTCGTCAGGCGGCGCAGTGTCTTGGTCATGGTTTCCTCTCTGGTTTGCCTGTGGCAGGAGGAAACACGGGGCCGCTATACGCGCGCTATACCCGGGCCAGGCGGGGGCTAGCCCTGGTGGGGGTAGCGGTAGTCCGTCGGCGGGACGAAGGTCTCCTTCATCGAGCGCGGGGAGGCCCAGCGGATCAGGTTCCACATCGAGCCGGCCTTGTCGTTGGTGCCCGACGCACGGGCGCCGCCGAACGGCTGCTGGCCGACGACCGCGCCGGTGGGCTTGTCGTTGACGTAGAAGTTCCCGGCCGCGAACCGCAGGTACTCCGAGGCCTCCGCGACCGCCTGCCGGTCCTGGGCGATGACCGCACCGGTCAGCCCGTACGGCGCGGAGTGCTCCATGCCCTTCAGAACGTTGCCGTAGTCCGCGTCGTCGTACACGTGCACGCCGAGGATCGGGCCGAAGTACTCGGTGCTGAAGATCTCGTCGGTCGGGTCGCCGGACACCAGCAGTGTCGGGCGGACGAAGTACCCCTCACTGTCGTCATAGGTGCCGCCGGCAACAACCTCGATCGAGTCGGTCGCCTGCGCCCGGTCGAGCGCCGCCTTGTGCTTGCCGAACGCGCGGTTGTCGATCACAGCGCCGATGAAGTTCGACAGGTCGGTCACGTCACCCATGGTCAGCGAGTCGGTCTCGGCGACCAGGTCGTCTTTCAGCGCGTTCCAGACCGACCGCGGCACGTAGGCCCGGGAGGCGGCAGAGCACTTCTGGCCCTGGTACTCGAACGCGCCGCGCACCATCGCGGTCTTCAGCACCGCCGGGTCGGACTCGACGCTCGAGGTGATCGCCGGCGGACGGTACGACGACAGCGAGGGATTCTTTGTCCGGCCGACGATCGTCGTGGGCAGCGATCCGACCCACGAGATCTTCACGACCGAATACTTCGGCCCGATCCTGGGGCTGTTCGTCTACGACGACGCGTCCTACGACGAGGTCGTCCGGCAGGCCGCGGACGTGGCGCCGTACGCCCTGACCGGCG
>DASXXB010000035.1:0-32133 GCA_036503355.1 Kribbella sp. | reverse complement strand
GCCGAGCCTCGACGCGGCGTACAAGAGCATCGGCCAGCAGATCGTGGTGCCGGGCTTCCGCAAGGGCAAGATCCCGCCGCAGGTGATCGACCAGCGGGTCGGCCGCGGGCCGGTGCTCGAGGAGGCGATCAACGACGCGCTCCCGAAGCTGTACTCGCAGGCGGTCAGCGACAACCAGGTGAAGGCGATCGGCCGGCCCGAGGTCGACGTGACCGAGTTCAACGACAAGGAGAGCCTGCAGTTCTCCGCCGAGGTCGAGGTCCGTCCGGAGATCACGCTGCCGGACCTGGAGGGCCTGGAGGCGTCGGTCGAGGACATCGTGATCTCCGACGACGAGGTGACCGAGCAGATCGAGTCGCTGCGGCAGCGCTTCGGCTCGCTGAACCCGGTCGACCGGCCGACCGGCGACAACGACTTCATCACGATCGACCTGTCGGCCAGCAAGGACGGCGAGCAGGTCGAGGAGGCCCAGGCGACCGGCCTGTCGTACCAGGTGGGCAGCGGTCAGCTGCTGGACGGCCTGGACGAGGCCGTCATCGGGCTGAGCGCGGGTGAGAAGAAGACGTTCGTCACGCAGTTGGTCGGCGGTTCGCTGAAGGGCGAGGACGTCGATGTCGAGGTGACCGTGACCGCGGTCAAGGAGCAGGAGCTGCCGGAGTTCGACGACGAGTTCGCGCAGACCGCGTCGGAGTTCGACACCGCCGAGGAGCTGAAGGCCGACGTCCAGACCCGGCTGGAGCGCGGCAAGCGGCTCGAGCAGGCCGGCGAGGCGCGGGACGCGGTGCTGGAGAAGATCCTGACGCTGGTCGACGTGCCGGTTCCGGACGGTCTGCTGACCGACGAGCTGGCCGCCCGCAAGGAGAACCTGGAGCAGCAGCTCGGGTACTCCGGGATGACCATGGAGCAGTTCCTCGAGGGCGAGGAGCAGACCCAGGAAGAGTTCGACGAGGACCTGAAGAAGCGTTCCGAGGACGCGATCAAGGCCCAGTTCGTGCTGGACCTGGTGGCCGAGCAGCAGGAGCTGAGCGTCAACGACCAGGAGCTCACCGAGCACATCGTCCGGCACGCGCAGCGTTCGGGTGTCAGCCCGGACCAGTTCGCCCAGCACGCGGTGGAGAACAACCTGGTCCCGAGCCTGGTCTCGGAGGTCGTCCGCGGCAAGGCCCTGGCGTACCTGGTGGAGAACGCCAAGGTCACCGATGCTTCCGGCAACACCGTCGAGCTGAAGACCCTGCAGCCGGACGGCACCTACGCGGACGCCGAAGCCGAGGCCGGCGAGGCCGCTGCAGACAGCGCGGAGACGGCCGAGGAGCCGGAGCCCGCGAAGGCCTGAGCCTGACAGCCTGACGAGACGGCCCGGATCCCGCGGTGGATCCGGGCCGTTCGCATGCCGCCGTACTTTCGCGACCGGACTGTAAGAAACCCCGGCTAGCGTGCTGGTGAAACGATTTCCGAGCCGGAGGTGCCGACGTGGCCGCGCTGCTGCAGGAGCCTGAGGTACGCCGGGACGCCGAGCAGCCCGACCTACCTGACGAGGCAGCGGCCGACGAGCGCGGATCGGTCGTCGTCTGCGGGTGGTGAGGCGGCTGGTGAAGTGGCCGGTGAAGTGACTGGTGAATGTTCCCGGATTCGCTGACAGCAGACGAACGGTGCGCCGTGAGCGAACACCTCCGGCCCAGCCTTAGGTCTGTCGCCGCCGACCAGTAATGTCGGGTTCGTGAACGAGACATTTGCAGCCAGCCCCACCGCCGCGGGCGGCAACGGATCCGGCGGACAAGACGACGACATCTACCGGGAGTTGCGGAAGAACCGGATCATCTTCCTGGGGTCCGAGGTTCGCGACGACAACTCGAACGCGATCATCGCGCAGATGCTCCTGCTGAACGCCCAGGACCCCAACGCAGACATCTGGCTGTACATCAACTCGCCGGGTGGCTCGGTCGACTCCGGCATGGCGATCTACGACACCATGCAGTGGATCTCGAACGACGTCGCGACCGTCGGGATGGGCCTGGCCGCCTCGATGGGCCAGTTCCTGCTCTGCGCCGGTGCGAAGAACAAGCGCTACGCGCTGCCGCACACGCGGGTCATGATGCACCAGCCGTCGGGCGGCATGGGCGGTACCGCCTCGGACATCAAGATCCAGGCCGAGCAGTCGCTGCACCTCAAGGCGCTGCTGTTCCGGCTGATCTCCGAGCACACCAACCAGCCGCTCGAGCAGGTCGAGAACGACGCCGACCGGGACCGCTGGTTCACCGCCGAGCAGGCGAAGGAGTACGGCTTCATCGACCACGTGGTCAGCAGCGCCGCTCAGCTCAGCCAGGGCAGCCCGAACTCCTGATCTCCCACTCCTCAGTTAAGGACAGCATCACATGAACTACTTCATCCCGCAGTGGGAGGAGCGCACGTCGTACGGCATGCGCCGGATCGACCCGTACACGAAGCTGTTCGAGGACCGGATCATCTTCCTCGGTACGCCGATCACCGACGAGATCGCGAACGCCGTGATGGCGCAGCTGCTGTGCCTGCAGTCGATGGACTCCGACCGCGACATCAGCATCTACATCAACTCCCCGGGCGGCTCGTTCACCGCGCTGACCGCGATCTACGACACGGTCCGCTACATCAAGCCGGACGTGCAGACGGTGTGCCTCGGCCAGGCGGCCTCCGCGGCGGCCGTGCTGCTCGCGGCCGGTACGCCGGGCAAGCGGCTGGCGCTGCCGAACAGCCGGATCATCATCCACCAGCCGGCCACCGAGGGCACCTACGGCCAGTCGAGTGACATCGAGATCCAGGCGAACGAGATCCTCCGGCTGCGTTCGCTGCTGGAGAAGATGCTCGCCGACGCCAGCGGAAAGTCGCTCGAAGAGGTTTCGCGCGACATCGAGCGGGACAAGTTCCTGACCGCCGAGCAGGCCATCGAGTACGGCCTGATCGACGACGTACTGGAGACTCTGAAGACCCCGGTCCCGGCCGGCGTCTGAACAGGTTCAGTTCAACCCCCGCCGGTCTGACCGGCTGTCAAGAGCCTGACGCGTTCGCCACCGGCGTAGTCACAACCCGGTGGCGGGCGCGGCTTTTCGGCCCCGTACGGGGTACCGTCGAAATCGGTCCGACTGCGCATAGAAGGGATCTGTCCCGGTGGCACGCATTGGTGACGGCGGTGACCTGCTCAAGTGCTCGTTCTGCGGCAAGAGTCAGAAGCAGGTCAAGAAGCTCATCGCCGGTCCCGGCGTCTACATCTGCGACGAATGCATCGATCTCTGCAACGAGATCATCGAGGAGGAGCTGAACGAGGGCTCCGAGGTCGGTCTCACCGAGCTGCCGAAGCCGCGCGAGATCTATGACTTCCTCAATGCCTACGTCGTCGGTCAGGACGTGGCCAAGAAGGCGCTCGCGGTGGCGGTCTACAACCACTACAAGCGGGTCCGCGACGGCCAGGGCAGTTCGACTGCCGGCCGGCACGCGAAGGACGAGGCCGTCGAGCTGGCCAAGTCGAACATCCTGCTGATCGGCCCGACGGGTTGCGGCAAGACCTACCTCGCCCAGACCCTGGCCCGGATGCTGAACGTCCCGTTCGCGATCGCGGACGCGACGGCGCTGACCGAGGCGGGGTACGTCGGTGAGGACGTCGAGAACATCCTGCTGAAGCTGATCCAGGCGGCCGACTACGACGTCAAGAAGGCCGAGACCGGGATCATCTACATCGACGAGGTCGACAAGATCGCCCGCAAGAGCGAGAACCCGTCGATCACCCGGGACGTCTCCGGCGAGGGCGTGCAGCAGGCGCTGCTGAAGATCCTCGAGGGGACGACGGCGAGCGTGCCCCCGCAGGGCGGCCGCAAGCACCCGCACCAGGAGTTCATCCAGATCGACACCACGAACGTGCTGTTCATCGTCGGCGGCGCGTTCGCCGGCCTGGACCACATGGTCGAGCAGCGGGTCGGCAAGAAGACGCTCGGTTTCAACACCAGCCGCGAGCCGGAGAAGCCGAAGGAGCTCGGCGGGTACGCCGACGTGATGCCGGAGGACCTGCTCAAGTTCGGGCTGATCCCGGAGTTCATCGGCCGGCTCCCGGTGATCACGACCGTGTCGCCGCTGGACCGCGAGGCCCTGATCAAGATCCTCTCCGAGCCGAAGAACGCGCTGGTCAAGCAGTACCGGCGGCTGTTCGAGATCGACAACGTCGAGCTGGAGTTCAGCGACGACGCGGTCGAGGCGATCGCGGACCAGGCGCTGCTGCGCGGCACCGGTGCCCGTGGTCTGCGGGCGATCATGGAGGAAGTCCTGCTGAACGTGATGTACGAGGTGCCGAGCCGCGAGGACGTCGCGAAGGTCGTCGTCACCGGTGAGGTCGTCCTGGAGAACGTCAACCCGACGCTGATCCCGCGCGACCAGCTCGAGCGCACGAAGCGCTCGCGCAGCGAGAAGAGCGCCTGACACCAGTCCGCAGAGGGAGGCCGGGTCCGCCGTACGGCGGGTTCCCGGCCTCCTTCTCGTGGTGGACGCGCTGTGAGGAGTTGCCCACCTACCGTCGGTGACATGACGCCCAGAAGAATCCTTCGAAGACTGTCTGTCGCCGGCGTGGCGCTGGTCCTGCTGACGCCGATGACGTCCACGGTGGCCCAGGCCAAGAGCGACGTACCCGAGATCGCGTGGGGCGGTTGCGGCACCGATCCGAAGCTGAAGCCGTTCCAGTGCGCGACGGTCGAGGTCCCGACCGACTACGACCGTCCGCACGGTCCGACCACCACGATCGCGTTGACCCGGCTGCCGGCCGGCGATCCGGCGCACAAGATCGGCACCCTGTTCACGAACCCGGGTGGCCCGGGCGGTTCCGGTGTCGACCTCGTGCAGCAGCTCGGGCAGCAGATCTACACGCCCGAGGTCCGGGCCAAGTTCGACATCCTCGGCTTCGACCCGCGGGGCGTGAGCCGTTCGGACCCGGCCACCTGCTACCCGACCGCGGCCGACGAGGCGAAGGCACTCGCGAACGTCCCGCCGTTCCCGGTGACGGCCGCGGAACAGCGCCGGTTCATCGTGGACAGCGCGAAGCTCGCGATCAACTGCCGGACCACCTCGCCGGACCGGCTCGCGCACTTCTCGACCGCGAACGTCGCGCGGGACATGGACCTGCTCCGGCAGGCGGTCGGCGACGACAAGCTCTCGTACGTCGGCTACTCGTACGGCACCTACCTCGGTGCGACGTACGCCAAGCTGTTCCCGACCAAGGTCCGCGCGCTGGTCCTGGACGGCACCCTGAGCCCCGAGTGGTACTCCGGCTCGAACGGCGACAGGGCTCCGGTCGGTGTCCGCCTGAAGCAGGGTGAAGGCGCCTACGACACGTACGAGCAGTTCCTTGCCGAATGCAAGAAGGCTGCCGCGAACTGCGTGCTGAACAAGCTGGGCGACCCAAAAACGGTCGTGGAGAACACGATGGCGCGGCTGAAGACCCATCCGGTCGACATCCCGCTGCCGGACGGCTCGACGCTCAAGCTGACGTACGCCGTCGCGGTCGCGATCACGTTCTCGAACCTCTACGACCCGATCGGCTTCCCGGCGCTGGCCGACCTATGGGCCCAGCTCGCGCAGTTGTCCAGCGCGAACCGTGCCAAGGCCGCCGTGCAGGCGCCCGAGGCGGTGATCGAGTGGAACCGCCGCAAGGAGGACTACACCACGTCGATCGGCAGCGTGCTGCAGCCGTGCGTCGAGGCCAAGCAGTCCGGCCGGCCGCTGGCCTACCCGTCGTACGCCGCTGCTGCCGACAAGCGCGCGCCGCACTTCGGCAGCTACCGCGCGTGGGTCGGCCTGCAGTGCGAGTTCCTGGGGATCCGCGACACCGATGCGTTCCTCGGGCCGTGGCAGAACAAGGTGAAGCCACCGGTGCTGGTCTTCGGCACCCGCCACGACCCCGCGACGCCGTACGAAGCGACCAGGCCGTACGCCGACCTGTATCCGGACGGTCGCATCGTGACGGTGGAGGGCTGGGGGCACACCACGATCGGCAAGAGCGCCTGTGCCGACAAGCTGACCACCGAGTACCTGACCCGGCTGAAGGCGCCGGCCGACGGCACGACCTGCAACCAGGACCGCAAACCGTTCGACCCTGTACCTACAGGGAAGAAAGCACTGAATCTGCTACCGCAATAGTTTCGTCGAGCTGGGCTGCGGTGTGCTCGGTGGACAGGAACCACAGGCCGCGCGGGACGATGTTGATCCCGGCAGCGAACAGGCCGGCGTGGAACCGGGCCATCGCAGCCCGGTCGCAGGCGGCGAACGAGCGGTAGTCGCTGACCTCGGCCTGGTCCGTGATGTACGTCTGGAACACCGGACCAGGCCCGTCGACAAGCAGCGGTACGCCGTGCCGCTCCGCCGCCTTCCGCAACCCGTCCATCAACCGCAGACCCGCAGCAGAAAGCGGCGGATACACGGCATCCCGATGCTCGTCGAGGTGCGTCAGTACGGCGTCCGCGGCCGCCATTGCCACCGGATGTGAGTTGAACGTGCCCGCGTGCGCGACCTTGCCGTCGGCGATCGACGTCATCACCTCGCGCGAGCCGGCCAGCGCCGACACCTGCATCCCGCCCGCCATCGCCTTCCCGAACGCGGCCAGGTCCGGTACGACGTCCAGCAGTTCGCCGGCCCCACCCGGGGCGACCCGGAACCCGGTGATGATCTCGTCGAAGATCAGCAACGCCCCGTGCTGCCGGGTCAGCTCGCGGAGACCTTCGAGGTACCCGGGCCGCGGCGGGATGCAGCCTGTGTTGCACAGCAGCGGCTCGAGGATGACGGCCGCGATCTCCTCGCCGCACTGCTCCATCACCGCGCCGACCGCGGGAAGATCGTTGTACGGCAGCACGATCAGGTCGTCCGCGTCGTGCCGCGGCTGGCCCGCCGTACCGCCGACCGCGGTCGGATGCCGCGCGTCACCGGCCAGGGCGAGGTCGGGGTGCACGCTGTACAGGACCGGGTCGAGCCAGCCGTGGTAGTTGCCTTCGAACTTGACGATCTTCGGCCGGCCGGTGTGTCCGCGGGCCAGCCGGATCGCGCCGTGGACCGCCTCGGAGCCGACGCTGTTGAACCGGACCAGCTCCGCAGACGGGACCATGCTGCAGAGGCGCTCGGCCACCTGTGCTTCCAGCTCGTGCTGCGCGGCGTACGCGACGCCACGGCGTACCTGGGCCGACACCGCGTCGGCGACCAGCGGCGCGGCGTGGCCCAGCAGGTTGGGGCCCTGCCCCAGCACGTAGTCGAGGTAGCGGTTGCCGTCCACGTCCCACAGCTCTGCGCCGCTGGCGTGGTCCACGAACAGCGGCCGCTCGGCGCGGCGGGCGTCGCTGGACACTCCGCCCGCAATGACCTGCTGGGCGCGGGCGTAGAGGCGGTCGGCTTGCGGTGTGTGCACAGCGTCCTCCAAGGGCGGTCAGTCGAGCTTTTCGGTCAGCAGCCGGAACTGCTGGCGTGGCCGGCCGCCACCGGTGGAACGGGCCGGTGGCAACGGCCAGGCCAGGCCTGCGTCCACCAGCTCCTTGAGCATGCGGCGGCCGGTTCGTTGGGTGACCTGCATGATCGAGGCGACGCTCTCGACGTCTACGACGACCTGCCGGCCGGGTGTGGGGCTCATGGCGGAGGCGATCGAGGTGACGATCTCCAGCGCCCGCTGGTCAGTGGGCGACGTACTGTCGACCGGCGTCGCGGCGGCTGTCGCGGGCCCAGGCTCCAGGTCCAGCCGGTCGCTGCCGCCGTCCAGGTACACCGCGACCTTGCCGCCGGCCGCAACCGACTCCTCCACGGCCAGGAGGGCGTTCGCCTCCGCAGCACGAGCGGTCTGACCGGTCCCGGCGCCAACAGCGACCGGTACGCCGAGCTGCGCGGTCAGGGCACCCAGGAACGGCGCGTACGCGAACTGCTCGGTCAGCCGGACCAGAGCGCCGTACGTCGTCGTCACAAGGAACAGGGTGTCGGAACGGCGCGTGACCGAGGCTCCGACCTGACGTGCCTCGGACAGCAGCTTCTGGTGGGTCAGCAGCGCCAGCTCCTGCTGCCAGTAGTCGCCGGACTCCGCACGTGACGGAATGACCTGTACGGCGATCATCGCCAGCTGGTGCGCTCCCATCCGCGTGCCCTGGCCGAGCAGTACCGCGGTCTCCAGCGCGTCCCGCACGCTCGACCGCGTCGGCGCGATCCGCAGTACCGGTACGCCGGCAGCGTGCAGGTCCCGCTCCACCGACAGGATCGTGGTCAGCGCGACCGTGGTGTGCTGCCGCTCGTACTTCTCGCGGTGGAACGCCACGAACCCGTCCACCGACGACGGGCCGTCGTACGGGACGTCGTACACCTGCGCGGTGTCCAGGCCGATCTCGCTGTACGCCTCCGCGACGTCGGCGAGGGAGAGCGAGTCGATGCTGACCCGGCTGAGGTCGACGTCCTCGATCGTCAGCGAGGCCCGCAGCAGAGCGGCGTACAGCGCCGCACCGGTCAACGGCAGATGGGTGGACGGCACGGTGAGCCAGTGGCCGGTCGTCGCCAGGTCGAACGCCCACGGGCCGGGGAACACGGCCGCGTCGATCCGGTCCCGTAGCCGCAGGTACCGCTCCTCGGCCTCGGACAGGTCGTCGTACCCGCCGGTCAGGAACCGGATGCCGTGGGCGGACCGCTCCGCGACCTCCTGACCGACCTCCGCCATCGTCTTCACCAGCCGGCGTGGCCCGAACAGGCCGACCGTCACCGACGGCAACCGCTCGCCTGACACCGGCTCGGCCGGCTGTACGTCGTCACTCATCCGTCAACACTCATTCGTCAACTCCTGGTCCTCCTGGCAGCGCCCGCCACCGGAACAACGTGCGGGCGTTCCCGCTCAGAACATCTTGACGTTGACTCTGCGTCAAAGGCGCGCACACCACCCGGCCCAGCGACATCCGCTGGTCGATGAACGGGAAGTCCGACCCGAACAGCACGCGGTCGCTGCCCACCTGGTCGACCATCGACCGGATCAACGGCCCAGTCATGTGCGAGCCGCACACCTCCAGCCACAACGACGGATAGCGGACGGCCGCCTCGATCGCCTCGTCCACCCCGGGCGGGGTGATCCCCGCGTGCCCGAGCACCACCGACGTACCCGGGTAGCGTTCCGCCACGTCCTGGAAGATCGACGGGGCGTCGTACGGCGACCGGTGCTCGGAGTGACTGAGAACGGGGCACCCGGTGGACTCGGCGAACTTCCAGACGGCGGCGTAGCGGGCTCCGGTCACGGGGTAGCGGTGCAGGCTCGGATGCACCTTGATGCCGACGAACCGCTCGTCGCCGGCGAGCCGCTCGAGTTCCCGCTCCGGGTCCTGCCACGGATTGATCACGGCGTACGCCGCGATCCGGTCCGGGTACGCGTCGACGGCGGCGAGGGACTGCGTGTTGCCGAGGTGGGCGTCCTGCTGGATCGCCCGGTTGGCCGCGAGCACCGTGACCTCGGTCCCGGTCGCGTCCATCACCGCGACCATCGTGGCCGCGTCCGATGCGGGGATGAAGAACAACGAGTACGGACCGAGGTGCGCGTGCACGTCGATGACGCGATGGTGCGGCCGGCGCCCGATCATGACCGGCCTCCAGGGCGGAACAGCCGGGCCGCGTTGCCCGCGCCGACCAGTCGGACGGTGTCGTCGTCGAGCCCGGACCAGGCCAGCCGGACGACGCTCTCGCCAGGGTCGCGAACTCCGAGTCCGGTGGCGAACAGGAGCCGGTCGGCGAGGGCGTTCGCCGCGAGCCACTCGGCGCCCTGGTGTGCGGCGAAGTCGACGAGGTCGACGTACACGTTGGGGTGACCATCGAGTGCGGCCCAGAGCTCGCGGAGTTTGCGGTAGCCGACGTTCGACAGGACGATCGGTAGCTCAGGGCAACGGTTTGCGATGGTCGTGAGAGCCGGCCAGGCGAGTTCCGCGGCGTCGACGCACAGCGGGAGCCGGTTGGCCTCGAGAGCGTCGTACAACTCGTCGAGCAGGGCGGGGGAGAAGCCGTGCGATGCGGGGTGGATACGGAACGCGGCGACGCCGTCGTCGAGCGCGCGTTCGACGAGCGCGGTCAACGAGTCGAGTTCGCCTGCGGTTGCGGGGATCGCGGTCCAGCAGGCGAGTACGCCGCGATCGGCCAGGCTGTGCGCGACCGCGGACGCCTCGACGTTGCCGCCGATCGGATCGTGCAACCAGGACGCCATCGCGCTCACCAGGGCGCCCGACAGCTCGAACCGTTCGAGATGGGCGGCGATCGCGTCCCGGTCGGTCGGCGGGAGCAGGCTGGCCGGGTGCGCGCCCGTCACCACGCGCGCGTCGAACCACCCGCTGGTCACGTCGTCACTCATACCGTGCCCCGTCGATGGTCCAGGTCCCGGCGTACGGCAACGTGAGCTGCGCCCACCCGTCCTCGAGCGGCGCGTCGACAACGATCCCGTTCAACCGGAGGCGGTCCTGTGCACGAACCCACAGTCCACAACGTCCCGAGCAGGTCACCTCGGCCTTGCCGTCGGACAGGTGTACGTCGATGTCGTCGGTCGCTCGCACCAGGCCGGCGAGGTCGCGGACGCGCCAGCCCGTTGCCCAGGACAACCTTCCGTCGACGGTCCGTGTCCAGGTCGACGCGCCGATCCGATCCACGGTCCCGCCGATGGTGATCACCAGCTCGTCGTCGACGCGCTCCACCGACACGAGAGGCGGTCGAGCCTCGGCGTGCGGCACCAGTACCGTCGTGAAGTTCCCGGTCGAGCGGGTCAACGTGAGCGAATGCAACGGGCCGTACTCCGCCGTCTGGTCGCCCAGCACCGGACGCCGGGCAGTCCCTTCCGAGGTGTCGACGCTGGTGGCGGTGGACTCGGTCTCGATGAGGAGGAGTCCGGGGCCGTTCGTGGCGCCGGCGTCGTACGTGAGTGGACCGATCTGACGCCACGGGTGCAGTGCGTGCCAGCACGCGCGGAACGTGTGTCGACCGGTCGCGCGGTCGGTGACGACGACGTACGACGGTTGTTCGCGGACCATGGCGATCGTTCGGGACTGGGGGAGCCCGTTGCCGTGGTGGCGTCCCGAGAAGACGGCGACCGTTCCGGTGTCGACCAGCGGCTCGACGGACACCCCTCGATCGGTGGACAGTTCCCGATCGTCGACAAGCACCGTGTTGTGGCCGCGTCCCGACTGGTACCACGTGAGGTACGCCGGATCGTCGTAGCTCGGCGGACCGCCCGCCTCCCACAGCAGCGGCTGCTGCCACCCGTCCAGCACCAGATCGAGCACGGCGCGGTGGGAGTGCGACTCCAGCTCGTGCTCGACGTGCGGGCCGTGGTTGATCACCGCCCGGAGCTCCTCACCCCGCAGGATCGTGTACCCCGACTCAGGTAGCACCGTCGACGGTGCGAGCTCAGGAACCTCCTGGCCGCGCAGTAGCTGGCGGCCGCGCAGCAGCGACTCAGCCGGCCACTCGATGCCACTGTCTTGCAGATGGGGCATCCAGCCGCCAGAGGACACCAGCTCACGCATCCACTGGTGCATGGCAGCAAACCGGGGATGTGCAGCAACAGCCGGGTCGATCCGGGCAGCTGTCTGCAGCGCGGTCAGAACCATCCGGTGGTACCCGGGCGAGCGCTCGTAGTGCCCGCCGTCCGGATAGATGTCCAGCACCAGGTGCTCCTCGATGCGTTCCCGCGCCCGTGCTGCCCACGCGTCAGCCTCCACCAGACACGGCAGTACTGCGCTGATGTGCAGGAGCTCCGTAGCGCACACCAGCTGCCAGTTACCGTGCCGGAACACGTCATGCTCGTCGTACGACCAGCGCGCTCCACCGACCAGCGTTGCGACCAGCCGGCCCCACACGCGGTCCGAGAGCGGTGATGCGGTCAGCACCTCCAGCGTGGGTAGCAGACTGCGGCAACGCGCCCAGGTGCCGAGCGAGTACCAGATGACGTCCAGCCCCGGCCACTCACCGGTCACCGAGTCGCGGCGCGAGACCCAGTCGTCCAGGTGCTGCTCGAACGCTCGCAGATAGCGGTCATCACCTGTCGTCAACCAGGCGGGCACCGCGGGCGCCAGCCAGCCGAGGTAGTGGAAGCCGTACAGCTGCGACCGGCCAAGCCCAGCGCCGGTGACGTCCACGCCTTCCAGGAGCGGCGCGGCAGCGTCCAGTTGCGTAGCGGCCGCCGACTCGAGCAGGGGCCACGCGGGCGGGCGCAACTGCTCACCGACATACGTGCGGAGACCAGCCAGATCAGTCGCCGGTGAGCCGAACGCCTTGATCAGGTCGTCGGTCTCGATCCGGTTGATCCGCCCGTCGATGTGCCGCGGCTTCTCGGGACCGCTCATGCATCGGCCGGCATCGAGACGTCGACGGGCCGGCGCGTCTCGATCGACAGGTGCGCGGCCTCCAGGACCGCGGTGACGTTGCGGCTGCTCTCGATCGTGATCAGCGGCTGCCGGCCGGTGCGGCAGCAGTCGACCCAGTGCGCGATCGCGTCGGCGTACGCACCGGACGGGATCCCGTGCATCACGCGCTGCAGCATGTTCCGCGGATACGTGTAGCCGTCCGCCCGCGCGAGGACGACGTTCTCCTTCTGCCGATCCAGTTGTACGACGCCGTTGTCCGCCACCACCGAGACGTAGGAGTCCACCGTCGTCGGGAACGAGTTCGGGTAGATCCACGCCGACTCGAACGTCGCCACCGCACCGCGCGAGTACTCCGCCTGGATCTGGATCGCGTCCGGCGTGTCGATCCCGAGCGACCGCAACTTCCCCCACCGCGCGGTCGCGTACACCCGCCGTACCTGGTCGCGCAGCAGCCACGACACCAGGTCGATGTCGTGGCTCGACAGGAACCACGCGCAGGTCGTGCGGTCCGCCCAGGACAGCATCTCGGTCGGTACGAAGATCGTGTCGTCCTTGCGCGCGTACGCGACCGCGCCGTCACCGAGCTCCCCGAGCAGCTCGTACGCCTGCGCGTACGCCGGCACCCACCGGTGATTGAACAGGCACATCGCGACCACGTCGTGCGCGCGGATCGCCTTGACCGCGGCGTCGGCCTCCGCGACCGAGGTGGTCATCGGCTTCTCCACCAGGATGTGCTTCCCGGCTTCCGCGGCCTGGACCATCATCTCGCCGTGCACGTCGTCGGGCGTCGTCAGGACGACGGCATCCACCGAGTCGCTCGCCAGCAGCGCCTCGAGATCGGGATACACCGCCGGGCGGTCGCCGCGGCCGCCGATCTCGTCGGCCAGCTTCCCGGCCGACGCCGCCGAACGGCTGCTGACCGCGGTGATCGAGGCATCGGGCCGGCCGGACAACGACAACGCGTTGCCGCGCCCCATGATCCCGGCCCCGACGATCCCGATCCGCAGTGTGTCCGTCACGTTATTTGCCCTTCGCCAGAGTGTCGTTCCACGCCTTCTCGGCGTCGTCCAAGGCCTGCTTCGCGGTCTTCGTCCCGGACATGTAGGCCCGGACCTGGTCGTCGAACAGCTGCCGCAGCTGCTCGTCGTTCCCGGATCCCATCGACGCGTCGACGCTCTGCTTGAAGGTGTCGATCAGGATCTTGCGGGCCTGGTCGGCCGGGGTCGTTCCGCTGATGTCGGTGAAGAACGGGTCTTCGAGCGCCTTCACCGACGACGGGTAGATCGGCACCAGCTTGCAGAGCGCGAGCTGCTGCTCGGGCGCGGCGACGTACTTCAGCCAGGCGGCCGCGGCGGCCAGGTTGTCCGACTTCGCCGGGATCCCCATCACCTGCTGGCCGGGCATGTAGAACTTGCCGTCGGCACCGGTCACCGGCGGGCCGACCACGATCGACGAGTAGACCGCGGGCGCGTTCTTCTGCACGTTGAGCAGCGAGCTGGACACCGCGGCCGGGTTGAACGCGATCAGCTTGTTCTCCAGCGACTGCGGCAGGTCGCGCGGGTTCTCGCCCAGACTGCCCGGGGCGATCGCGCCGGACGCGAACAGCGGCTTGAACTTCTCCAGCAGCGCCTGCGTCTGCGGCGTGTTGAACGCGGCCTTCTTGCCGTCCTCGGACAGCAGCGGGATGCCGTCGGCCTGCACCACGGCCGAGTACGCCATGAAGTTGGTCGCCGATTTGCCGGTCGCGTCGTGGTACTTCGCGGCGAGCGCGAGCGCCTCGTCGTACGTCTTCGGCGGCTTCGCGGGATCGAAGCCGGCCTTGGCCAGCAGGTCCTTGTTGTAGAACGCCAGCGACGTCCCGCCGTTGTACCAGGGGATCGCGATCCGCTTGCCGTCGACGACCAGCGGCTCGGCCAGGTTGGGCAGGTACGCGGCGACGTCGGCGGAGCTGAACAGCGAGTTCAGGTCGGTCATCGAGGAGGCGAACAGCCCGGTGGTCGCGGAGGTGAAGTTGACGACGTCCGGCACCTTCCCGCTGGCGAGCGCGGCCAGCAGCTTCGTGGTGATGTCCTGACCCGGTACGTCGACCCACTTGATGTGAACCTTCGGGTGCTCTTTCTGGTACGCGTCGATCCACTTCTGGATGTCCGGCCCGTAGTTCTTCTGCAGGTTGATCGTCCACCACTCGACGTCACCGGAGTAGGCGTCGCCGGACTGCTTCTGGTCGTCATTCTGGTTGTCGTTGCCGCCGGCCGGGCTGCCGGACACGCAGCCTGCCAGGGCGAGGACAAGGGTGGCAACGAGGGCGAGTCGGAGTCGGGCCATCATTGGCTCCTCAGAACGAAGTGTCCTAAACCGGACTTACAGACATCAGAGTGTTCGCCATCGGATCGCGCGAGTCAACGGACAGCGCAGAAATTTTCTGGAGTTAGCGCTTCCAGCAGTCGCGCCTTCTGCGCTACGGTTCCGGTCTGAAAGCCAGGTTTCAGACACAAGGAGCATGGATGCCGGGTCTGAAGGGCCGCGTCGTCGGTCAGCACTGGTACACGCCGTACGCGTTCATGCTGCCCGGCCTGCTGTTCTACGCCGCGATGTTCGCCTGGCCGGCGGTGATCGCGATCCAGTTGGCGTTCTCCGACTACGACATCGTGCATCCGGTGCGCTTCTCCGGGCTGGACAACTTCGTCCGGCTGGCGCACGACCCCCGGGTCTGGATCGCGCTGCGGAACTCGCTGCTGTTCGTGCTGATGTTCCTGCCGCTGACCGTGGTCGTGCCGCTGTTCCTGGCGATGCTGGTGAACCTGCGGCTGCGCGCGATCCAGGCGTTCCGGATGCTCTACTACCTGCCGGTGATCACGTCGATGGTCGCGGTGGCCGTCGCCTGGCGGTACGTCTTCAACCGCGAGGGCGTCGTGAACTGGGTGCTCGGCCTGTTCGGTGCCGGGCCGACGGACTTTCTGCTCGACCGGCACTGGGCACTGCCGACAGTGGTCCTGCTGGAAGCGTGGAAGAACGCCGGCCTGTTCATGATGATCTACCTGGCCGGGCTGCAGGCGGTCCCGTCCGAGCAGGTGGAGGCGGCGACGATCGACGGCGCGGGAGCGTGGCAGCGGCTGCTGCACGTCGTCGTACCGGCCCTGCGGCCGACGTTCGCGGTGACGCTGGTGCTGAGCATGCTCGAGGCGATGCGGGCGTTCGAGTCCGTGTACGTGCTGACCCGCGGTGGGCCGCTCGACGCCACCCTGACCCTCGGCTACTACATCTGGTCGAAGGCCTTCCAGGACTACGACATGGGGTATGCGAGTGCCGTCGGACTGTTGCTATGGGCAATCATGATCGTGCTGGCCGGGTTCAACCTGCTCGTGACGCGACGGAGGGACGGGTGATGAGCCGGCGGGTCGGGTGGTACGTCCTGCTCGTCGCCGTGGCCGCCTTGTTCGTCGGCCCGTTCCTGATCCTGCTCAGCGCCGCGACGAAGCCGGCCACCCAGGACGTGTTCGGATTCCCGCCCGACCTGATCCCGCGGCCGCCGGTCGCCGACTGGTTCCGCGAGGCGTGGACGACGATCCCGTACGCACGGTTCCTGGTGAACTCGGTGATCTACGTCGGCATCACGGTCCCGGTGTACCTCGTGGTGTCGGCGCTGACGGCGTACCCGCTGGCCAGGATCGCGTTCCGCGGCCGCGGGGTGTTCTTCATGCTGTTCCTGTCGATCATGTTCCTGCCGGGTGAGCTGATGCTGATCCCGCGGTTCCTGGTGATGAGCCAGCTCGGGCTCACCGACACATTCGCGTCGGTGATCCTGCCGGCGATCCTGTCCTCGCTCGGGATCTTCCTGCTCCGCCAGGCGTTCGCGCAGATCCCGGACGAGATCATCGAGGCCGCCCGGGTCGACGGGGCGAACGAGTTCGCGATCTTCTGGCGGATCTGCGTGCCGATCGTGGCGCCGACGCTCGCCGTCCTGGCGATCCTCGGGTTCGTCTCGGTGTGGAACAGCTTCATCTGGCCGCTGGTCGTGCTGACCAGCCAGTCCAAGTTCCCGATCGCGCTCGGGATCGCCTACCTGAGCGGGGTCGCCGGCACCGACGTCCGCGGCCTCGCGGCCGGCACCGTGATCTCGCTGGTGCCCGTCATCGCCGTGTTCCTCCTGCTGCAGAAACGCATCCTCAACAGCATGGGCGGCGCCGTCAAAGGCTGAGCCCCAACCCCTTGTGAGGCAAACATGCACCCCTCCCGCCGCACGTTCATCGCCGGGGCCGCCGCGGGCGGTGTCGCCGCCTGGGCCGGTCTCCCGGCCCTGACAGCGTCCGCCGATCCACTCGTCTACGACTCCCCAGAGGCCTTCGAGGTCGCGCAGGCCGGCTACCTCGCCTCCGATCCCCAGGACAACGAGACCGGTCTGTACGCCTGGGGCGAGTCCTACTTCCTGCTCAGCCTGCTACGGATGTACGAGGCCTACCAGGACGAGCGCTACCTGCGCACGTTCGAGGACCGCGCGCGGCACGTGCTCGCGACCACCGATCACGCCCGCCACGTCAAGGACTACGCGGGACGGGCCGGCAAGGTCTGGCGTACTGCGGGCAACTACACAGCCGGCCACGGTGTGATCCCGGACGGCACCGGCCAGGCCGCGGTCCAGGTGCGGTGGGCCGGGATCCGGTCGGCCGAGTCGACGGCCGAGATCTCGAACGTTGCCGACAGCACCTTCGACCTCGTACTTCGCAACCCCGCCACCACCACCGTCGTCACGCTGCCCGGCGTGACACTCGATCCGGCGTCACCGGCGTACGTCGTGACCGCTGTGAACAACGCGTACAACGCAGGCCTTCGCTGGACCGCGGTCGATCTCCGCGAGACCCCGGCCGCGGCGCCCGCACCGGTCGCGGCCACGATCACGTTCCAGTCGCAGTTCTACGTGTTCGCAGTACACACGGGGATGGTCGCGTTTCCGCTCGCCCGGTACGCGCGGATGGTGTTGCAGTCGCCGAAGCTCCGGCGTGGTCCGCGACAGCAGTTCGCGCAGCAGCTCCTCGACGCGGCGACCGAGGCGGTCGCGTTCCACGACGCGGAGTGGGTGTCGAGACCGGACGGGACCGGGGACTACGTGTGGGCGAAGGGGGCGCCGATCCCGTTCGACGGCACGATCCAGCCGTACAACCAGAGCCAGGCGATCGGACAGGTGCTGGTCGAGCTGTTCCGGGTGACCGGGAACCCGCACTACCGGTCGCGGGTGCTGCAGCTGCTCAAGGCATACCAGCCGGCGTTGCGGATCGATGGCGACGCCTACGTGTGGACGTACTGGCCGCCGTACAGCGAGCTGTACGCCGGGTACCCGAAGACCGCGGGCATCTCGGAGTACACGCCGTCGTACCCCGCCTCGAAGCAGATCGAGGACCTGAGCCACGCGGCGATCAGCACCGAGTTCGTGCACGCGGCGTACGACGCGGGGATCGACGGCGGACCGGTCACGGACGTGAACGTCTTCGCGAAGACGTTCACGCACAAGCTGATCAGGTCCGCGAACGAGGTCTGGCTGCGCGTCGACGGGACGGGGGTGGCAGTGCCGGCGAACGCGGTGCAGTGCGCTCGGTGGGGGGAGTACGCCGAGCAGGACGTGCTGGTCTACGAGCAGTCGTTGCGCGTGTACGACGCCGTACAGCTCGTTCCGGTGCAAGGCTCGCACGCGTTGGGGATCGCGTACCTGAACTGGGCGAAGAACTCTGGCTGGAGGAACAAGTGAGACTGCTCCGCATCCACACCCAGGACGGGCTGCGCGATGCCGTGATGGCGGACGACGGCCGCGTGCTGCCGTTGCCCGGCGCGTCCGAGCCCTTCGACCCGGACCGCTGGCGGGAGCGCGCCGCTACGCCGGACGAGGCCTTGGACTTCGAAACCGTGCGGATCGCGGCGCCGCTCGATCCGGGGAAGATCGTGTGCGTAGGGCTGAACTACGCCGATCACGCGGCCGAGGGCGGGCAGGAGGCGCCGGCCGAGCCGATCCTGTTCCTGAAGGCGCCGGACACCGTGGTCGGTGCGAGCGACGATGTCGTCATCCCGCGAGGCAGCGAGAAGACCGACTGGGAAGTGGAGCTCGGCGTGGTGATCGGCCGGACGGCGGCCTATCTGACCGGGAACGCTCTCGACCACGTTGCCGGATACGTGCTGGTCAACGACGTGTCCGAGCGGCACTTCCAGCTCGAGCGTGGCGGGCAGTGGGACAAGGGCAAGAACTCGGCGACGTTCTGCCCGCTCGGGCCGTGGATCCTGACCGCCGACGAGGTGCCGGACCCGCAGGCGATCAGGATCGGGCTGGACGTGAACGGCGAACCGCTGCAGGACAGCTCGACGGCGGAGATGATCTTCGGCGTCGAGCACCTGGTGCGGTACGTCTCGCAGTTCATGACGCTGTACCCGGGCGACGTGATCAGCACCGGTACGCCGGCCGGCGTCGGCGCGGGCCAGAAGCCGCCGCGCTACCTGCGCGGGGGCGACGTACTCCGGGCCTGGGCCGACGGCCTCGGGGAGCAGCGCAACAAGGTGGTGTGATGGTGCGTCAGCCCTTCAATGCGGCGGCGATCGAGTCCGCGATCGGCGTGGTCGGGCGGCCGATCAGGCGGGTGAGGTCGGATCCGCGCCCGGACAGGCGGCCGCGCTCGATCGCGTCGTCGACGCCGACGAACAGCTGGGCGACCGGCTCGGGGAAGCCGGCGCCGACCAGCACCTGCGCGTGGTCCGCGGGGGAGAGGTTGTTGTAGGCAACGTCCTTCCCGGACTGCTTCGACAGCTCGGCCGCGTACTCGGTCAGCGTCCAGGCTGCGTCGCCGTTCAGCTCGTACGCCTTCTTCTCGTGCCCGTCACCGGACAGTACGACGGCTGCCGCTGCCGCGTAATCCCGCCGTGCCGCCGACGCGATCCGTCCGTCGCCCGCGCTGCCCACGACCCCGTTCTCCAGCTGTACGGGGATCTGGTCGGTGTAGACCTCGTTGTACCAGCCGTTGCGCAGGAACGTGTACGACAGGCCCGAGTCGAGGATCGCCTGCTCGGTGGCGCGGTGGTCCGCGGCCAGGTCGAAGTCGGCCTCCGGCCCGCCGAGCGCGCCGGTGTACGCGATCCGCGCGACGCCGGCGTCCTTGGCGGCCGCGATGACGGCCTTGTGCTGGTCCAGCCGGTTCGGCTCCAGGCCCGAGATCAGCAGGACCGTGTCGCCCGCGCCGAAGGCCTTCGCGAGCGCGTCGCGGTCGTTGTAGTCGGCGATCTGCACCTCGACGCCGCGGTCCGCGATCGGGGCGGCCTTCTCGGCGTTCCGCGCGACCGCGACGACCTGCTCGGCGGGGACCCGCTGCAGCAGCTCGTCGATCACGAGACTGCCCAGGTGCCCTGTTGCTGCGGTGACGACGATGCTCATCCCTACTCCTTTGTCCTTAGGTTCTGTCACCGACAGTAGACGCTCCGGTCGAGCGGATCTATGTCCGTCAAGCGCAGGTTTATATCCGATCGTCTTGACGACTGCGCGTATCATGAAGGCATGGACGTACTTGCCGATGTGGTCGGCGCGATGCGCACCGGCCCGGCCGCCTCCGGACGCACCGACGTCAGGGGGCCGTGGGGGCTGCGCTTCGGGCACTCGTTCGGTGCCACCTTCCACCTGGTTCTGCAAGGTACGGCGTGGTTGCTGCCGCCGGACAGCGATCCCGTCCCGCTGGGACCGGGTGACGCGGTGCTGCTGCCCCGCGGCGTCGAGCATGCGCTCGCCGACCACCCGGACTCGCCGCTCGTCGACTTCGACCCGTCCGTCGAGGAGCCGGAGCAGGGCCAGGGTGCGCGCACGTTGCTGTTGTGCGGGACCTACCTCCTCGACCGGGAGCGCCCGCATCCGGTGCTGAGCGGGCTGCCGGACGTGGTCGTCGTACCGGCGGATCCCGGCCGTCACCGGTCGTTGCATACGGCAATCAGCTTGCTGGGTGAGGAGCTCGACGCGCAGCGCCCCGGCTCGGCCGCGGTCGTCCCCGCGCTGGTGGACGCGTTGCTGGTGCTGATCCTGCGGGCCTGGTTCGAGGACCGGGAGTGCCCGACGGATCGCAGCTGGGGGCGCGCGCTGACCGATCCGGCGGTCGCGCAGTCGCTGGGGCTGATCCACGAGAAGCCCGGCGCGGCGTGGACGGTCGCGGAGCTCGCCTCGGACGTCGGGTTGTCGCGGGCCGCGTTCGCGCGCCGTTTCACCGAGGCCGTCGGGGAGCCGCCGCTGACGTACCTGTCGCGCTGGCGGATGACAACCGCGGCGCGGCTGCTGCGCGACCACGATCACCCGCTCGCGACGGTGGCCAAGGAGATCGGCTACACGTCGGAGTTCGCGTTCGCGAAGGCGTTCAAGCGCGACTTCGGCGTACCGCCGGGGACCTACCGCAAGCAGCTCACTCCGGCCTGAGGGTCGCGACCAGCTCGCCGCGGCTGCGGACCCCGACCTTGGCGAACGCGGACTTCAGGTGGTCCTGGATCGTGTGCGGCGAGATCGACAGCCGGTCCGCGATCGCACCGGTCGAGTGCCCGGCGATCACCTCGACGCAGATCTCCCGCTCGCGGGTGGTCAGCCCGTAGGCCGCCAGCAGCATCCCGAGCAGGTGCTGCCCGGAGGCCGGCTCGATCGTGACCACGACCTCGTCGTCGGTGTCTCCCAGGAGGCGGCTGCCCTGCATCAGCACCCACCCGCCGGACGCGGCCTGCACCCTTGCCTGGAAGGTGCCGGAGGCCGCGGCGCGGGTCCCGGTGACGACGGCCCGCAGCAGGACGCCGAAGCGCCCGGGCGCGATCTCGTCCAGCTCGTCCTGCCAGGTTCGCGCGGCCGCCGTGATCGCGCGCGGTTCTCCGCGCGGACCGGTGACGACGATCGACGGGCCGGCCCCGCCGCGGTACCCATGCGCGTCCGTGCGTACGGCGACCCGCGTCGCCGCGCCGACCACCGGTGCCACCGACCCGAGGAACTCCAGCTCCCGGTCGCTGAAGTCCGGCCCACTGCGGACGAACCCGGCCGCGCCCCAGCAGTGCCCGTCGACGACGAACGTCGTCCGCACCTCGTGCTCGATCCCGAGCGGCCGCCAGACCTCGTTCAGCCGCCGGTGCCCGACCACCTCGCGGTACGGCAGGTCCGACAGCCGCGCGACCGGATGCTCCGTCCTGGCCAGTTCCGCGAACGAGTTCGGCACGGTCCCGGCGTACTCCGTCTCCGCCAGCCGCGGCTCGTACTCCGCGGGGATGCGGGCCGCGCCGCTGGTCATCGAGCTGATCACCAGCGTGCCCGGATCGATACCGGCCCAGCAGGTCAGCTCGCTGCCGACGACCTGTTCGACCACCTCGATAGCGGCCGCGTGCAGTTCGGCGACGCCCATCCCCGAGGTCGCCAGTGCTGCGATGTCCCGGCGCGCGGCCCGCGCCCGGCCCTCCCACATGGGCTCAGTATGCGCCGCCGTACGGTCGCCGCCCATCCCAGAAATGTGGGGAAGGACGGGACCCGGAGGAGCCCAGCCACACGGGATACCTTCCCCGTACGGCGCTTCCTAGCGTCGCCTGCATGACCGAATCAGTGCATCTCAGCAACCCCGGCAGCGGTGTCGAGTACGCCGTTCCGGACGCGACCGTGACCGTGAAGGTCGGTGACGAGCACACCGGCGGGCAGTACGAGCTGTTCGAGATCGACGCGCCGCGCGCCGACCCAGCACCGCCGCACACCGAGGCGTGGAGCAAGGCCTTCTACGTCCTGCAGGGCCGGATCCTCGTCCAGGCCGGCGATCAGGGCTACGACCTCGGCCCCGGCGCCGCGATCAGCATCCCGGCGGGGACGCTCAACACCTTCTCGGTGCTGACCCCGTCGGCGAAGTTCCTGATGATCAGCCAGACCGGGCGGATGGGCGCGTTCTTCGCGGACCTGGCCGGCGCCGACCCGGCCGACTACGTGGCGCTGGGGGAGGTCTCCGCGCGCCATGGGGTGAACCTCTCATGAACACGGCAGCACAGATCGTCGCGGTCGTGATCGCGGTCCTGCTGGCCTCGGTCTGGCTGATGGAGTCGTTCTTCTACCGCCATCCGCGGCTGTATCCGCTGTTTCTGCTGGAGCGGCGGGACTTCGACGCGGTCCGGCTGTGGATCGTGAACCTGGGGTTCTACAACCTCACCACCGCGGTCGCGCTGGCGCTCGGCGTCGTCCTCGCGCGGTCGGGGCATGTCCCGCAGGGCGAGGCGCTGGTCGCGTTCACCGCCGGGCAGCACGTGTTCCTGGCGCTCGTGCTGCTCGCGACCGAGCGGCGGCTCTGGTTGAACACGCTGCTCGAGGGTGTCCCTGCGGCCGTTCTGTTGCTGCTCGTTCTGCTGTAGGAAATTTACGACTTCTGCGTAATCATGGGCATGAACCACCGCACCCACTCAAGGTTCCCGAATGGTCACCCGCAGTTCGACCGATCCGGGGGCCTACCGCCCTGAGTAGCAGTGAAGGTGAGGCCATGAGCCCAATCAGTCGCAGGACCCTCGTTCTCGGCGGACTCGCCGCGGCCGGGGCCGGCGCCCTCCCGGCGTCGCTCGCCACCGCCCAGTCGTCCGTGATCACCGCCACCGCCGCCGTCCCGTACCCGTTCCAGCTCGGCATCGCCTCCGGTGAACCGGACGCGAACAGCGTCGTGCTGTGGACCCGCCTGGCGCCGTCGCCGACCAACGCCGACGGCCAGGGCGGGATGGCCACCACCGATGTCGCCGTCGACTGGCAGGTGTCGACGACCGACACGTTCGCCACGCTGGTCGCCTCCGGAACCGTCACCGCGAAGTACGCCGCCGCGCACTCGGTGCACGCGATCGCGGGCGGTCTCAACCCGGACTCCGACTACTTCTACCGGTTCCGCGCGCAGGGCCACATCTCGCCGGTCGGCCGGACCCGCACCACGCCCGCCGTCGGCACCACCGGCCGCGATCTGCTGATGGCGTTCACCTCGTGCGCCCACTACGAGGCGGGGTACTTCACTGTCTACCGGAGGATGGCCGAGGAGAACCCGGGGGTCATCCTGCACCTCGGCGACTACATCTACGAGGGCGGTGCAACCACCGGAAACGTCCGGTCGCACCTCGGCAGCGAGATCGTGACGATCGCGGACTACCGCCGGCGGTACGCGCAGTACAAGACCGACCCGGATCTCCAGGCCGCGCACGCGGCTGCCCCGTGGATCGTCGTACCGGACGACCATGAGGTGGAGAACAACTATGCGGGCACGATCCGGGAGAACAACACGCCTGCGTTGACCGCGGATCAGTGGACCGCGCGGCGCTCGGCGGCGTACCAGGCCTACTACGAGAACATGCCGCTGCGGCCTGCTCAGGTGAACAGCGGCAACAGCATCCAGCTGTACCGGCGGCTGCGCTGGGGGAGTCTGGCGACGTTCCACATGCTCGACACCCGGCAGTACCGGAACGACCAGGCATGTGGTGACGGCTGGAAGGTCTGCTCGGACGCGGACCTGGCGACGCGCAGTCTGCCCGGCAACGCACAGGAGAGCTGGCTGCTGGACGGTCTCGGGCAGCACCTCGGCACGTGGGACATCATCGGCCAGCAGGTGTTCTTCGCCCGCCGGTTCAACTCCAGTGGCGCGAGCATGGACTCCTGGGACGGGTACCGCGCATCGCGGGCGCGCATCCAGCAGGGCTGGGTGGACCGGTCCGTGCGGAACCCCGTCGTACTGACCGGTGACGTGCACCGGGCGTGGGCGACCGAGCTCAAGGCCGACTACAACAACGCGAACTCGGCGACCATCGGCACCGAGCTCGTGACCAGTTCGGTGACGTCCAGCGGCGACGGCGACGGGTCGACGACGGTTCCGGACGCCGGGACCAACCCGTGGCTGAAGTTCTACAACAACCGCCGCGGGTACGTGCGGGCAACGGTCAGCCCGACCGAGCTGCGGGCCGACTTCCGCAACGTGACCAAGGTTTCCGAGCACGGTGCCGCGGCGACGACGGTGAAGTCGTTCGTCGTCCAAGAGGGCCACCCCGGCCTGCAGGCGGTGTGACATGAACAAGACTCTGGCGATCACCGCGCTCGCAGCTACCGCGCTGACCTTCACTGCCACCACCACCACCGCCGACGCGCACGTCGCCACGCCCACCTGGGTCACGGCGAACAGCGCGTCCACCGGCGACCAGGACAACGCCTCGGTGGCGACCAACCGGAACGGGTACGTCGCTGTGGCCTGGGAGGACGACCGCGACACCGACAATGCGACCGACAACGTGCACAGCGAGATCTACCTGCGGCTGTTCCACAACGGCACCGCCGTGTACGAGAAGAAGCTGTCCGCCGGCGGCAGCAGTGGCGTGACGAACTGGCGGCACCTGCACCCGGATGTCGGCCTGGACGACAAGGGCAACGCTGTCGTCGTATGGCAGGACGACCCGGACGGCAACGGGTACTACAACATCCCGTACCGCGTTGTGAACACGGCCGGCACCGTGACAGCCTCCGGTAACGCCAACAGCAGCTCTACGGGTCAGCAGATCAACCCGCGCGTCGCTGTGGACCCGGATGGTGCACCTGCAGGAGCCGCTGTCGCGTTCACCGTGGCGTGGGAGGACATCCAGACCGGTGCGCAGGCGACCGTGAAGGCGGCCGGCTTCACTGGCCCGAGTACGCGCGCCTGGGAGGTGAACGCGTCGGCGACGACCGGCCAGCACCACAACCCGGATGTGGCCGTGTCGGCGTCGGGGGACGCAGTTGTCGTGTGGGACGACGACGCTGACGGCAACGGGTACTACCAGATCGGCCTGATCCGGCTGGGTCGTACGAACGGGGCAGCCACGCTGTCGCGGCGGTCCGCCAACGCTTCCGGGGGCGGGCAGCAGCAACACGCCTCGGTCGCGGCTGACTTCAACGGCGACTTCGCAGTCGCCTGGGAGTCCGACCACACCGGTACTGCCGGCGTCTGGACGCGTTCGTTCGCCCCCACCGGTACGGCGCGGTACGCGGACACCGAGGTCGCAGCCGGCGGTACTGCGCCGTCGATCGGTATCGACGACCAGGCCCAGACTGTCGTCGGCTGGACCACGCAGGGCACGGACCCCGATGTGTGGGTACGCGGCTTCGGCACGGACGGCACCGACACCGGCCGACTGTCGTCGCAGAAGCTCAGCTCCGTGACCACGGGCCGGCAGGAGCAGATGACGGTCGCCGTCTCGCCGTACGCCGAAGTAGCCGTCGCCTACACCGACGACAACGACGGCAACACCTACGACCAGGTCATGCTGGGCACAGGGATCTCCAACAACAGCTGGTGATCAGTGCTCACCAGACTGCAGTGGGTGACGTCGTAGTACGGCGTCACCCACCAGTACGTAGTACGGCTGTCGACGGTTCGATCTGAACCGATCGGCGGGATCTCCCGTGTCTGCGGATGAGAGGAGATCCCGATGAAATCCACAATCTTGTTGCTAGGTGCAACGGTAGCCGCACTCGGTACGCTGACCGCCTGCGGAGGCGGCGGCTACGGCTCCGGGTCGGCCTCCGGCGGTGGCGCTGCCCCGGCCGGCGGCGTGAAGGTGCAGGACGTCAGCGGCGTCGGCAAGGCGCTGGTCGACAAGTCCGGCAAGACGCTGTACTTCGCCGATCAGGAGGCCGGCGGCATGATCAAGTGCACGGGCGACTGCCTGGGCTTCTGGATGCCGGCCGCCGGAACCGCCGACGACGCGAAGGCAGTCACCGGGCTCGGCACGATGAAGCGCTCCGACACCGGTGCCGAGCAGCTGACCTTCCAGGGCAAGCCGCTCTACACCTTCAAACTCGACACCACTTCCGGCCAGGCCAAGGGGAACAACTTCTCCGACAGCTTCTCCGGCAACAGCTTCACCTGGCACGCGGCGACCACGTCGGCGGCGGCGCCGTCCTCGGCGCCGAGCAGCAGCAGCGGCGGCGGCGGTGGCGGTGGCGGATACGGCAACGGCTACTGATCCGAGTCGACCAGCACCCGGACGTCCCACGGCCCGAGTTCGAGCTTGCCGTTGGCGGGCTGATCGGCGAGTACGTCGTGCATCGGCGCGGGCACCGTGACACCGACGCTGTCCCACGACCAGTTGTGGACGAACCGGAGTCGCCGGCCGTCCGTGGCGGTCGCGGACGTGACGGTGACGCTGCTGGGGAGGTCGGTCCACGACGACGCCGGCTTGATCCATCGGAAGAGCGCCCTGGCGAGCGCCGGGTTCGGCACGGTTCCGACGTAGGTGATGCGGCCGGAGCCACGGGCCACGCTCGTGATCGCCGGCCACCGGCCGAAATGAGGGTGGTCGTAGCCGGCCAGCACCTCGGCGTCGTCGGCCTGCAGCCCGTCGACCCAGCGCGTGCCCGCGGCGGAGGCGTCGAGTTGCAGGCCGGCGCCTCGCACGGGCACGTCGGCGCTGACGTTGCTGTACTCGTCGTACCAGACGCCGGCCGCGGCAGCGAGCCTGCCGGGCTGGACGTCGGTGCGGGCACGTGCCTCGAGATCGGCGTACCCCGTGCGTGGTCCGACGACGAGATGCCCGCCGGCTTCGGCATACGCGACCAGCCTGTCGAGCAGGTCGTCGTCGGCCAGATAGAGCGCCGGTACGACGACAATCGGATCTGTCGCGGTGAACTGGCTCGCGTGCCTGATGCGGACCTGCAGGCCGGCGTCGAACGCCCCACGGTAGAAGGGATCGAAGAACCCGTGGTACGAGCGTTCGTCCGGGCTGCCGTCCTGGTGCGCGAGAGCAGGGTACTTCTGCATGAGCCACTTGCTCGGCACGGAGTACAGCATGGTCACGTCGCTGTCCGGGGTCAGGCCGGCCACGAGTGAGCCGGCCGCCTCGAACTCCGCACCGAGCTGCGCGATCTCCCGGTATGTGCGGCCCGGCTGACCGCTGTGGGGGAGGACCCCACCCCAGTACGTCTCCGCGCCGAAGTGCAGTGTGTGCCAGTGCCAGTACTCGATCATGCCGGCGCCACGTGACACCAGGGCCCACGCCGCCTGCCGCCACTGGCCGTCGTACGCCGGGCGGTTGTTCCACGGATAGCCGATGGACTGTGCGTTGGTCTCGGTGACGAGGAACGGCTGCTGCTTCGACGAGTACATCCGGTCCGCGCTGAGGTAGAGCGCCCAGGTGCCGTTGGTGGTCCAGCCTTGTTGTGCTGCCTCGGCCTCGGGGTGCGTCAGGCCGTCCTGCATCGCGTAGTACGCGTTGCCGGTCGTGACGTCCAGGCGCCGTACCAGTTCGTCGTCGGCGACGGCAGGGCGCTCGTAGGCGATGCACGTGGTCACGAACTGCTCCGGTCGCGCGTACTCGCGGACGATGTCGGCCTGCCAGCCGATGAACTCGGTCGTCTGGTCCGCCTGGAACTGGCGCCACGCCACGTCGTACTGCGGCTGGACGTTGCCGTCGGGAGTCCACAGGTCGGCCCAGTCGGACAGGCGGTGCGACCAATAGACCAGGCCCCACGCGTCGTTCAGTGTCTGCACGTCGCCGTACTTGTGCCGCAGGCTGTCCACGAATCGCTGGAACACGCCGTGGTTGTGCAGCAGCTCGTTGCCGGGTTCGTTGTCCACCTGGAAGCCGATCACCGCGGGGTGGCCGGCGTACCGCTCGACGATCCGGCGGATCACCCGCTCGGCGTGGAACTTGAAGCCGGGATGGGTGAAGTCGACCTCCTGCCGTGCGCCCCAGCCGATCCGCTGCCCGGTCTTCCGTTCGCCGGTGATCTCCGGATAGAGGCGGGCCAGCCACGGCGGCACGGCGTACGTCGGGGTACCGAGAACGACCGCGATGCCACGGGCATGCGCCCCGTCGAGGACCGGTTGCAGCCAGTCGAGGTCGAACCGGCCGTTCTCCGGCTCCCAGGTCGACCAGACCGACTCGCCCACCCGGATCACCGAGAAGTGAGCGGCGGCCATCAGGTCGAGATCCTGCTCCAGCCGGTCATGTGGCTGGTATTCGTGGTAGTACGCAGCTCCGAAGAGCACACGTTCCGGCACGCGTTTCTCCAATACTCGAAGGGGGTTTCAGGCTTTGACGCCGCCGGAGGCCAGCCCCGACTGCCAGTAGCGCTGCAGCAACAGGAAGGCGGCGATCAGCGGTACGACGGACAGGAAGGAACCGGTGATCACCAGGGACAGGACGGCGCCCGTTGTACCGCCGCCGGCGCTCGCCTGCGACGACCACTGCGCCAGCCCCAAGGTGACCGGGTACAGATCGGGGTTGTTCAGCATGATCAACGGCAGGAAGTAGTTGTTCCAGGTCGCCACCAGGGTGAACAGGACGACGGTGACGATGCCTGGGGCAAGCAGCCGCAGCGCCACCTGGAAGAAGATCCGGAGCTCGCTCGCCCCGTCGATCCGGGCCGCCTCGATGATCCCGTCCGGCACCGCGTCCTGCGCGTAGATCCGCATCAGGTACAGGCCGAACGGGCTGACCAGCGACGGCAGGATGATCGCCAGCGGCGTGTTCACCAGTCCCGCCTTGCTGAACAGCAGGTACGTCGGGATCGCGAGCGCGGTGGTCGGCACCATGATCGCGCCGAGCACCAGCCCGAACATCGCCGAGTTGCCGCGGAACCGGTACTTCGCGAAGCCGTAACCACCGAGCGCGCACAGGAACGCCGCCCCGCCGGCACTGACCACCGCGTAGAAGACCGTGTTCCCCATCCACCGCGCGAACACGCCGCCGTTGTTCGTCAGGGTGTCGTGGACGTTGGAGAAGAACGAGAAGTCGTGCGCGAACCACAGCCCGAAACTCGAGAACAGATCCCCGACGTTCTTGGTCGACGCGATGAACAACCAGAACAACGGCAGCAGGAAGTAGATCACCAGCACGACCATGCAAACGGTCAGCACGTTGCTGCGTCTACCTGTCATGACCGGCTCCTTCGAGTGGTGACGAAAAGGACGGCGTACGAGGCGACGACGATGACCGCGCCGAGCAGGAACGAGACCGCCGCGGCGTAGTTCACCTCCTGACCGGTGAACGCGAGCGAATACGCGTACAGGTTCGGGGTGTAGCCGCTGTCGATCACGCTCGGCGCCAGCCGTTGCATCAGCTGCGGCTCGTTGAACAGCTGGAAGCTGCCGATGACCGAGAAGATCGCGCACACCAGGAGCGCCGGTCGAAGGGCTGGGATCTTGATGCTCCACGCGGTCCGGATCGCGCCCGCGCCGTCGACCGCGGCCGCTTCGTACAGGTCGTGCGGGACCGCGCGCAGAGCGGCGTACAGGATGATCATGTTGTAGCCGGTGAACTCCCAGGTGACGATGTTCGCCAGCGATCCGAGCATCCAGCTCGACGTGAGGAACTTCGGTGCGGGCAGACCGAGGTCACCGGCGAGCTGCGAGAACGGCCCGAAGTCACGGCCGTACAGGTAGCCCCACATCAGTGCGGCGACGACGCTCGGTACGGCGTACGGCAGGAAGATGCCCAACCGGAACGCCTTGGCCGCGCGCAACAGGCCGCTGTCGATCGCGAGCGCGGCCACCAACGCGACCACGAGCATGACCGGCACCTGGATGACGAAGAACAACGCGACCCGGCCGACACCGTCGAGCAGCCGCGGATCGGTCAGCGCGCGGGTGTAGTTGCCCAGCCCGGCGAAGACCGTACCGCCGATCAACCGCTCCTGGAACAGGCTGAGGTACGCCGCGTAGGCCAGTGGCAGAACCAGCATCGCGACGAACACCACCATGAAGGGCGCAACGAAGGCGTACCCGGTGGAGGCGTGGCCGACGCCGCGCCTCCGCCGACGGGCCTCCCGACGGCTCGGGGCCTGGGCCGCGAGCCGCTGATCGGTCGTGACACTCATTGGTTGACCTTGAAGCCCTGGTTCTGCGCGTACTTCGTGATGCGGTCCTGCCACTGGTCGAGTGCGGCACCGGTGTCGCTCTTGTTGGCGAACGACTTGCCGACGGTCTCGTTCCAGTCGTTGACCGCCTGATCGAGGAACGGCGGCCACTGGAACTTGGTGTCGACCGTGTCGCTGATCCCGGCGAACATCTTGTTCACCGGCTGGCCGCCGTAGAACGCCAGCGGCTGGTCCACGAACGAACTGTCGGCCAGCAGCGCCTTCGTGACCGGGAACAGGAACTGCTGGGTCGCGAACATCTTGGTCGACGCGGGGTCGGTGTTGATGAACTCGGCCAGCTTCGCCGCCGCGATCGGGTTCTTGGTCCCCTGGACGACGGCCGTCGTCGAGCCACCCCAGTTGCCGGACGCGTTCTGGCCGGCTTGCCATTGCGGCAGCGGAGCCGCCCGCCACTTGCCGGCGGTCGCCTTCGCACTACCCGCCAGGAAGACGGGTCCCCACGCGGCGGTCAGCCAGGTGGCGTACTTGCCGCGGTTCAGAGCCTGGTACCACGCGTCGTTGAAGTCGGCATCGGCCGACACGACACCGTCCTTCAGCAGGCCGCCCCAGTAGGTGGCGAGCTTCTTCGACCCGTCGCCGTTCAGGTTGATCTTGACCGAGTCGGTGCTGGGTGTCTCGAACGGCTTGACCCCGGCCTGCCACAGCAGCCCGAACCAGACGCCCGCCTGGCTCTGCGCGAGGTTCGTCATCGAGATGTTCGGGTCCGCGGCGTGCAGCTTGCGAGCGGCCGCGGCGAACTCGTCCCACGTCTTCGGTACCGCGATGCCGTACTTGTCGAAGATGTCCTTGCGGTACAGCATGCCCATCGGCCCGCTGTCCTGCGGTACGGCCCAGACCTGACCGCCGGATCCGACCACCTGCTGCCAGGTCCACGGTACGAACTTGTCCTTCAGCGCCTCCGCGCCGTACGGACGCAGGTCCATCAGGCTCTTGGTCAGCGCGAACGTCGGGATGTACTGGAACTCGATCTGGACCGCGTCCGGGAAACCGGTGCCGGCCTTCAGGGCCGTACGCAGCTTGGTGTACTGCGGGGTGCCCTGGCCCGCGTTGACGACCTTCACCTTGATCGCCGGGTACTTCTGCTGGAACAGGTCGACCTCCTTCTGGATGTTCGGCACCCAGGTCCAGAAGGTGAGCTGGGTCGGCGTGGACATCGCCTTGTCGATGTCGGACTGGCTGACGGTCTGTGCCGCGCTCGCGCCACCGGACGCCGACCCACCGCCGCCGCCGCAGGCAGCGAGAACGAGAGCAGCGGCCAGGACGAGTGCGGTGCCGGCGGATACGCGCCGGCGGATTCGGTTGATGAACATTGCGAACAACTCCTCGAGTGGCAAGGCGGTGCCCAGGCACGGGCCTCGACGGCGGCGTGCCTGACCAGGGGTACGGCGTTCAGTACGCCGTGCGTGGTGCTGCGGTCGACTGACGGACGACGAGCCGGAGCGGTGGCGGCTCCGGAAGGGGAGAGTGGCCGCCGGCCGGCGACTCGATCTCCGTGACCAGGTTGGCGATCCCGCGGGCGACATGGACGTCGAAGTCCTGCGGGATCGTGGTGAGTGGTGGTGTCAGGTAGGCCGCCGACGGGATGTCGTCGAAACCGACCAGGCTGACGTCGCCGGGGACGGACCGGCCGGCCTCGGTGAAGGCCCGCAGTACACCGATGGCCATGTCGTCGTTGGCGACGAAGACCGCGGTGACGTCGGGGTTCGCGGCCAATTCACGGCCGGCCTCGTAGCCGGAAGCAGGAAGCCAATCGCCTTCCAGGACAGGTGGTTCGGGCACGCCGGCGTTCTCCAGGGCCTGCCGCCAGCCCGCCAGGCGGTCCCGCGCCGCCCACCAGCGTTGCGGGCCGGCGACGTGCCAGACCGTACGGTGCCCGAGGCCGAGCAGGTGTTCGGT
>DASXXB010000034.1:0-6539 GCA_036503355.1 Kribbella sp. | reverse complement strand
GTGAAGGCCAAGGACGTCGCCTGGCACGCCGGCAACTGGTACGTGAACATGCACAGCATCGGCATCGAGCACGAGGGCTTCGCGCCGCAGGGTGCGACCTGGTTCACGGAGTCGCTGTACCGCAACTCGGCCAAGCTGGTGAGCTACCTGGCCGCGAAGAACAACATCCCGCTCGACCGCGCCCACATCATCGGCCACGACCAGGTGCCGGGCACGGTCCCGTCCACGGTCCGCGGCATGCACTGGGACCCGGGACCGTACTGGGACTGGGAGCACTACTTCGACCTGCTCGGCGCGCCGATCTGGGGCAAGTCCGTGTTCCCGGTCCGCGAGGGGTCGATCGTGACGATCAAGCCGGGCTTCGAAGGCAACGTCCAGGTCGTCTCCAACTGCGACGCCCCGAACACGACCTGCAAGCCGCAGGGCACCAACTTCGTGTACCTGCGTCAATCGCCGGACGACAACGCCCCGCTGGTGAAGGACATCGGTCTGCATCCGGACGGGTCGGCCGGTACCACGGACGTGTCGGACATGGGCTCCCGGGCCGCGGCGGGTTCGCAGTACGTCGTTGCGCAGCGCCAGGGCGACTGGGTGGCTGTCTGGTACCTCGGCGCGCTGGCCTGGTTCAAGAGCCCGGCATCCGCACCGGACGCGTTCGCCAAGCCCGGTCTGGTCGTCAAGCCGAAGGCCGGGAAGCTGTCCGTGCCGGTCTACGGGCGGGCCTACCCGGAGCAGTCGGCGTACCCGGCCGGGATTCCCTACCAGACGGTGACGCCGCTGCAGTACACGATCGGCGCGGGCCAGGCGTACCCGGTCGGTGACCTGAACATCGAGACCGACTACTACCGGGCCGTGACGTTCGACGGGCAGCCGCCGACCGACCACGTCCAGGTGCTCGGGAACGACAAGTACTACCAGATCTGGTTCGGCCACCGGATGGCCTACGTACGGGCTGCCGACGTGGACATCCGCCCGGCCGTCTAGTCTGTCGGCGTGATCGACGAAGCCGTCCAGCGACTGCTGGACGGCTTCGTTACGTCTGTACGCTCGGTCGCTGCCGTCGAGGCAGTGTGGCTGCACGGATCGCTGGCGCTGGGGGACTACCAGCTGGGACGCAGTGACCTCGACGTGATCGTCGTCGTCTCGGCACCGCCGCCGCCCGCCGTCGAGGACGTGCACCGCCGGCTGATCCAGGCGAATCCGCTGGCCGCCAAGCTGCACTGCTCGTACATGACGAACCTCGCCGACCTCTCGGTCCGGCACCCGACCTTCGCCCACCAGCGGTACTTCGACCGGCCGGTGACGCCGGTGACGCGGCGGGAGCTCGCCACCGGCAACCGGACGCTGTTCGGGCCGGCTCCGGCCGAGCTGCTCCCGGCGGTCAGCGACGAGGAGCTGTTCGCCTTCGTCCGCAGCGACCTGCACGACTTCTGGCTGCCCGCCACGCGCAAGCGCGGGCACTGGTACGAGGACGTCTGGGTCGACCTCAGTCTGCTTACGATCGCCCGCGCGCACGTCACGCTGGCGACCGGCGACCTGATCACGAAGCGCGCCGCGTTCGACGTACTGCCGCGTCTCGGTGCGCCCGCCGACGTCGTCGAGGACATCCGGCGCCGGCGGTACGGGCCGGAATTCCGGACCGGGCCGTGGTGGCGTCACACCCGCGCCGGGCTGGCCCGGCGGTTCGTGAGTACGGCGATTCCCGCCGTGCTGGGTTCGTCGCTCAGTTCACGGTGATCGGCGTGCCGTCGGTGAGCGTCAGCAGTTCGCCGTACGTCGTCGGGAACACCGAGTGCGGAATGCCCGCGGCGGCCCAGATCACGGCGTACTGCTCGAGCGCGGTGTCGACGTACGTCGCGACCTTGCCCGGGTGCCCGACCGGGGCGACACCGCCGATCGACTGACCGGTGTGCTGCTTCACGAACTCCGGCGTGGCGCGCTTCAGCTTCCCGATCCCGAGCTCGGCGGCGACCTTCGCGGTGTCCACGCGGTGCGCGCCGGAGGTGAGGATCAGCACCGGCGTACCGTCGCCGTCGAAGATCAGGCTGTTCGCGATCGCGCCGACCTCGCAGCCGAGCTCGGCCGCCGCTGCCGCCGCGGTCGGCACCGCCTCGTCCAGGATCACGATCTCACCGGCGGCCCCGGCCGCCCGCAACGCGTCGGCCACCTTCTGCACATTGGGATGACTGCTCACCCTGTCGAGCTTAGGTGCCGTGTCACGCGGATATCCGCCCTGGTTCGGCGGTCGGCGGAAATTGTCGGTGGCGTCGTCGACGATGTGGTCATGGAGATCGGAACCGTGCCCGGCAGCACCCCGGCGGCCCCCGCCGCCGTGGCGCTTCCGCCTGGCCGCGTCCCGGTTCTGCACCGGCGCCGCGGCGACGCGCCGGTCCTGCCTCCCGTTGACGACTGTCGACGGGCGGCGATACGCTTCCAGTGTTCGAACAGATGTTCGATTGCCTCGGTCCCGGTTTCGTCGGGAGACCGGCCCGGGGTGAGCCGGACAGCTGGACGACTCCGGTGCGGAGTTGCGGCCGCATCGGAATCCGGTGGTCCCGGCGGGCCGGGCACCGGGGTGGTCCTCGACCCCCACCCCGTGCTCACCCGCCGGGCCGCCGACCCGGGGCGACCCGGCCGGCAACAGCGGGATCCAGTTCACAGGAGGCGATGGAGCATGTGGGAGTTCGACGACGCCGTCGAGGTGCACTCGGTGCCCGTGGACGGCGTGCAGACCCCCGACCAGTTCCTCTGGCGTGGCCGCCTGTGGCGGGTCCGCGCGGTCAGGTCGCAGTGGACCGAGACCGCCGCCTGGTGGGAGCGCGGCGTGATCGGCACCGGCCGGACTTTCGACTCGCTCGCCCGGATCAACGCGGACACCGTCGCCGAGGTCTGTTCGGCCGCCGCCGTCGGCGTGCTGGACGCGGAGTGGGGCCCGGAGCGCTCGGTGTTCCGGGTGGAAGCCGGCTGCGGCCGGGACGGACGGCAGGAGATGTTCGATCTCGCCCACGACCCGCACTCGGGCCGTTGGCAACTGGAGAGGGTGACCGACCGATGACAGTTTCACCGGTATCGCCGGCCGCGGCCGGCGCGGCCAGCCGCGAGCTGTTCCGTGCCCGGGCCGCGCTGGCCGAGGCGGCCGAGACCAGCGACCACCTGATCCGTTACTCGAGCGCGCACGTCGCGGCGCTCCGGGTCGCGGCCGCGGTCCTCGCCGTCCGCGCCCGCCCGGTCCGCTCCGGCAGCCGACGCAAGGTCCAGCGCAACGCCTGGGTGCTGCTCGCCGAGGTCGCGCCGGAGTTCGGCGAGTGGGCGACGTTCTTCGCCGCCGGCGCCGCCCAGCGCGCCGCCGCCGAGGCTGGCCTCGAGCGCGCCGTCAGCACCCGCGAGGCCGACGACCTGGTCCGCGCGGTCGACACGTTCTACACCCAGGTGGAAGCCAGCCTGCGGCTGTCCACCACGCCGGTGCTCACCGCGACCACCGACCCGCAGTCCGTCCTGACCCAGCCCTGGATGCAAGCCAGCTGAACCACTGCACCACCCTGCATCACCCAGAAACACCCTGCACTGAGGAGATCCCGACCGTGAGCGAACCCTCGAGAGGCCTGGGCAAGGACCTGTGTGCTCGCGTCCACGCCGTCAGCGGCGCCGAGTGCTACCTGCCGGACACCCACTACCCCCGCCCGCACCAGGCGCTGTCCGGCGAGTCCTGGCATGACGGCCTCTGCACCCACTGCGCCGGCTCCGGCTTCCAGTCGAACACCCTCTGCCCCGCCTGCAACGGCACTGCCTTCGAGCCCCTGACCCTTTAGGCTCGGCGGAGTGAGTGGACTTCCGGTGTTGGATGTCGAGGAGCAGCGGGTTCTCGGGAGCCTGCTGGAGAAGCAGGCGACGGTGCCGGCGTCGTACCCGTTGACCGCGAACGCGTTGCGGACCGCCTGCAACCAGACCAGCAACCGCGAGCCGGTCGTGGACTACGACCAGGGCACCGTCGAGCGCGTTGCTCGCGGACTGCGGGACCGCGAGCTGCTGCGGATCGTCTGGGCCGACACGGGCCGGCGTACGTTGAAGTACCACCAGATCCTCGACGAGAAGCTCGGGCTCGAAGCGGACGAGCGAGCACTCATCACCGTCCTGCTGCTCCGCGGCGCCCAGGCGCCAGGCGAGCTGCGGACGCGGGCCGAGCGGCTGCACAAGTTCGACGACCGGACCGACGTCGAAGCGTGCCTGCAGCGAATGGCCGCCCGCCCCGAGCCGCTCGTCCGCGAGCTCGAGCGCCGCGCCGGCCAGCACGACCGCCGCTGGATCCACCTCCTCGGCCCGGTGCCCGAGGCCGAAGCAGCCGCCCCGGTGGAGTCCGTCGATCGCGACACGGTGATCGCGGACGGTGCAGAGGCGCGTGACGCCCGGGTGCGTTCGGCGTACGACGCGGTGGCGACGGCGTACGCGGACGAGTTGCTGGACGAGCTCGACGGGCTGCCGTTCGAGCGCTGGCTGCTCGACCGGGTGATTGCCGACGCCAACGGTCGCCCGGTCGTCGAGGTCGGATCCGGGACCGGGCACGTGACGGCGTACCTCGCCGGCCGCGGCGCGGACGCGACCGGGATCGACCTCTCGCCGGAGATGGTCGCCGAGGCGCGGCGGCGCTTCCCGCAGCTGAGGTTCGAGGTCGGCGATCTGCGCCGCCTCGGTCGTCCACCGACGACTTCCGGATGGGCGGCGGTCCTCGCCTGGTATTCGCTCATCCACCTCGCCGCGTCCGAGCTCCCCGACGCGATCGCCGCCCTGACCCGGCCGCTCGACCCCGGCGGCCGGCTCGTCCTGGCTCTGCACGCAGGCGACGAGATCCACCACGTCGACGAGTTCCTCGGCCACGAGGTCAACCTCGACTACGTCCTCCACAACCCGGCCCAAATGGTCCAGCTCCTCGAGTCCGCCGGTCTCACCGACGTCGAGTGGTACCTCCGAGGCCCCGTCACCGCCCGGGCCGAAACCACCCGCCGCCTGTACGTCATCGCCCGCACCCCGTCCTGACGTCGAGCGGATCGGTTGGACCTGCCGGAGGCCGTGGCCTCAGGACTTGGCGTACGTCTCGGCCGCGAGTGACTCGAACTCCAAGCCGACCGCAGGTTCGTCGCCGACGACCCAGGCGTCATGCCCTGGTTCGATCACGTAGGCGATGCCGGGCGTCACCCGTGCCTTGCTGCCGTCGTCGTGCACGATCTCCATCTCGCCGGAAAGCAGCGTTCCGATGTGGTGCACCTGACAGGAGTCGCCGCCGATGACGGGGCGGATGCACTCCGACCAGCGCCAACCGGGCTGGAAGGTGATCCGGGCAACGCTCGCCCCCGGCAGCTTGACGACATCGACGCGTGTCTTGTCCGGCGAACGCTGCTCGTCCGGCTCGTCGAAGGACTTGCTGAAGATGGCCATGATCCCTCCCTGGTGATCGGCTCTCCCCTTCCTTCCGACGATGGCGCTGCGGCGTCGCCACCGGAAGAGGCTGAGGATTATCGGCCGCTTACGCCCGTACCGCGGGCCGGGGCGGGTGCGTCTGCCGGGCGGGCGAGAGGATGGAAGTAGGGTATGGCCCGGCGGGATGTTGGGGGATTTGGCTGGAGGGTTGATGGTGGAGCGGCGGCGGCGCGGCGTGCGGACGGCGTTGGTGGGTGAGGCGCTGCGTGTTGCGCTGGCTGGGCGTGAGCGGATCGATCCTGGCGCCGGGCTGGACATTGTCGACCTTGGTGGCGGGACCGGTGGGTTCGCGGTGCCGCTGGCGGTCGAGGGGCACCGGGTGACGGTGGTCGACCCGAGCCCGGACGCGCTCGCCTCGCTCGAGCGGCGGGCCCGCGACGAAGGCGTGAGCGAGCTGGTGCGCGGCGTCCAGGGTGATGCGGCGGAGCTTCCCGGGCTGGCGGGGGAGTCGAGTGCGGACGCCGTACTGTGCCACGGGGTTCTCGAGGTCGTCGACGACCCGGTGCAGGCGCTGCAGGCGATGGCGTCGGTACTGCGGGAAGGCGGCGTACTGAGCCTGCTCGTTGCCCAGCGCAACGCCGTGGTGCTGGCGCGGGCGCTGGCCGGGCATCTCGCCGAGGCGCGGATCGCGCTGCAGGACCCTGACGGGCGCTGGGGTGCGACCGACCCGATGCCGCGGCGCTTCGACGAGGCCGGGATCACCGGGCAGCTGGCCGACGCCGGGTTCATGGTGCACACGGTGCACGGCGTACGGACGTTCGCCGATCTGGTGCCGTCGGCGTTCGTCGACTCCGAGCCGGGCGCCGCCGACTCCCTCGCCGAACTGGAGCGCGCGGCGAGTCAGCACCCCGCGTTCCGCGCCCTCGCAACCCAGCTCCACATCCTCGCCACCCGCTGACGGAGGGTGACGACAGGGTCGGTTCGGCGGGCAGTTGCGGGACCGTGACGCGCTGGACAGGCGGTCAGGGTTTCGTGTGACGCGGGCGCGGCCTAGACTGGAGGCGGCCTATCGAGATCGCGCTCATCATGGAGGGATCGACGGTGCCCCTCTCGGAAGAAGAGCAGCG
>DASXXB010000033.1:0-10826 GCA_036503355.1 Kribbella sp. | reverse complement strand
CCACCCTGCTCGCCGTACTGGCCTTCGTTGCCCTGGCCCTCGTTGCGCTGGTCTTCGTCGTACTGATTGCTCATGCGATATCTCCCCGTGAGATATGGGTTTGCCGATCGCCCGAGCTGCGAGTGGGCGGTCGTGAGCCGGATGGCACCCGCCCTTTCCTACCGGAACGTAGGGAACGGCGCAAGCACTCGTGTCGCGTGTTCACCTGCTGTCGCGAAACCGGCCATCGCATCCTCAGCGGGCTCTCAGCGAACGTCGCTCAGTAGTCGCCGCAATCGATTGACGGCACGGAACTGGAGTTGTTTGATCGCACCGTCGGTGCGGTCCATCGCGGCCGCGGTCTCACTGATCGACAGCCCGGTGAAGAACCGCAGCAGCAGGCACTCGCGCTGATCTTCGGGCAGTTGGGCGACGGCGCCGCGCAGCGACGCCTCACTCACCGACGCGAGCGCGGCCTGCTCCGGTCCGATGGATTCGTCGACCTGCGGGTCGACCTCGTCGGTGACGATCGCGAGCCGGCTCCAGCCGGAGCGGTGATGGTCGATCACCACGTTCCTCGCGATCGTGACCAGCCAGGCCGCGAAGTTCAGGTGTGCCCGCGGCCGGCGTGCGATCGCACGGAACGCCCGCAGGAACGTCTCGCTGGTCAGGTCCTCGGCCGCGCTCCGCGACGAGGTCTTGCTGTAGGTGTACCGGTAGATCGACGGCAGGTACTGATCGTAGAGCAGCCCGAAGGCGGCTCCGTCGCCCGCTTGCGCGCGGCGGATCAGGTCCTCCTCGTCGTGATCGTCGGTCGGCAACGTATGGACGGTCGCGATGTGCATGCGCTTCCCAAGCCCCGTTCTCAGTCAGCTACGCGGTGAACATCACGAAAAGATTACCGAAGGTTGCTGTCCGTGTCATCACCCTGCTTGACGCCGCTCATTTCGAGCCGGTTCGAAGTGTTGGTGGTGACCCCTGGCGCGCCGCACGATCAGAGCGGAGGATCGTTTCGGTATGCCCGGGGAGAACAGGATGGTCGTCGAACTGCGGTCCGCGCTGGTGCCCGATCTGTCGATGCTGTCGGTCACGCTGCAGGCCTTGCTGGGCGATGGCAAGGGGATTCCCCAGCACCTGCGGCTGAGGCTGCTCTCGGTCATGCACACCCCGGCGGGCCGCGCGGCGCTCCGCCCGATGGTCAGCCGGCCCGGTCAGCGACGCCAGATCCCGTCCGCGGTCGCACCGTTGACGCCGGTCGCGAACCTGCCGATAGAGGTGCAGATCGACGCCCTGCGGTCGAACCACAACGACATGCTGCGCAGCAATCTGGTGGAGATCTACGGCGACCGCATCCCGCCGGTGTGGCGCGCGCCCGCGGAGCAGCCGGCCCGGTGGTCCCGTGCGCTGGGTGACGTGCTCGCCGACGTCTGGGCGGGCCCGGGGCGGGACGCGTGGTCGAGGTCGAGGACGGCGCTCGACCGCGAACTGCGCCGGCACGAGAGCATGATGACCCGGAGTGCGACGCACACCCTGCTGAACACGCTCTCGCCGCGGATCCGGTTCGAGCGCGGCGCGTTCCACCTGGACGGCCGCGTCCAGGTGCCGGTCGGGAACCGGAAGATCGTGCTGGTGCCGATGATCTCCGCACCGGACTCGATGGTGGTCGAGAACAGCGACCCGATCGCGGTCGTGGTCGGCTACCCGCTGCCGGGTGCGCTGGCCGGGTGGGCTCCGGCCGGCTTGCCGGTCCGCCGGTCGAGCGACGCGCTGGCCACGGTGATCGGGCAGGTGCGCGCCGACGTACTGCGGCTGCTGGTGACGCCGATGAGCATGAGCACCCTGGCCGCCGAGCTGAACTGTGCGCCGAGTACCGCGACGCATCACTGCAACACGCTCGAGTCCGCCGGTCTGGTCGAACGCCTCCGCCAGGGCAAGAGCATCCTCGTCCGCCGCACCTCCCGCGGTGCCGGACTGGTCGACCTCTTCACCTGACGGCCGGAACCTGCAGTGCCCGTGACCGGTACCTGGAGAACGGGCAAGATGGGCGCATGGATCTGTCTCTCGCCACGACGTACGACGCCTCTCCGGAGGAGGTCTTCGCGATGATCACCGACATCACGTTCCAGGAGCAGGTGTTCGAGCAGTTGCAGGCGCAGTCGTACGACGTGATGGTGGGGGACGACGGCGAGGATGTCGCGGTGCAGGTCCACTGGCAGGTTCTCGACGTACCGGTCGTGGCCCGCCGGTTCGTCGGCCACAAGCTCGAGCTGTCGCAGTCCAAACGCTGGCATCGCGCGGACGACGACGGTGCGCGCGATGCCGATGTCGACGGTGGGGTCGCTGCCGTGCCGGGGGTCACGGGGGCGTCGGTGAAGGTGTCCGGTACGACGCGCATCCTGCCGGTAGGCAGCGGGACAACGCAGGCCTTCGACCTGCACATCGCGGCGTCGGTCCCAGTCGTGCGCGGCACACTCGAGCAGCTGGTCGCGGACGCGGTCCGTGCCCGCCTCGAGAACAAGTTCAAGGTCGCTTCACGGTGGCTTTCCGGTTCGCTCTGACCGGGCCGTCCCACGGCCAGCCGATGATTGCCTCGCGCATCAATTGGGCGGCTGTGGTGAGCTGGGCGTCCGCGCTCCACAGCAACGACAGGGTACGGCGGCACTCGGGGTGGTCGACCGGAATCATGGCGACCGGGTACTCGGGCATGGCGCGGCGGGCGAAGTCCGGGTTGAAGCCGATGCCGAGACCCGAGCGGATCAGTTCCTGGATGGCAGCGGCCTCGTCGCTCTCGCAGACGATCCTTGGTGTCAGACCGGTCTCGGCGAACAACCTGTCGAGCAACCGGCGCTGCCATTGCCCCTGACGGGCGATCACGAACTGCTCGCCGGCGAGGTCCTCCACCGTGAGCGATGCGCGTCGCGCGAACGGGTGGTCGAGGGGTGTTGCGACCAGGACGGGTTCGTCGAACAGGACCGCGGACTCCAGGCCCGACGTCGGGACCGGTTGGGATGCGACGCACAGGTCGACGTCCCGGGCGCGCAGCCGGCGCGGCATGTCCACCGCGGGCATCTGCCGCAGCTCGATCTCGATCGTGGGGTGCTCGCGCTTGAACTGCGCGATCGGTTCGGTGAGGGCGAGGAACGTCTCGGCCGCCAGCCGTACGGTGCCCGATCCCTGTTCGGTCGCCTCCGCGACGGCCCGGCGGCCCGCGTCGAGTTCCCCGAGTGCGCGTTCGGCGTACCCACGGAACAGGATGCCCGCCGGGTTCAGCCGGAGGCGGTTCGTGCGGTCGAACAACGGCGTATCGAGTTCGCTCTCGAGGCGCGCGATCGTGCGGCTCAGGGACGGCTGCGCGACATGCAGTGCTTCGGCCGCGCGGCTGAGGTGCTCCAGGCGGGCAACGACCACGAACTGGCGGAGCATCGTCAGGTCCATCATGATCCTCTGGTTATAACGAGATAGCGATATTGGTCTTGGACCTTCATAACCGTCGAATCATAGTCTCGAGGCATGGTCAGTGGGTGGATTCTGAGGGGTCTCGTCACGGCGCACCTGGTGGTGATCTTCGGTCAGCCGGTGTTCGCGGGCGTCTATCTCAGCGGGGATTTCGACGGGCTGCGGCTGCATGCCGTCGGCGCGGACATCGTCACGTCGATCGGGTACCTGCAGGTGATCGCCGCGGTGGTCGTGTGGGTGCGGTTGCGGCAGGTGTGGCCGTTCGTCGCGTCGCTGGGTGTGGTTGTCGCCGAGACGGTGCAGTACTTCGCCGGGCAGGACGGTGCGCTCTGGTTGCACATCCCGCTCGGGGTGATCACCGTCGCGGCCGTCGTGATGATGTTCGTGGCGCTCTGGCGGCAGCCCGTCGTACGGCGGGAGGCGCAGCATGCGTGAGGGGATGAGCCGGCGGCAGCTGCTCGGGATCGGGGGAGCGCTCGGGGTGGTTGCGGCGGGCGGGTTGTCGAGCGCGGCTGCGCTGTCGCGACGTCCCGCGATGACGGGCGCTGTGCTGCGCAGCGCCGTACCACTGCCGCCGGCGTACCAGGTCCCGCTGCCGATTCCGCCCGTGTTGTCGGGCGCCGATCGGTACGAGGTCGTGCAGCGTGAGGTTACGGCGGAGATCCTGCCCGGCGTGCGGACTCGGTTGTGGACGTACGGCGGCACGTTCCCGGGGCCGACCATCGAGTCACGGCGAGGACGCCCGATCACGGTTGCCCATCGCAACGAGTTGCCGGTGCCTTCCGTCGTACATCTGCACGGTGGACGGACGCCGGCGGCGTCGGACGGGTACCCGACGGATCTGGTGACGCCTGCCGGATGGGACGACATGGGGCACGGGATGCACGATCCGCGGGCGGTGACGAGTTCGGTGACCCGGTCGTACACGTACCCGCTGGATCAACGGCCGACGATGCTCTGGTACCACGACCACCGGATGGACTTCACCGCCCCGGCGATCTGGCGGGGCCTCGCGGGACTGCACATCGTGCGGGACGACGCCGAGGAGTCGCTCGGCCTGCCGTCCGGGCCGCGCGAGCTGCCGCTGATGATCGCCGACCGGGCGTTCGCGGCGGACGGGTCGTTGGAGTATCCATCGATCGACCCGATGCTGATGATGCAGCCCGGCGTCCAGGCCCCTTATATTGCTGGGGTTCTGGGTGATGTGGTGCTGGTGAACGGTGCGCCCTGGCCGGTCTGCGAGGTGGACGCCGTGCGGTACCGGCTGCGGATCCTCAACGCGTCGAACGCGCGGCACTACGATCTCGAGGCAGTTCTCGACGACGGACGGCGCCTCGACCTGGTCCAGGTCGGCGCAGACCAGGGGCTGCTCCGGACGCAGGTCATACACCGGAACCTTCCCATCGCGCCCGCCGAGCGGTACGACGTGATTCTCGACTTCGGCCGGGTGCCGGTCGGGAGCAGGGTACGGATCGTGAACCGGATGGGCTCCGGCCGGACGCGGGACGTGCTGGCGTTCCACGTCGTACGGAAGGCTGCCGACCCGAGCCGGATCCCCGACGTACTGTCCGATGATCTGCCCGACTGGCAGCGGTCCGAGGCGGTTCGGGTGCGGGACTTCTCGTTCCGTGCCGGACGGATGGGGGACGGGCACGGCTGGCTGATCGGCGGTCAGCCGTTCGCGCCGGACCGGACCGATGTCACGACGCGCCTCGGCGATGTGGAGCTCTGGCGATTGGTTGCCGACGTCCACCATCCCGTGCATCTGCACCTCGTCGGGTTCCGCATCCTGTCGCGTGGTGGCGGCAAGCCGCTGCCGCACGACGCGGGGCTGAAGGACACGGTGGCGTTGCGGCCGGGGGAGTCCGCCGAGATCATCACCCGCTTCGACGGCTACCGCGGGCGGTACCTGTTCCACTGCCACAACGCCGAGCACGAGGACATGGGCATGATGGCGAACCTCGAGGTCACCTGACCGCTACTCGCGCCAGCCGGTGAGGTCGACGGACTTCGCGGTGTCCACCCGGAAGCCCAGCTTGACGACGGTCTCCGCGCCGGCCGCGAGATCGAGTTTCCAGGTGACGACGCCGAGGTCGGTCGTCTCGGCCGGCTCGGGTTCGGCGGTCACCGGCTTGACGGTGATCTCGTGATCGCGCGCCACCGGGAGCTGGTCGAGCACCGTGATCCGTGCCTGGCGCGGCGTGTGGTTCTCGATGCGGGTCTCGTACTCGACCTGCCGGCGCCGCGTGGAGCCGAGCGTCGCCTTCGACGCCTCCCGGCGTACCAGCTTCCGCTCCACGCGGATGCGGTCGTCGAGGCCGAGGGCGAGCTCGACGTCCTCGCCCGGCGCCCACAGCGGCAGAGCGGCCGAGCCGACGAAGTCCGCGTCGTGGAAAACCGCGGCCTTGCCGACAGGCAGGGTGTGGGCGGACGAGTTCACCACGGTGGCCCGCAGATGTACGTCGGTGGAGCGCACGGGGGCCGTGATGTAGTCCAGCTCGGCGTCGAGCTCGATCGCCGCGATGGTCGCGCGGTGGGTCGCTCCGTCGGCCGGTACGGCGACCGGTCGCGGCGGGGTGTAGTTGGCTGCCGTCACGCCCTGCTCGACAGTCGCCTCCCGCTGGACGAACGCCTCACGGCGATCGGACTGCATGCCACCCCGTGGCATGCCTGCGGCCAGCGGGACCGCGGCCCGTGCGCCGGGTGCGGGTGGCATCGGCGGCTGCGAGCGGTCGAGGTACCAGGGGTCCAGCTCCGGGACCTTGGCTGTCGTGGTCGGTCGCGCCGTCGACAGCGTGAGGTCGCACTCGGGCCAGTCCTCGCCGGTGTGCTGCGTGATCAGGCCGTACCAGTTCAGCGTCAACCGGTCGCCCTGGAGCCGCACGTCGTACGAGCTCGTCCATCCGGCCAGAGGCACGACGTACGACAGCTCGATCTCCACCTCGGCCTCGGATTCGAGCTGCAGTGCGACGGCAGCGGACAGTCGGTCCGGCGTACGTTGCTCGCGCAGCGCAGCGAGCCGGCGGTCCACGGCTGCGAGACGCTGGTCGGCCTCACGGCGTTGTGCGGCCAGCTCCCGGCGCGTCGCCCGTACGGCTGACAACCGGGCCGCCAGTGACTCTGTGAAGCCGCCGAGCTCAGCCTCCGAGTCGCCCGACGCGAGCGTCCGCGCGAAGCTCCCGCCGGCCCGTTTCGCCAGCTGCGCCAGGAACGTGTCCAGTTGCTCCTGTACGTCGTCCGCGTCGGCCAGCGCGGCCACTGCGTCCTGCGCCTCGTGCTGCTGCCGCTCGAGCTCGCTGACCGACTCGTCCGGTGCCTGCGGGTGATGCCGCGTCAACACGTCCACGCCGAGCACGGTCGCCGGACCGTGGCCGGACACCCGCACGCTGTCGTTCTCCAGTCCCAGGGGCAGCGGTTCGACGTACACGGTCCGGTCGCCGGCCGGTACCTTGACTGGCCCGCGCCGGGTGATCCGCGCGCGGTCCGGGTACACGGTCACGGCGACGATCGGCGCATCCACCACGAGTTCGCTCATGGGTCCGACATTAACCCTGGGTGGAGGTCTGCAGCTTGTACTTCGGAACCGCCACCCTCACCTTTGCGGCCGTCGTGTCGGACGGTACGTCGATGGCGCCGCGCGACACCCACTCGGTGATGTTGCCGACGATCGTCGCGGCTGCCTGCTGTGCCGGTGCCGCCACCTCGACGTTCCAGTTTGACGGGCATCTTTGGACTAAGAAGCAGCCGTAGGCGAACGTGGAACCGTTCAGCACCCGCGCCCCGGACGGCGCGGTGTAGGCGGTCGCCTGCATCGGTGCTGGGCGTCCGTTTGTGTGACAGGTCGCCGTACCGCTGGCCAGCGTGGTCAGGCCAGGCTGCTTGTAGAGCCCCGGCCAGATGTAGTCGAGCTCGCCGGCGAGGAAGCCGGGCAGCTTTGTGCCGGCCGGGATGCCGTTGAACATCCAGCCACTGGACGTGGTCAGATCGCCCGCGTTGACAGCGCAGATGTAGTCCGCGCCGAGCAGCGGCTGTGACGCGTACGCATCGCCCTGGTACCGCCAGGTCGTGGAGTTGTACCCGTCGGTGTACCGGTCGATGTCCCAGGACCGCCGGCTGTCGTCAGTGAACTTGATCAGGCGGTACGCCGTGTTCGCGCCGAGGTTGGCGACGTTCACGCCGCGCGCGATCGCCTGACTGATCGCGGCGCGCATCCGCAGCGAGTAGTACTCGTCGTGACCGGGCAGGAACAGGGTCCCGGCGCGGTCCTTCAAGTTGCCGCCGTACTGATCGAGGTCGTTGTCGGTCCAGTACGTGACGTCCAGACCCTTCGACTCGGCCCAGAACACCAGCCCCTGCTCGAGCGTGAGGAACTGGCCGGAGCCCTGGCCCTCGTTGTACGGACGGTCGAACGTGAGCCGGCCGGAGCCGGCGGACAGGCTGGTGTAGAAGCTGACGCCGCCGTACGCGTTGTACGCCTGCCACGTCGCGGTCGCCTGCTGGATCAGCAGGGCGTGCTTGGTGCCGGTGTCGTCGCGGACCGTCAGCGGCGCGTAGGTCGCGGACGTGCCGTCGATGACCTTGATCAGATAGGTCCCGGGTACCCAGTCCTTGTCGATCGAGAGGGTCAGCGTCTTGGTCCAGTTCGCCGCCGTCGTCATGTTCAGCGGCTTGCCGTCCGCCGTCACGCCGCCGGTGGTCGGCTTCGGCTGCACCACGGTCGGTACGTCGTCTTTCCGCCAGACTTCGCGCGCGCCAAGGCCGGCGTAGTACCCCATCCGGTACGCGACGACGCTGACGTTGTTGCCAGAGGTGACCTTCAGGTCGACGGTGTCGCCGCAGGTGGCCGAGACCTTGGTCAGGTAGGCGGCCAGATCCGGGTTCGCGGCCGTCGAGATCACCCAGTCGGCCGTACCGGTCTTCGCGTTCTCGGCGGTCGTGGTCGGCCAGGTCTTCGGGCACTCCGCCGGTGGGGCGGCGAGCGCTTCCTCCGCGAGTACGGGCATGGCCGCGGGCGGCGCGATGAAGCTGACGTTGGCGGATCCCGAGGTCAGGACCGTGCCGGTCGACGTGGTCGCGCTGACGGTCAGGCTCATCGTGCCGCCGTACCGCGACAGCTTCACGCCGTTGACCGGGATCCCGAGGCGGGCACCTGGCGCGACGTTGATCGGGGCCTTCGGTTTCCACGTCGCGTAGCCGCCGCTGACGGCCAGCGTGCCGTTGATGGTCGTGTAGGGGCCGGTGGCGCCGGTCGGCAGCAGCATGCGTACGGCGGCCAGCGCACCGGCGCGCGTCACCGTCGCCTGGTACACGAGGTTCGTGGTCTGCGCGGGGATCGGGTTGGATGCGCGGACGGCGACCTGCGGCGTGTACGTGCGGAGCGGCTGCAGTACGCCGGCGCCGGACGTGATGACCTGCCCCGCCGTACCGACCGACTTGAAGCCGAGTGTCCACGGACCGCCCGCGGGGAGGCGCAGGCCGTACAGCGGGATCGCGAGGCGCGCGCCGACCGCGACGTTCGTGACCCGGGCCGGACGCCAGCGCAGTACGGTCCGCGTTACCGAACTGACCGTTCCGTTGACGGACGTCACGCGCCCCGTCGTACCCGCCGGGATCGCCATCGTGATCTCCCGGATCGAACCTGCCTTCAGCACGGTCGCCCGGTACGTCAGCGTCGTCGTACCGTTCGTCGCCTGCGTCGCAGTGATCGAGACGCCCGCCGCGGCCGCGTCGGCGGCCCGGTCGACGAACACGATCGCGACAGCAGCGACGACCAGGGCAAGCGCTGCCACCAGCAGCTTCCGGAACATAGATTCCCCCACACAACGCAACCAGTGAAATTCCCCCGCGGGAAGGCTAGAGAACGATTCGCCGATTCGGCGGTTTCGTTGCCAATCAGAGACCTAAATGGTCCAGTCCGGAACGCTGTGTGCTTGATCGATTCCGCAGCGCTCGGATTTCACCCTTCGAAGCTGCCCGAAGTGTTGGCCGTCCCCACTGTTCCCGGCAGACCCTTTCCCTTATGAGCAACAGAGAGTGGTGAACCACGAGATCCCGCCCGACGCCCGAGGGGACATGCCATGAGCAACCGCGACAACTAGCCCACCGGCAGTTTGCAACTGCCGCCAACACCCGTCGAAGCCGGCGCCCGCCCTGCCCGCGGCCGCCGGCTCCGACGCACTCGGTGACGGCCCCGACATGGCTCATCCAGACGCGCCGCACCCCGCACACGCCTGACCTACCCCACCTCCCACCCGCGACCACGCCGACGTCGTCCGTAGGCCGAACCCGCAGGCCGCCCGTCGCACGCCCTCAGAACGCCGCCAACCCGAGGCTGGCGATGCGGTGCAAGTCATCGGCCAACACCGAGGCACACCCAGCCCCGCCTCGACCGCCACCCTCACCACGTCACGCCGATCGCCTCGCAGCGCCAACTGCGCCCGCACCACCGGGACCAACCACCCCACCCATCCCGCGCCGCCGCAGCCCACACTGCTCCGGTCCTGGCAACTGCGAAGCGTCCCCCTTATATACAACGAAAATCATCCCTCCCTGATTTGAAGCCACGACACTTGAGGCATAAAATCGAACGCATGTTCGAGAAAGGTCAGACCGCGCATCCGGTGCCCACAGCGCCACCGATGCCGCCGACGCGTCCTGCGCCACCCGCGCCACCTGCGCTGGCCGCGCGAGCTCTGCCCACCACCTCGGACACCCCAGATGCGCTGACTGGCCGAATTGCCCTGGATACATCAGCTGCTCTGGACCTTTCGGCCGCCTTCGATGTGCAGGATGCCCTGGACGCCCTGTCGACCCGCGACCTGTTGGAACAGGCCGCAGGATGTCGCGCGGTCGCGAACCGTTCTGATGCGCGCCTGTTGGAGTGCGCCCAGATCTATGCCGACCGCCACCACCCGTCGGTCTGCAAACCCCGCCCCAGCCGGCGCGCTACACGCAGCGGCGTTGGTGGTCCGGATGCTCAGGTCGGCCGTAGCAGGGACGGCGGAAGCGGGCAGCGCGGCAGCGGGCAGAGCAGTGGTGGGCAGCGCGGTAGCGGGCAGAGCGACGGTGGGCACGGCGACGGTGGGCACGGCGACGGTGGGCACGGCGGGATAGGGCCGGGCGACGGTCGGGACGGCGGTGGGCACGGCGATGGTGAGCAGGGCGATGGTGGGCAGGGCGACGGTGGGCAGGGCGGGATAGGGCCGGGCGACGGTCGGGACGGCGGTGGTCACGGTGGGGGTGGCCGCGGTGGCCGGGGCTCCGCTGGTGGTGGGGATGGTCGGGAGCGGGGAGTGGTGTTGGGTGGTGATGGGTGTCCGGAGGTGGCGGAGTTTTGTGTGGCGGAGTTCGCGGTGGTGATCGGGGTTTCGCCGGGTGTCGGCCGTGCCGTG
>DASXXB010000032.1:0-2412 GCA_036503355.1 Kribbella sp. | reverse complement strand
ACACGTCGGCCGTCGGGTCCACCAGGGTCGGTAGATCGATCGGCCGCGGTTCGAGCGGGTTCACAGGTATACCTCCGCATAACGCGCGTCGATTGCATCCCCGTGAGGCACCGAGGAAATCGCCCCCGCGGCCTGAACACTCAATGAAGCAGCAACGTTAGCGCGTCGGACCGCGTTCGTCAGGTCGCTTCCCGTGATCGAGTCGTTAGCTGACACCGCAGCCAACGCACTGGCCAGCACCCCGCAGAAGGTGTCGCCGGCGGCCGTCGTGTCGACCACCTCGACGCGTACGCCGGGAACCGTGATCTCGCCGGCGTCGCGGGTCAGGATCACCGCGCCGGCGCCGCCGAGCGTGACGACCGCGGCGGGCACCTTCTCCAGCAGCGCGGACCGGTCCGCGCCGGCGATCGCCTCGGCCTCGGTCTCGGTCACCACCAGCAGGTCGACCTCGGCGAGCAACTCGTCGGGCAGCTCGGCGGCCGGAGCCGCGTTCAGGATGAAGTACGACGAAGCGGCGGCCGCGGCGTGAACCGTCGCGAGCGGGATCTCCAATTGGGAAAGCACGATTTTCGCTTGGCCGATCGCGGTCAGCGCATCCGGTGACAACGTCAGCTCGCCGTTCGCGCCCGGGGCGACGACGATCGCGTTCTCGCCGCTCTCGTCGACGGTGATGATCGCCGTACCGGTCGCGGCCTTGCTGGTTGTCGCCAGCGACAGGTCGACGCCCTCGAGCGCCTCCCGCAGCAGGGCGCCGCCGTCGTCGTCGCCGAGCGCGACGACCATCGCCGTCCGCGCACCCGCGCGGGCCGAGGCGACCGCCTGGTTCGCTCCCTTGCCGCCCGGGCCGCGGGTCATCAGCCCCGCCAGCACCGTCTCGCCCGGACGTGGGATGCGCTGGACCGGCAGCACGAGGTCCACATTCGCGCTACCGACGACAACCACCTCAGGCTCCACCCCGGGCCACCTCCACAGTCCTCCGCGCCAGCTCGTCGATCGCGATCTGGTTCATTCCCGGGAGGCTCGTGGCCACCCGGTTGTCCAGTGGTGCCGACCACTCTGCCGGAACCCCGCGCGTCGCGCCAAAAACCGCGCCCACGGTGGCACCGGCCGAGTCGGTGTCCCAGCCGCCCATCACCGCCCGGCTGATCGCCGACGTGAAGTCCGGAGCAGTCAGTGCGAAGGCGGTCAGGGCGGTGTTGTTCACCGCATGTACCCAGTGCAGGTCGCCGTACTCCGCATGCAACGCGTCCAGCGCCTCGTCCAGCTCCGCGTCGGCGAGCGTGAGCCCGAAGCGGACCGCGCGGGCGATCGCGCCCTGACCGTCCACGACCTCCAGGCCGGCGACCGCGGCCTTGACCGGGTCGTCGAGCACGAGCGCCGCGGCGGACATCGCGGCCACCCAGAGCGCGCCGTCGACGCCGGCGCCGGTGTGACTCAGCCGGGCGTCGACGAGCGCGAGCCGCGCGGCCGACGTACGGTCACCGGGATGCGCCCAGCCGTACGCGTCGGTCCGGATCTGCGCGCCGATCCACTCCCGGAACGGGTTCCCGACCACGGCCGCGCGGGCCGGTTCGACACCTTCGAGAAGATTGCGGTAGGCAACCCGTTCGGCGGTGAACACGCGACCGGCCGGCAAGTCGCCGAGCCAGCTCTGCGCCACGTCCTCGGTCGTCAACCCGGGCCCGAACCGCTCCATCATCAGCAGCGCGAGGATCGCGAAATTGATGTCGTCGTCCTCGGGCATGCCGTCGATGACCTCGCGCAGACTGGTCACCTTGGACCGCCGGTTCCACGGCCAGCGCTGCTCGACCGCGTCCGGTACGCCGACGGCTGTGATGTACTGCGTCAGCGGCCACTGACCCGAGCTGGTGAGGATCTCCCGGATGCCTTCGCGCGGGATCTTCTCCACCGGCTTGCCGAGCAGGTTGCCGGCACACCGGCCCAGCCAGGCGTTGAGCGTGCGCGCCTCGAGGTCGACCGCCTCGCCCAGCGACGGCAACTCCGGAATCGCCGGCTCACGCCATTCCCCTGTCCTGGCGTCGAGCACGTCGAGCAGTTCCTGCGCCAGCGCGCGCAGTGCGGGCGTCGCGGGCTCGTCGGAGGCGCCGGACACCGGTGCGTCCGTCGTACCGCCGGCGGCCAGCCAGCGCGCCTGGACGTCCGTGACGTCGATCCCCTCGGACCGCGCCTGGACCAGCTGGTGCGGCAGCAGATCCTCCGGCTGCACCCACGTCAATCTCATCGCGTCAGATTCTCCAGTACTTCGCTACGCCGTGCCCAGCGTTGCGCGTCGGCCGCTCGGAGGTCCTGCGCAACCGAGGCCATCACGCGCCCGGGCTGCACCAGGTCCGTCTTACTCGCCAGTGCGATGTCGTCCGCCCAGTCGGCCGGTACGCCGGCGTGTCCCTGGAG
>DASXXB010000031.1:0-7344 GCA_036503355.1 Kribbella sp. | reverse complement strand
GCCGACACCGGCCTGGCCGGCGTACGCCTGGACGACAGGGAGGAACGAGTACGTGGCGAGCGCCGGAGCCTCGTCGGTGTGGGTGTAGATGATCGTCGAGTCAGTCACGGGCCCACCTTATCCGGCGTACGACGTACTCCTACGTGGGCCGGATCACGCTCAGAGGTCGTCGGGATGGGCCAGCGTGATACCGGCGGCGACGGTGACCGCGCTGGTGAAGGCCAGGGTGTCGATGGGGGAGGCGGCGGCGACCGTGGCGCCGGCCAGCGAGGCGAGGCCCTTCGCGCCCTCCCAGGTGCAGTCGACGAAGACGGCCTTGGCCGCCTTGACCTGGGAGAACTCCACTCCGGAGAGGTCGCAGTTGCGGAACGTCGCGCCGGTCAGGTCGGCGGAGACGAAGTCGGCGCCCTGCAGCCGGCAGTCGGTGAACTCGGCCTTCAGGAACTTCGCGAACCGGAACGACGCGAAGTCGAGCACGGTGTCGCGGACGGTCACATGCTGGAGGTTCGCCCCCGGGCCCGCGAACCCGATCATCCGGGAGCCGGTGACCGCGACCCGGGTCAGCGCCGCGTCCGACCAGCGCGAGTTCGCGAGATCGCACTGCGTGAGCTCGGTGTCGACCAGGATCAGCTTCTCCAGCTCCGACCCGGCCAGCTTGCACCGCGTCAGCCGGCAGCCGGAGATCTCGACGTGCTCGGCCTCCAGATCACTCAGATCCACGTCCTCGAGCCCGAGATCCAGCAACCGCTCCTCGTCCTCGACCTCGGTCGGGACAGCAGACTCCAGCTGGGCACGCAGGCGCGGCGCGGCGATCTTCACGACACCGACCGTAGCGGGCGGCGCCGACAGCAGGCGGACCTCCTTCAGGACCGAAGGTAGTGCGCGGCCGCGCCGATGAGGGCGGAGTGTTCGGTGTCCTTCGTGGCCGATGCGGGGAAGTCGAGGACCGGACGCACCAGATCGAAGGCTCCCGAGATCGAGCCGCCCAGGACTGTCTGAGTTACACCGAAGCGGTCGAGCCAGGGGTGAAGTGCCTGGGCCAGGTCGGTGAAGGCGGCGGTCAGCACTGCGTGGGCTGCCTCGTCGCCGGCGCGGGCCTGGTCGGCGATTTCTTTGACACCGGGCGCCTGCGCGCCGGTCTGCTCGGTGTAGCGGCGCAGGATGGCGCGGGCGGAGATCGAGTCCTCGAGCGGCTTCCCGGCGTACGACGTCTTGTAGAGCTCGCCGCCCGGTGGAACCGTGTCGCCCTCGCGCAGCACCCGGCCGTCGGCGAGGAACGCCGTCCCGATGCCGGTGCCGATCGTGACACCGACGCAGCGCTCGACGCCGCGGACCTCGCCCGCGGTCCATTCGCCGACCGCGAACGCCTCCGCGTCGTTCATGAACAGCAGTCGCTCGACCCCGAGTTCGTTGCCCAGGGCAGCGCCCAGGTTGAACCCGTACAGCTGGTCGAACTTGCCCTGCCCGCGGTACCACGCGACCCCGGTGGCGAAGTCGAACGGCCCGGGCAGCGCCACTGCCAGACCGTTTGCCAGCGGCAACTTCCGCGCCGCGTCCGCGAGCTGCGCCACCACCTGGCCGGCCGCCGCCTGGGACTCGAGCTTCGCCCGGTCGACCTCGGTCACCTGCCAGCTGCCCGGCGCCACCACGGCCGCCGTCACGTGGCTTCCCCCGATCTCCAGCACCGCTACGTCCATCCGCACATCATCGCAGCAGGTCAATACCTCTCCCGGAACACCTGCTTGCCCGCGGCGTCGTACATCGTGACGTAGACCGGGTCGTCGTTGCCGTTCCTGATGTCGCCGGTGTAGACGCGGTGCGCCCAGAACCCGTCCTTGATGGTGGCGTCCGCCTGCTGTCCGAGACCTGAGAACGCGATCCGGGCGACTCCCTCCGGGACCCGGCCCGCGTAGCTGTAGACGACACCGACGCAGCTGATGCCGTTGCTCCGGTCGATCTTCGCGTCGCCGCAGGCCATGCTCCAGTACCGCTGGATCTGGTACGGCCGCGTGATGATGCCGGTGTTGAGCAGGGTCGCGCCGAAGCCTCCGAGTGGCTTGCCCTGGATCGGTACGCCGGCCACGCAATAGGCGTACTGCGAGCCGTCCGGCGACCGGCGTACCGTCATCGAACCGTCGGCGTCGGTCACCTCCACGACCTTGTCGGTCCAGTGCTGTACGACCTGCTGCCGCCAGGCATCGTCGTTGGCGGTGCCGAAGAAGTTGTCGGACTGCGCGCACAGATCGGTGATCGCGGCCGGCTGTGCCGGCGTCGGCGGCACCGCCGGTTGCGGCTCGGCTCGTGTCGCTCCGAGCTGACCGACTACCAGCGCGGCGATCGCGACGGTCGCAGCGGTCACGCCGGTCACCACCAGGCGGTGCGTCCGGGTCCGGCGCCGGCCGCTGGAGACCAGGTCGTTCACGTCTGGCGCGAACGTCGTACCGCGCTCGGTGGCCTGGTCCATCAGGGTCTTCAGGTCGGTCATGTCAGGCCCCCATCCCGATCAGTTCGGAGAGTTCGGCCAGTGACGGATGCGCGCGCAGCTTCTCCAGGGCACGCATTGTCTGGCTCTTCACGGTTCCGGGGCGGCAGTTCAGGGCGATCGCGGTCTCCTCGACGGACAGCTCGTCGAAGTACCGCAGGACGACGCAGGCGCGTTGCCGGGGTGGGAGCTCGGCGAGGGCCTTGGTGATCACCATCCGGTTCTCGACGACGCCCACGGCATCGCCGACGGCCTCGTTGGCGAAGTATTCCGCACCGCCCACGACCTCCTGGCTGGACTTGCGGCGGAGCGCGTCGAGGGTGGTCGACACCACGACCTTCCGGGCGTACGCCGCGACGACGCCCTTGCGCTGGATCCGCCCCCAGACCCGGTACAGCCGGATCAGCGCCTCTTGTGTCGCGTCCTCGGCGCGCCGCCAGTCCCCGCACAACAGGTAAGCGGTCCGGCACAGAGAGTTGGCATGATGCGTCACGAACTCGACGTAGTCCTGCTCTGTTTCCGCCTTCACCCGCGATGCTCCCTGGTCATGCCGAGTCAAACGTGGCAGGTCCGCCGACGGGTTGCATGCCGACCGAGGGAACCTGCGCGTGGTGCTGTCCGTAGAGTGACACGAGCGAGGGGATCGACATGCCGACCGAGAGCAGGACGACGTCCGCGGTCGCGGCGCTGAGCGTCGTGGTGGCGGTGGTCGGTCACGTGCTGGTCGGGGGCGGCGAGGTGCCGCTGGGCGTTCTGCCTCCGCTGGCCGCGCTGAGCGGGGTCTGCTGGCTACTGGGTGAGTACCTGGCCGGCGAGCGATTTCTCACCGCGCTGGTGCTGGCCGGCGTCCAGCTGTTCGTGCACGTAACGCTCGACTCGGCCACCATGCACCACGGGATGTCGATCAGCAGCAGCCTGATGATGACCGCCACCCACCTGTCCGCGCTCCTCGCGGGCGTGCTGGCGGTCGGCGGCGCACACCGCTGGGTTCATCGGGTACTGCGGGTGTTCGCGCGACTGTTGCCGGCGCTCCCGGTGCTGCGCCCGCTCGCGGTGATCGCGAAGGTTCCCGGCTTCTTCAGGGCGTGGACCCCGACCGGGATCCGCCTCGGTACGAGCATCTCCGGCCGCGGGCCTCCCGGCGTACGAGTAACGGCAGTTGTCTGAACCGGCGTACCGCGCCGGACTACTCGTATGTCCTGAAAGGTTCGTTCATGCCCAAGAGATTCGCCCTGCGGGCCGCCGCGATCGCCGCGGCGTCCGCACTCGTGGTGATCGGCGCCGCGAGTTCGGCGTCGGCGCACGTCACGGTGTCGTCGCCGGACGCCAAACCTGGTGGGTACGCGAAGCTGGTCTTCCGCGTACCGACCGAGTCCGACAACACCAGTACGACGAAACTCGTCGTCTCGCTGCCCAAGGACCACCCGTTCGCGCACGTGGGTGCGCAGGTGAAGGACGGGTGGAAGGTGGAGAAGAAGGAGGAGAAGCTGCCGGCGCCGGTCAAGGTCGGCGACGTCACGCTGACCAAGGCGATCACCACGATCACCTGGACCGCGACCGCGGGCGGCATCCCGCCGAACGACTTCGACGAGTTCGCGTTGTCGGTCGGGAAGCTGCCGGAAGGCGTCGACGCACTGAGCTTCCCGGCGGACCAGACCTACAGCGACGGTGAGGTCGTGAAGTGGGCCGAGGTCGCGAAGGACGGCGCGGCCGAGCCCGAGCACCCGGCGCCGACGCTGAAGCTCGCCGCTGCGATCATGCCGGTCGCGGCCACCACCTCCGACGCCAAGCCGGGGACGTCGGACACGCTGGCGCGCTGGCTCGGCGGCGGTGGTCTGCTGGTCGGGCTGCTCGGCCTGGCGTTCGGGCTGCGGTCGCGCCGACAGGGCGCCGGAGCAACCGCAGCGGAGTCCGGGAAGTAGCCGTGCGCCGACTGATCGCAGTCCTGGTTGCGTCGCTGACCATGCTGGTGGTTTCCACCGGCGTGGCGGCGGCGCACGCCAAACTCGAGTCGATGACGCCGGCCGACGGTTCGTCGATGGCCGCCCCGCCGACCAAGGTGGTCCTGACCTTCAACGAGCCGATCGGCGCCAACGGGACACAGGTCCAGGTGAATTCGCCCAGCGGCAAGAACGTCGCGAGCGGTGACGTGCAGGTGATCGACAACACGGTCACGCAACCGGTCGGGGCGATGATCGAGGCGGGCAAGTACACGGTCGAGGCCCGCGTGGTCTCCGCCGACGGGCACCCGATCACCATTTCCGGTGCGTTCACCGTGACCCACGCCGGCCACCCCGCCGTCGACCCGACCGCGACGTCGGGCACGCCTCAGCAGGAGGGCAGCTCGAATACGGTCACGATCGTGGCGATGTGCCTGGTGATGCTCGTGGTGGTGGCCCTCGCCGTGGTGATCGTCCGCCGCCGTCCGGCAGCGTGATGATGAGCCGACGTTCCCGCTTGGCCGTCCCAGGGATGGTTGCCGTCGGCCTCTCGGTGATGGTCGTGGCGCTGCTCGCCGCCGGTGGCGCTCCGCAGCGCGCCTCGAACGGCTTGCTCAGCGCCGGTCTTGGCGTCTCGTGGGCGGTTCCGGTGCTGCGGATCCTCGCCGACGGGGCCGCGGTGGCGACGGCCGGCGCTGTCCTGGCGGTGGTGCTGTTTCTGCCGGCGAAGGACGGGAAGCTCGGTGACAAAGGCATCCGCGCCTGTCAGGACGCCGCGGCGGCCGCCGGGATCTGGGCCGTCGCGAGTATCGGCGGACTGATCGCGACCGCGACCGTCATCCTCGGCATCCCGCTGTCGCATCTGGCCGAGCATGCCGAGCCGGCCGGACAGCTCAGCCAGGTGCGCGCGCTCGCGGTCGCCGTCGTGCTCACCGCCGTACTCGCTGTCGTCCTCAGCGGGACCACGACGCTGCGCACCGCCCGGCTGGCCGCCGTACTCACCGTCGCCGCTCTGATCGGCCCGCTGCTCACGGGGCACGGCGCGATCGATCGCACCGATCTGTGGTCGGTCCTGGCGACGACTTCACTCGTCGTCCACGTGGTCGCCGCGACCGTGTGGGTCGGCGGGCTCGGCGCCGTACTGCGGTATTCGCGGTCCCGCGAGGCCGTCGAGATCTTCAGCAAACTCGCCCTGGTGTGCGCGGTGACGATCGGTGTCACCGGACTGCTCACCGCGGAGATCCACCTCGACGGCCGGCAGGGCGGCTGGGGCCTGATCACCCAGTGGGTGACGACCGGGTACGGCGTCCTGGTGCTGGGGAAGGCGCTGGCCTTCGCGACGCTGGTCTTCATCGGATGGCAGCACCGCCAAGGCACGCTGCCGCGGCTGGCGAGTGGCGACCCGGCCGCGTTCCGCCAACTCGCGGTCCTCGAACTGCTCGTCATGGCGGGCACCATCGGCCTGGCCGTCGCCCTGTCACGCACTCCCTGACTGACTCGGTGACATGTCAACGTCCATCCGTACAATGAACAGATGACGGATGTCCGGTGGCTCGACGAGCGTGAGGCGCGGCTGTGGCAGTCGTACCGCGACACGCATCGCGAACTGATGCGTGCGCTCGAGGCGCGCATGATCACGAATTCGGGCCTGTCCGGCGCCGACTACGCCCTGCTGCACCCGCTGTCCGAGGCCGAGGACGGCGTACTGCGCACCCGTGAACTCGGCCGCTCCGTCGGCTGGGAACGCAGTCGTCTCTCGCACCAGGTCAGCCGGATGGAGCGCCGCGGCCTGGTCTGCCGCGAGGAGTGCACTTCCGACGCCCGAGGCTCGATGGTCCGCCTGACAGACCTCGGCCGCAAGGCGATTGAGTCCGCGGCCCCCGACCACGTCGACGCGGTCCGCAGCTACTTCTTCGACCGCCTGACCCCGGCCGAGCAGGCGCAACTCACGACCCTCCTCGACCGCATCGCCGCCGACCTCCCCGACACCTGCACTGCCGCCGACTGCGACGACTAGGTCACTCGGTCTGCGGGACAGCGGCGAGGAGCGCACGGGTCTCGGCGACGACGCGTTCGTTGAACTCGGGATCGCGCACCTGGGTCGAGCCGAGCATCGGCTTGCCGTTCTCGTCGTAGTAGACGCCCGTTGCGCCGGAGGTGTCCGTGAGGACCTTCGTGATCACACGCGCGGCGCGTTTCGGGGTGCTCCAGTACTTGATCAACGGCGCCAGCGGCGAGAGAACGTGCTGCCCGACGAATCGCAGTACGGCGTTGGCGTCACGGCTGAGGCCGGTGCCGGGGTTGAAGCCCGGTTCCACCGCGTTGAAGCGCAGGCGCGGAGTCTCGCGCGCGAAAGCGAGCGCCGTGGCGAGGTTGCACTGCTTCGAGGTTGCGTAGGCGTCCAGGCCAGGGCGCGACGAGCCGCCGGGCTTCCACTCGCCTCGTGCGCTCGCCTCGGCGGAGAGGTAGCGCCCGCCGCGAAAGCCCGCGGCGACAGCGGGTTTGCGCTCCGGATCCTCGACGCCGGAGCAGACGAAAACGACGTTCGCGCCGTCGCGCAGGTACGGCGTGAGCGCTTCGGTGAACGCGAACGGTCCGAGGTGATTGGTGACGAACGCCAGGTCCTGGCCCTGCTCGGTCCGGCCGTCGCTCATCGCCATCATGCCCGCGTTGTTGAGCAGGCCGGCGACCGGGAGCCCGAGCGCGACGATGTCCCGGGCGGCCCGCCGTACGCTCGCCAGGTCCGAGAAGTCGCAGACCACCGGCACCGCCTCGCCGCCGTTCGCCTGGATCTCCGTCGCCACCTGGGCGAGACGGCCGGGGTCGCGTCCGACGAGCACGACGGTGCCGTGAGCGGCGAGTTCCAGCGCGGTACGACGCCCGATGCCGGAGGTCGGCCCGGTGACGATCCACGCCTCATTG
>DASXXB010000030.1:0-2137 GCA_036503355.1 Kribbella sp. | reverse complement strand
GCTCGAGCTGCTTCTGATACGAGTAGTCAAGGGTTTCGCGAGGATCCTCGGCCTTGTCCAGGGCGGAGTTCGCCTTGGCCTTGAAGATCGTCGACATCCGCTTGAAGATGCTCATCGATATCCGTACCCCTTCTGTGCCGGCCTGACGACCCGGCGTGCGTACAGTCCACCCTATGTCCCACCGGGTCACCACACCATCGGGACAGGCCCCGATAAAGTAGTAGGAAGGTCCGGGGACCACCCCGACGCGTCCTGCCCTGCGAATGAGGTTCTGACCCCGTGTTCCGTCGTACCAAGTCTGAGACAGCTACCACCGTACCCGCCGAACCCCAACCCAAGGTGGGCGGCAAGGGCCGGCCGACGCCGAGCCGCAAGGAAGCCGAGGCGGCACGCAAGGCCGCGTTCAAGAAGCCGCGCAACCGCAAGGAGGCCTCGGCGATCCGGCGCGACAAGATGCGCACCGAGCGGGCCAAGATGCAGGCGGCGATGCAGACCGGCGACGACCGGTACCTGCCGGCCGCCGACAAGGGCCCGGTCCGGCGGTTCGCCCGGGACTACGTGGACGCCCGCTACTCGGTGATGGAGTTCGCGCTGCCGATCCTGCTGGTGGTGTCGCTGGTCGGCGTGGTGTTCTCGCCGCAGTTCCCGTGGCTGGCCGGCATGGTGAACCTGCTGTTCCTGTTCATGATCGTGCTGATCGCGGGCGACTGGTTCCTGCTCACCGCGGGGCTGAAGAAGCAGGTCGCGATCAAGTTCCCGAAGGAGTCCACCAAGGGCCTCGGGTTCTACGCGGTCCGGCGGACCATGCAGATGCGCCGCTGGCGGCTGCCGAAGCCGATGGTGAAGCGCGGCGAGAAGCCGTTCTGAGCAGCGGCCCCGCCCCCGGGGCGGCGCGGGCCGGGCACAGTAGGGTCAGGGTATGGACTTCCGCTATCTGGGCAACAGTGGTCTCAAGGTCAGCGAGATCTCGTACGGCAACTGGCTGACGCACGGCTCGCAGGTGGAGAACGAGCAGGCGAAGGCCTGTGTGCGTGCGGCCCTGGAGGCCGGCATCACGACGTTCGACACCGCCGACACCTACGCCAACACCAAGGCCGAGTCGGTGCTCGGCGAGGCGCTGGCCGGCGAGCGCCGCGAGTCGCTCGAGATCTTCACCAAGGTGTACTGGCCGACCGGTCCCGGCGGACCGAACGACACCGGCCTGTCCCGCAAGCACATCCACGAGTCGGTCAACGCCTCGCTCAAGCGGCTCGGCACCGACTACGTCGACCTCTACCAGGCACACCGGTTCGACACCGAGACGCCGCTCGAGGAGACGATGGAGGCGTTCGCCGACGTCGTCCGGCAGGGCAAGGCGCTGTACATCGGCGTCTCGGAGTGGACCGCGGAGCAGCTGCAGGAGGGCCACCGGCTGGCCCGTGAGCTGCGGATCCCGTTCGTCTCGAACCAGCCGCAGTACAGCATGCTCTGGCGGGTGATCGAGGCCGAGGTCGTCCCGACGTCGGAGGAGCTCGGGATCAGCCAGGTGGTGTTCTCCCCGATCGCGCAGGGCGTGCTCACCGGCAAGTACCTGCCCGGCCAGCAGCCGCCGGAGGGCTCGCGCGCCACCGACGACAAGGGCGGCGCCGACATGATCAAGCGCTGGATGGCCGACGACGTGTTGAGCCGGGTCCAGGAGCTGCGCCCGATCGCCGACGACCTCGGCCTGTCGCTCGCACAACTCGCGGTGGCGTGGGTGCTGCAGAACGACAACGTGTCGGCCGCGATCATCGGCGCATCGCGCCCGGAGCAGGTCGTCGAGAACGTCAAGGCCGCCGACGTCACGATTCCCGACGACGCGATGAAGCAGATCGACGAGATCGTCTCGCCGGTGGTCACCGTCGATCCGGAGATCGTCAATCAGTCGACGCCGCAGCAGCGCGTGATCTGATCTCGACGGGCGGCGGAGCCGCCTCGGTGCGACGCGCACGCAGGCGGTGCCAGCCGGTACGCACTCCGAACACCGTCCACGCGCACAGCACCAGCACCAGCACGGCCACGATCCCGTCGAGCCACCAGTGGTTCCCGGTGACGACGACGATCACGGTCATCAGCACGGCGTGCACCGGCCCGATCCACCGCCAGCGGCTCGGGCTGA
>DASXXB010000029.1:0-5631 GCA_036503355.1 Kribbella sp. | reverse complement strand
GGAGGTTTGGTTAGAGGGGGCGTTCCCAGGTGGTGCGTTGGGCTGTTGGGCGGAAGCCGAGTTTGTTGTTTACGGCAATCATTGGTGTGTTCTCGGGGGCGTTCCAGGTGTGGAGTACGGCGGGGTGCGCGACGCCGGCCTGGAGGGCGCGGAGGTTCGGCGTCTTCACCGCGATGCCGAGACCGTTGCCACGGTGCGAGCGCCGTACGTAGGTGTCGTACTGGTTCAACCGGTCCGGAGTTTCCGGCGTACCGCCCATCTGGGTGTACGCCGCGAGCTCGCCTGAGGCGGTGTGTACGGCGGCCGTGGTGTACGTGAACCGCCCCTGGGCGATCCGCCGGGCCTCGGCGTCCCGGACCAGCTCGGGCGTCCAGCGCACCGGCTCGTCCGTACGGTCGCCGGTCGGGACGTCCTCGCTCATCCCGCTCAGGAGCTCGACGAACTGCGCCATCCACTCATCGGGCGTGTGTTCCCGCCACTGGACGATCTCGTATCCGTCGACCGGCTGCTCGACCAGGTCCTCCACGGGCAGCTCGACCACCTGGTGCAGCTCGGCATGCTTCTTCACGAACCCCCGCGCCGCGGCGAACGCCGTACCCGGACTCTCGCCGGTCACCGGGTCGCCCGCCAGGTTCGTCCCCGAGACGATCCGCCGGCCCGCGCGACTCGCCTTCTCGATCGCGGCATCGAGCAGCCTGCTCGCCACGCCCCGCCGCCGGTACTCCGGCACCACCGCCAGCTCCACGTCCACGGTGTCGGTGTTCCCGACCAGCCACCAGTCCAGCCAGGCGATCCCCAGCCACACATCCCCGTCGACCAGCGCGAGCCCCTCGGCCCGCACCTCGGCGTGCTCCCGCGCCATGAACACCCGAGCCTCCTCGAGCCCCATCCCCACCGGAAATTCCAACTCCTCCCGCCGCACCCCGAACTTCACCTCGTAGAACCGCCGAAAAACCTCGGCGTCCCGCCCATCCACCCCAACAATCTCCATCCGCCGAGCGTATTCGCTCCACCACCCGCGAGGGTGTACAGCTCGACAGGACGTGTCCGGCGCCGAGTAGTGCACCTGAGCGTGAAACCGGCCGCGTGTACGGCGTACATCAGGTGCACTACCTGTCCGCGTGGACAAGTCAGACGGCTACCATCGCCGGATGGGTCCGGCTCCGCACTGCCACTTCGGGGTTTATGCCCGGATCCGTGACGCCGGCCGGATCCTTCTGGTTCACAAGACCCGAGGACCGTACGCCGGGCTTCTCGACCTACCCGGTGGTCGCCCGGAGGTGGGGGAGACCTGGGCGCAAACGCTCGAACGTGAGCTTCACGAGGAGCTCGGCCTGTGCTTGAGCGCCACCGGGGAGTTCAAGCCGTTCAAGCTCCACGTGCAGAGCTCGTCCACCAACTTCCACCATCACGGTGTCTTCACAGACCTACCCGCGCCGGCCGCTGCGCCGGCCGAGGTGGTTTCACCAGACACCGCGGGGCCCGAGTGGATCGACCTCCACACCACCGACAAGTCCCACCTGAGCCCCGCCGTACTGAAAGTCCTGGCGCTCTAACACCGATCAACCGCGACCGAGGATCTCGTCGGCAAGCTGCTCGGGCGAGCGGGGCGTGGAGACGTCCAGGTGGTCGAGGCCCAGTCGCGTGACGAGGTTGAGCATCCGCGCCTGATATCCGAGCGACCGGGCGAGGAACTTGTCCACCAGGTAGCGCCGTTCAGCCGGCAGCTCGTCGTACCCGCAACTCGCATGTATACGCGCCGCAAGCACCTGGTCCGATGCGCTCAGCCAGACGGCTGAGGTGTACGGCGACGTGAGTTGCGTGACGTTCGTGGGCCAAATTCCCGAACCCTCCAACACCAGCCCGGTCGACCGCGCGGCCGCAGCCGAACGCACCAGGTCCTCGATCCGCGGCCACATTCGCTCGTAATGCGCGAGCAACGCGTCGACCAGCTCCGAGCTGCTCAACGACCGGTAGTGCTCGACGACATGCCCCGGCACTTCCCGTCCCGCGGTAGTCCACGGCCGCCCCGGATGCCGGCCGAGCTTGTCCGTGGACACGTAGTCGAACCCGAGCCGATCGGCCAGAACGCCTGCCACCGTTGACTTTCCGGCGTTCGACGTGCCGCCGATCAGCAGCACGCGTGCGTCGCGCAAGCTAGTGGTGCGGGCGGAGGGCCCGGTTTGCGGCAGGCTCGGCGATCTGGGCGCGGAACTCGCTGGCGGGGTAGACGCCGAGGATGCGGACCTCGACGGAGAAGAACGCGAGCTCCTCCAGCGCGAGCGCGACGTTCGGCTGCTCCGGGTGGCCTTCGATATCGGCGTAGAACTGGGTGGCGAAGAACATCCCGCCGAGCTGGTACGACTCCAGCTTGGTCATGTTCACGCTGTTCGTGGCGAATCCGCCCAACGCCTTGTACAGCGCGGCCGACACGTTGCGTACGCGGTACACGAACGACGTGATGACAGGGCCTGAGTCGACCGGCGGTACGTCGGGCTCGCGGGACAGCACGAGGAACCGGGTCGTGTTGTGGTGCTCGTCCTCGACGTCGGACGCCAGTGTGTCCAGACCGTAGAGCCCTGCCGCGGCCCGAGGCGAGAGCGACGCCACGGTGGGATCGCCGAGCTCCGACACCTCCCGGGCGGCACCTGCGGTGTCGTCGGCAACCACCGTCGACCAGCCGTGTTCGCGGATGATCTTGCGGCACTGCCCGAGCGCGTGCACGTGGCTGCGAACGGTCCGGATCTGGTCGAGCGACGTACCGGGAACACCGAGCAGCTGGAAGTGGATCGGCAGGAAGTACTCGCCGACGATGTGCAGGCCGGACTCCGGCAGCAGGTGGTGGATGTCCGCGACCCGGCCGGCGATCGAGTTGTCGACCGGGATCATCGCGAGCCCCGCGCGGCCGCTGGTGACCGCCTCGAGGGCGTCCTCGAACGTCGTGCAGGGCAGCTGCTCGCGGTCCGGGAACATGTCGGTGCACGCCATCGCCGAGTTGGCGCCTGGCTCACCCTGATAAGCGATCGGTCCGTCCACGATCTCCCAGCGTAGACCCATCGCATCTCACCAAGCGGATCAGGTGTCCGTCTTGCGGACCTTGGTCGGGGCGCCGGTGACTGCGCGGCCCTCGAGGGCCTTGGCCTTGGTGGCGTACATGTCGATGTACTCCTGCCCGGACAGCTCCATGATCTTGTACATGATCTCGTCGGTGACCGCCCGCAGGATCAGCCGGTCGCCTTCCATTCCCTCGTACCGCGAGAAGTCCAGCGGCTCGCCGAACTTCACCGTCGGGGAGGCGAACGACGCGACGATCTTCCCCGGCGGCGCGACCACGTCGGTGCCGATCACGCCGCACGGGATCACCGGCACCTTCGCCTCCAGGGCGAGCCGCGCGACGCCGGTCCGGCCCTTGTACAGCCGCCCGTCGTGCGAGCGCGTGCCCTCGGGATAGATCCCGAACAGCTCGCCGCGCTCCAGGACCTTCATCCCGGCCCGCATCGCACCCTCGGACGCCGACCCGCCGGACCGGTCGATCGGCACCTGCCCGGTGCCCTTGAAGAACCCGCGCTGGAACCGGCCCTTGATCCCGGCCCCGGTGAAGTAGTCGGACTTCGCCACGAACGTCACCCGCCGGCGCAGCACCACCGGCATGAAGACCCAGTCGGCGTACGAGAGGTGGTTGCTGGCGATGATCGCGGCGCCGGTCTCCGGCACGTTCTCGGCACCGACCACGTTCGGCCGGAAAACCCGCTTCACCGGCGGACCGACGAGCACGTTCTTCAGCACCCAGTAGATGCCCTTGCCGTCGCCGTCGCCGGCATCTACGACCGCAGGGTTCGGCTCCCGCCGCGGCGACTGTGCCGGTTCCGTCATCGGTGTCCTCTCCTCACACGTTCCCCGAGCCATCATGATGCCGTACGACGGCCAGGTTCGGGGCCGGCCCGCCACGCGGGAACTCCTCACACTTCGCGGCTCAAAGTTCGTAACCTGCTGACGGCACCGCCGCCCCGGTGGGGGAGAGAACCCTGCGCACCAAGCTCCTGGGCAACGGCTACACCCACCTCCATCAACCGCCAGATTCTTGCCATCAGCAACAGCAACACGTACGGCGGTGCGGGGCGTCTGGCCGCCAGTGCGCACTCGATGATGGAGGCCCTCGGCCACTACTTCGACCAGCCTGCTCGCTCCGGCGTCGTCGAGCAGGTACGTCGGGCCGGGCAGTGCGCTCGGTTCTGAGTCGAGCAGACATGCGTGTGAGCCTTCGCGACATGTTCCCGGCGCTCGCGAGCTTCTAACTTCGGTGGTGCGGGGAGTTCCCGCCGTACCGAAGGAGTGAGATGAACGGACTGCGGGTGGCGTCGTTGATGGCGGCCACGATGACGACGGGCCTGGTGGCCGGGGTGTACGCGATCTACTCGAACGCGTTCATGCCCGGCCTCGCGAAGACCGACGACCGCACCTTCGTGGGTGCGTTCCAGGCGGTCGACAGGGCGATCGTGAACCCGCTGTTCCTCGGCCTGGGATTCCTCGGGGCGGCGCTCTTCATGGTGCTCGCCGGCGCGCTCAGCCTGAGGGAGAAGGCGCTGCCGTGGATCGCGGTCGCGTTCGTGCTGTACCTGGTCTCGATGATCGTCACGGTGGCGGTCAACGTGCCGCTGAACGACGCGCTGAAGGCGGCCGGCGATCCGGCCACGATCGACGCCGCGGCGGCCCGCGCGGCCTTCAACGAGTCGAAGTGGGTGGCCTTCAACCTGTTCCGGACCGTGCTCGCACTAGTTTCCTTCGGGTTCCTCGGCTGGGCCCTGCACCTGACCGGGAAGTCCGCCGCCTGACACAATGCGGCTGTGCCACCAGTTCAAGCTCCGCCCTCGCAGCAGCTCCCCGCCGTCCAGAAACTGCGGGTGCGCTTCGCCAAGCGGGGGCGGCTGCGATTCACCTCACACCGCGACTTCCAGCGGGCGTTCGAGCGTGCCGTACGCCGCGCCGAGCTGCCGGTGGCGTTCTCGCACGGCTTCAGCCCGCACCCGAAGATCTCGTACGCCGGTGCCGCGCCGACCGGAGCCGCCTCGGAGGCGGAGTACTTGGAGATCTCGCTCACACATGAGCGGGACGCCGAGCAGGTCCGGACCGCCCTCGACGAGGCGCTGCCGCCCGGTCTCGACGTACTCGAGGTGGTCGTCGCCGGGCCGGGGGCGCTGGCCGAGCGGCTGGAGGCCAGCGAGTGGCGGATCGCGTTACCGGGGGTGGATCCCGAGGCGGCCGGAGCCGCGGTGGAGGCCTTCCTGGCGCGGGAGGAAATTCTGGTCGAGCGCATGACCAAACGGGGGGTTCGGTCGTTCGACTGTCGGGCTGCCGTTCTCCGACTCACCGTCGCGAGTGAACCGGGGTCGGTTGCGACGTGTGCGATACTGCAAGTGGTGTTACGGCACGGAACCCCGGCCGTGAGACCCGACGACGTTCTCGCCGGCGTGCGCGAGGTAGCGACGCTCCCGGTGACGGGCCCGGCTCTTTTGACCAGGCTCGCCCAGGGCCCGCTCACCACGGACACCGGCACGGTGGAAGACCCGCTCGCTCGTGACCGCGACGCCAACCAGGCGACCGCGACCGGCCAGGCAGGTCCCCGCCAGACGC
>DASXXB010000028.1:0-33053 GCA_036503355.1 Kribbella sp. | reverse complement strand
GCGGCAGCGGCTCGAGCGGGACCTGCACGACGGCGCGCAGCAGCGGCTGATCGCGATCGGGATGCGACTGCGGTCCGTGCAGTACCAGCTCACGCCCGGCGTACCGGCGTACCGGGAACTCGACGAGGTCGTGCAGACGCTCGAGCACACCGTCGCGGAGCTGCGGCGGATCGCGCACGGGGTGCGGCCGAGCCGGCTCGACGACGGGCTCGCGGTGGCTCTGCGGCACCTGGTCGCGGACAGCTCGCTGCCGGTCGATCTCGTCGTACCCGAGCTGGACGTCGGCGAGGGCCCGGCGACCGCGGTGTACTTCACCGTCGGCGAGGCGATCGCGAACGCACTCAAGCACGCGCGGGCGACCCGGATCTCGATCTCGGTCGGCCTGACCGATCAGGTACTGCGGGCCGTGGTGCGCGACGACGGCGTGGGCGGGGCCAAGGAGGGCTTCGGGCTGACGTCGTTGCGGGACCGGGTCGCGTCCGTGGGTGGCGCGTTCACGGTCGACAGCCCGCCCGGAGCCGGTACCGCGATCACCGTGGAGATCCCGTGCGCATCGTGATCGGCGAGGATTCCGCCTTGTTTCGTGAGGGTCTGAGCCGGCTGCTGGCCGAGAACGGTCACGACGTCGTGGGTACGGCGGAATCCGCGGACTTGCTCGTCGACGTGGTGCGCGCGATGGATCCCGACCTGACCATCATCGACGTACGGATGCCGCCGACGATGACGGACGACGGCGCCCGGGCCGCCGTACTGCTGCGCGCGGAACGGCCGGACCGCCCGATCCTGATGCTGTCGCAGCACATCGAGACCCGGCACGTGGTCGGACTGGTCGGCACGGGTGGGTTCGGCTACCTGCTCAAGGATCGTGTCCTGCGCGTCGACGACTTCCTGGACGCCGTCCGCCGGGTCCGCGACGGCGGGTCCGCGCTGGATCCGGAGATCGTCGCCGCGCTGGTGACCCCGACACGTGCAGACGACCCGCTGGCGGCGCTGTCTGCGCGGGAACGCGAAGTGCTGGCGCTGGTCGCGGAGGGCCGCTCGAACGGCGCGATCGCCGCGCACCTCGTGCTCGCAGAACGCACGGTGGAGAGTCACATGCGCAGCATTTTCCAGAAGCTGCGCATCGAGGACGCACCGGACACGCATCGGCGGGTGCTCGCGGTTCTCACCCAGCTCCGCCGGTAGTTCGTGGTTGTTCAGCCTTGGACTATCCAACTGTCAAAACTTGTTGCGGCAGGCAACATCTGCACAGAAAGTGAGGAGATTTTCACTGAGCGTTGCTTACTTCAAAGGCAATGCAAATGTTTGAACCGGATGATTCCCGGTAGCCGAGCCGCATGACAGCGTTCTCTTGTCGGCGACGGACGGGTCGCCGGCACTGGGTCCAGGTGGATCCCGCTGGACTTCCGTCCGCGACCGGACTGTACCTCCCCTGCCGGCCGCGGAATGGGTCCCGGGACCGCCCTCCTTCGGGCCACTTGCCCTCTCGGGGCAACAGCAGGACGCCGGCCGTGTCGGCAGGGTGTTGGTCGCCAGTGAGGTGGCGACCAACACCCGGCACGGCCGGCGTTTCTACGCAAAGAGCTGCCCCGCTGTACCGGTGCTGCTGGGGACCGGTACAGCGCGGCAGCTTCTGTTCGTGGATCTAGACAGACTTTGCCGCGATCAGTACGTCGATGCCGTCCAGGATCCGGTCGAGGCCGAAGGTTATGTCGGCCTCGTGGACCTCGTCGGTGTACTGCTCGCCGGCCATCAGCCCGGCCAGGATCGAGTATCCGAGTTCGTGCAGCCGGGGCTCCAGGAACCGTGACACCGCGGCCGGCTGGACGGAGGTCGTGGCGCTGTCGCGCACATCGCGACGAGCAGCGGCGATCCGCCGCGCATATCCGTCCAGCAGCAGCGCGCACGACAAGCCTTCGGTCGGGCTCAGCCCGGCGCCGGTCAGTACCCGCAGGATCCCCTCTGCCCAGCCGAGCAGGTTCGGCGTCAGCGGCGCCCCGCGGATCGGAAGATCACAGAGCCAGGGATGTACGTCGCATCGGTCGACCATCCCCTGCGTCCAGGCGGCCGCACCGGCTCGCCAGTCGCGCGCATCGGCGACCTGCGCCGGCACCGGACCCCAGGCTGCGTCGGCGAGCAGCACGAGCAGCTCGTCACGGGACCTGACGTACCGGTAGATCGCGTTCGCGGTCAGCCCGAGCTTCTGCGCGAGCTTGGGCATCGACAACGCGGCGAATCCGTCGGCATCGGCCAGCTCGAGGGCCGCGTCGACGATCTGCTCGACACTCTGCGTCGGCTTCCGGCCGAGTTTGTGCGCCTTGGCGGGCAGGCCCCACGCCAGCACCAGCCCCGGCGGCAAGTGCGCATCGTCGGTCAACGGCATCGGGACGCTCCTCGGTTTGACTTCGTGTGTACCTTACACTTTATATTAGTGTGACCCACACACGAATACAGTCGAACGAAGGCGAGTACGCGATGACACAGCAGGATCAGCACCACGGACAGAGTCGCCGACGACCACGGTCCGGCCGTTCCCGGCGATTCGGAGGGCTGCTGATCGCGGCGTTGCTCACGAGCTCGGTGGCAGCGTGCGGCGGCGTCGCATCCGGCGCCACGAGCACCCGCAGTACGCCGGAAACTCCCGCACCAACCGTGGTCTCGACAGACACCGGCGCCGTGCGCGGCACGCTCACCGCGGACGCCCGCCTCTTCCAAGGAATCCCGTACGCCGCACCGCCGGTCGGACACCTCCGCTGGGCGTCACCGAAACGGGCCGCGTCGTGGCGTGGCATCCGGGACGCCACCAAGCCCGGGAACCGCTGCGCCCAGGCCGAAGGGCTGATCGACCCGGCCAGTAACACCGAGGACTGTCTCTACCTCAACGTCGCCACGCCACGCACCAGCCATGCACCCAAACTGCCGGTCATGGTGTGGATCCACGGCAACGGCTTCATCAGCGGAGCCGGCAGCCTGTACGACGCACAGAAGCTGGCGAACAGCGGCCAGGTCATCGTGGTCAGCCCCAACTACCGGCTGGGCATCTTCGGCTTCCTCGCCCATCCGGCACTGGACCACGGCGGAGCCCGGCACCTCTCGGGGAACTTCGGCCTCGAGGATCAGCAGGCCGCGTTGCGGTGGGTCCAGCGCAACGCCGCGGCGTTCGGCGGCGATCCGGGCAACGTCACGATCTTCGGTGAGTCCGCCGGAGGCACCAGCGTCTGCTCCCACCTGGTCGCGCCGGGTTCCGCAGGTCTGTTCGAGAAGGCAATCGTGCAGAGCGCCGAATGCACCGGCCGGAACTGGTCGCCCGGACCGCCGACCTGGTTTCCGCTGCCACGCTCCGAGCGCGAGCAGCACGGTCTCGAGGTCGCGGCCGAGGTCGGCTGCAAAAACCCGGCTGCGGCTGCGGCGTGCCTGCGGTCCAAACCGACCGACGAGCTCGCCAAGTTGTCCGACGTCGGCGTCGGCTCAGGACCCACCGTTGGCGGTGGCGTGCTGCCGCTCAGCCCGGACCGCGCCTTCGCCACCGGCCGGTTCAACCACGTACCGATCATCCAGGGGACCACGCGGGACGAGCACCACCTGTTCACCGCGGCCATCGAAACCGCAACCGGCCAGGTGACGACCCCCGCGAGCTACAGCGCGGAAATCCACACCCTCTTCGGCAAGTCGGACGCCGAACGGGTCCTGGCCCGCTACCCCGTCGGAAAGTTCCACTCCGCCGGCGAGGCGTTGTCGACCGTCGTGACCGACTGGGCGTGGGGCTGCCCGGTCCTCGCTCGGGACCGCGCTCTCGCCGCACAGACCCCGCTGTACGCGTACGAGTTCGCCGACGAGACCGCACCGTGGTTCAGCACGCTGCCGAAACCGAACTTCCCGACCGGCGCGTTCCACGGCGCCGAACTGCAGTACCTCTTCGACGACGCACAGCTCCCGGGACCGAGCACTCCCGCGCAGAAACAACTCTCCGCGACGATGATGAGCTACTGGACGCAGTTCGCCCGCACCGGCAACCCGAACGGTCCCGGTCAGCCACAGTGGCAGCCCTTCCAGAGCAAGGACTACGTCCAGTCACTCGCTCCGCAAGGAATCACCGCAGCTGACCTTGCCCAAGAACACCAGTGCGCGTTCTGGAGCTCGATCGCGTCCTGACGGCCTCAGTACGGGTACGTGTCGTCGCGGCGGGTGGGGTCCAGGTCCCACAGGGAGAAGTCGACGACCTTGTGGGACTCCTCGCCGCCGCCCGGCACGAGACCGAACGGCTCGTACTCCTTCGAGCCGAGCCCGTCCAGGTAGCAGAGCAGCTCGAACGCGGACTGCGCGTCCTCGATGTCGTCGATGATCTCGTCGTTCTGGGCCTCGTCCGCACGGCTGCGCACGTACTGGACGAAGGCGTCGGGGTCGGTCACCACGTAGTCGTACCGCGCCTGGTAGCTGAGCCGGACGCCGTTCTCCGGCAGCAGCGGCTCCTCGAGCTCCTCGAGATCCAGCGCGTCGCCCTCGACGATCTCGCGGTAGTCCGCGGGATCGTCGAAGTCGTCCGGGCCCAGCGGGAGGTCGTCCAGTTCGTCGGGGTCGTACGAGTCGATCCCGAGGAAGATCTCGCCCCAGCCACGTTCGTGGACGGCCTCCGCCAGCACCCGGGACTGCACCCGGACGCTCTCGATCGCGCCGGTGGCCCGCAGGTCGTGGAGGTCCAGAGCATCGGCCTGCTCCAGCAGCACCCGGGCGAGTTCCCGCGCAGCCTCAGCAGCCGAGGCGGGTTCGATCGACTCACTCATGCTGTGACGGTACAACCATCGGCACCTCCACTGCCGAGGCCGGTACGCCGAAGGCGTCGACCAGGTCCACCGCGGCGGGGCGAACCGTCGCGCAGAGCTCGTTGACCAGCGCGGTGATCGCCTTCGAACGGCCCGGGGACAGGCGGCCGTGTTCGAGGTACCACGCGCGCTCCGTCTCGATCGTCACCAGCGCGTGCAGGTCGTACACGTCCTGCAGGAGCGGGCGGATCTCCTCCGGAGCGTCCCGCACCGCGGACTGGAACGCCTCCAGGACGACCCGGTCCACATGCGCCCGGCCGGCCGCGATCACATGGTCCTGGCACCGGTTGAACACGTCGAACGGATCGTCGCCCGCATCGATCCCGGCCTTCAGCCGGCGCGCCACCCCGGACAGCATGTGCTCCTCGCGGTACCGCACCATGCCGGAGTGGTACGCGTCGTCCCGCAGCCCCGCATCGGGATCACCCGCATCACTGCGATTCGGTACGACGTCGCGCAGCCGCTCGATCAACGGGCGCAGCGCCGCCTTTTCGACCGCGATCTCCACCGCCTGCGCCGCCACGAACCGCGCCGTACCCAACGGGTCGAGCTTGCCGAACGACTCGCGGTAGTCGGTCAGCAGACCCTTCGCCACCAGCTGCAGCAGCACCGTGTTGTCGCCCTCGAATGTCGTGAAGACGTCGGTGTCCGCCTTCAGCGTCGCCAGCCGGTTCTCCGCGAGGTAACCGGCGCCGCCGCACGCCTCCCGGCACATCTGGATCGTCTCGGTCGCGTGCCACGTCCCGAGCGCCTTCGTCCCGGCCGCCTGCGCCTCCAGCGCGCGCCGGTCGTGCTCGTCCCGGTCGTCGGTGAAGACCCGGGCGAACTCGTCCACCAGCTCGGCTTGGGCGAAGTGCAGCGCGTAGGTCCGGGCAAGTAACGGCAGGAGTCTGCGCTGATGCATCCGGTAGTCGAGCAGGATCGCCTCCTCGCCGCTGCCCGGAGCGCCGAACTGGCGCCGCTGAGCGCCGTACCGGACGGCGATCGCGAGCGCCACCTTGCTCGCGTTGATCGCCGCGCCGCCGACCGACACCCGGCCCTGCACCAGCGTCCCGAGCATGGTGAAGAACCGGCGGTCCGGGTTCTCGATCGGACTGCTGTAGTTGCCGTCGGCATCGACCTGCGCGTACCGGTCGAGCAGCGCGTCCCGCGGCACCCGGACCTGGTCGAAGACGATCCGCCCGTTGTCGACGCCGTTCAGCCCGAGCTTCGGCCCGCAGTCCGTCAGCGTCACCCCGGGCAGCGCCGCACCGTCCGCACCGCGGATCGGCACCAGCAGGCAGTGCACCCCGTGGCTCTCGCCGCCGACCACGAGCTGCGCGAACACGGCCGCCATCCGCCCGTGCCGGGCCGCGTTCCCGATGTAGTCCTTGCGCGCCGCCGCGGTCGGCGTGTGGACGACGAACTCACCCGTCGCCTCGTCGTACGTCGCCGTCGTCCCGAGGGCCTGCACGTTCGACCCGTGACCGGTCTCGGTCATCGCGAAGCAGCCGAGCAGCCGCCCGCTGACCGCGTCCGCCAGATACCGCTCGTGGTGGTGCTCGGTCCCGAGATGCAGGATCGCGCCGGCGAACAGCCCGAACTGCACGCCTGCCTTGACCATCAGCGACAGGTCGCCGAAGGCCAGCGTCTCGAAGCCCGCGATGAAGCCGCCGAGGTCCGCCGCCCCGCCGTACTCCTTCGGGTATCCCCGGGCGGGCAGGCCCTCCGCGGCCGACCGCAGCAGCAGATCGAGGATCTTGTCCCGATACTCGTCCCGCGGCAGCCGCAGCGCCAGATCTCCCAGGTCGGCATGCGCGGCCAGCTCCGCCCGCACGACGTCCCGCGCCGTCTTGTGCGGCCCGTCCAAGTAGTCCCGCATCGCCGATGTCCTCATGCCCTCTAACTTACGAGGAATCGCCGCTACTTTCCGTCACACCTCGCGACTGTGGAAAACCTGGCATCAATCCGTATCTGCGGCAGTATGCTGGCTGGTGTGCCGAGTTTGCGGGTAAGTGAGGCGGCCGCGCTCCTGGGCGTCAGTGACGACACGGTGCGGCGCTGGATCGATCAGGGGCGCCTGCCGTCGCAGCAGGAGAACGGGCGGATGGCGGTCGACGGGCAGGCGCTGGCCGGCTTCGCCCAGCAGCTGGCGGAGTCGCCGGAGCCCGGCCACACCGCCGCGGCCTCGGCCCGCAACCGGATGCGCGGGATCGTCACGCGGGTCGTCAAGGACGGCGTGATGGCCCAAGTCGAGATGCAGGCCGGCCCGTTCCGCGTGGTGTCGCTGATGAGCCGCGAGGCCGCCGACGAGCTCGGGCTGGAGCCTGGCGTGGTGGCCGTCGCCTCGATCAAGTCCACGCATGTCGTCGTCGAGATCCCGGAGGCCTGATGCTGCGCCGTGCCGCTGTCGCAGCCGTCACCGCGGTCGCTGCGTTCGCGCTGGCCGGGTGCGGCGACAACACCCCGGCCTCGTCCGCACCTTCCAGTGGCGCGAGTACGGCGGCCTTGTCCGGCGACGTGAACGTGTTCGCGGCCGCATCGTTGACCGGCAGCTTCACGCAACTGGGAAAGGACTTCGAGTCCGCGCATCCCGGAGTGAAGGTGAAGTTCAGCTTCGCGGGCAGCTCTGCGCTGGCGCAGCAGATCAACCAAGGCGCGCCGGCCGACGTGTTCGCGTCGGCCGCACCGAAGAACATGGACGACGTCAAGGACAAGGGCACCCCGGCGAACTTCGCGCGGAACACGCTGGAGATCGCCGTCCCCAAGGGCAATCCTGGCCGGATCACCGGCATCAAGGACTTCGCCGACGCACACAAGAAGATCGCGATCTGCGCGCCGCAGGTGCCGTGCGGCGCGGCGGCGAACAAGGTCTTCAAGGCGATCGGGATCACCGCGCAGCCGGACAGTCTCGAGCAGGACGTGAAGGCGGCGTTGACCAAGGTCAGCCTCGGCGAGGTCGACGCGGCGCTGGTGTACAAGACCGACGTACTGGCCGCCAAGGACAAGGTCGACGGCATCGAGTTCCCGGAGTCGAGCAAGGCCGTCAACGAGTACCCGATCGCCACGCTGTCCAACGCTCCGAATCCGGACGGCGCCAAGGCGTTCGTCGACTACGTCCTGTCCGACAAGGGCAAGACCGTCCTGACCGCCGCCGGTTTCGGCGCACCGTGAGCGGTCGTGGCAGGAGTACCCGCGGGCGGCTGCCTCTCGTACTCCTGCTGCCTGCCCTGCTCGGCCTGGCGTTCCTGCTCGTCCCTCTGATCGGCCTGCTCGCCAAGGCGCCGTGGTCGACCCTGCCCGGGCGGCTGTTCAGTGCTGACGTGTGGCAAGCGCTGCGGCTGTCGCTGGTGTGCGCTACGGCTGCTACAGCACTCTGTCTGCTGCTGGGCGTACCACTGGCCTGGCTACTCGCACGGGGTGAGCTGCCAGGGCGGAGTGTGATCCGCGCGTTCGTGACAGTGCCGCTGGTGCTTCCGCCTGTGGTTGGCGGTGTTGCACTGCTCCTGGTGCTCGGGCGGCGCGGTCTGGTCGGTCAGCACCTCGACGCGTGGTTCGGGATCTCCCTGCCGTTCACCACCGCCGGTGTGGTGGTGGCCGAGGCGTTCGTGGCCATGCCGTTCCTGGTGATCTCGGTGGAGGGTGCACTGCGTGCCGCTGACCCGCGGTACGAGGAGGCGGCCGCGACGCTCGGTGCGGGACGGTGGACCACGTTCCGGCGCGTGACGTTGCCGTCGATCGCCCCGGGGGTCGTAGCCGGGACGGTGCTGTGCTGGGCGCGCGCACTGGGCGAGTTCGGCGCCACCATCACCTTCGCCGGCAACTTCCCGGGACGTACGACGACCATGCCGCTGGCCGTCTACCTGGCGCTGGAGACCGACCCCGACGTGGCCGTCGTACTGAGTCTGGTTCTCCTGTTCGTGTCTGTCGTCGTACTGGCGTCCCTGCGCGAGCGCTGGATCAGTGGGCTGCGATGACCCTGTACGCCGACCTGCAGGTACGCCGTGGCGCGTTCGACCTCGCACTGGAGCTGACCGTCGAGCCGGGCGAGGTGGTCGCGCTGCTCGGGCCCAACGGCGCCGGCAAGACCACCGCGCTCCGTGCCCTGTCCGGACTGCTCGCCGTGGACAGCGGACGCATCGCCTTGGACGACGCGGTGTGGGACGAGCCGCCGCGAACCTTCCGTACGCCGGAGCGCCGTCCGATCGGCGTGGTGTTCCAGGAGTACCTGCTCTTCAACCACCTGAGCTGCTTGGAGAACGTTGCGTTCGGGCTGCGCGCCCGCGGCATGGAAAAGCAGACCGCCCGACGGGAGGCCGCTCGCTGGCTGGAGGTGGTCGGGCTGTCGCAGTACGCGCGGAGCCGTCCACCGTCCTTGTCCGGCGGCCAAGCGCAGCGAGTCGCGCTGGCACGTGCGTTGGCTACCGACCCGGAGCTCCTGCTGCTGGACGAGCCCCTTGCTGCCTTGGACGCCAGTACGACGCTGCACGTTCGTGCCGAGCTGGGTCAGCACCTGTCCCGCTTCCGGGGCCGCACGCTACTGGTCACGCACGACCCGCTGGATGCAATGGTTCTCGCCGACCGGCTGGTCATCATCGAGAACGGCCACGTCGTCCAGGAAGGCAAGCCCACCGAGGTGGCCCATCGTCCACGCACGGACTACGTCGCCCAACTGGTAGGGCTCAACCTCTACCGAGGCACCGCCACCAGCACCACTGTCACCCTCACCAGTGACGCCGGTGCGGCGACGATCACGGCAGCCGAGCCGGCGTCGGGTCCGGTGCACGTGGCGTTCCCGCCGAGTGCGGTCAGCCTCTACCTCGAGCCGCCGAGCGGCAGCCCCCGCAACACCTGGCCCGCGGTGGTCACCGGCATCGAGCAGCACGCCCACACCGTCCGCGTCCGCCTCGACGCCTCTCCCACCGGCCCCGCCGACCTCCTCGCCGACATCACCCCCGCCGCCGTCGCCGACCTCCACCTGACCCCGGGCCAACTCCTCCACACCACCCTCAAGGCCACCGAGGTCCGCACCTATCCCGTGTAGCACGATGCACGAGCCTGGAAGTTACGTACTGTGATGGGGTTGTCGCGGATTGACATGGTGTTACGGGCCGATTCACGCTCAGATTACGCAGTACGATAACGAAGAGTGTTTAGATACTCACTCGTAGTGTATGCGTTCTTCACAGCAGAGTGATGACATCGTGCACTACGCCCAGGACTGAAAGACCCTCAGGATTTCCGGGAGCACCACGGAAGGGGGGTCGCACAGTCATGCACGAGAGTTACGAGTTCTACTGCCTCGCGGATCGGCATTTCTACGAGACGCCGGCCCACCGCGGTGCCCGGCACCCGGACTTCGCGATCACGCGGCGAGCCGTCCCGGAGGGGTGGCAGCACGTTCCGGGCGAGCAGTGGATGCACTACGCGCCCGCCGGCCTCCGGCTCCCGGAGCAGGGCTGGAAGATCCACGTCTCGGCCCGGCTGCAGGACGTCGAGCGGACGCTCGCGGCGGTGTGGGAGTACTGCGTCCCGCGCGGCATCGCGTTCAAGTTCCTGCGCAACGAGGCCGTCCTGGTGATGACGAACTCGAAGGCCGCTCCCCGCGGGTCGAGCGGCAAACTGGTCACGATCTACCCGACCGACGACGCGCAGCTCGAGCTCGTACTGAAGGAGCTCGACGACGTACTGCGAGGCGTCGAAGGCCCTTATGTCCTGAGCGATCTGCGCTACGCGGAGGGTCCGCTCTTCGTCCGGTACGGCGCCTTCGTCAGCCGCTACTGCCTGTCTCCGGCGGGCGAGCGCGTGCTTGCGATCTCGGATGCCCACGGCAACCTCGTCCCCGACCATCGCGGTCCGACGTTCGTCGTACCGCCCTGGGTCCAGCTCCCGGACTTCCTGCAGCCGCACCTCGACGCCCGCAACGCGGTCACCACCAACGACCTCGCCTACACGATCGACGGCGTCATCCAGTTCTCCAACGGCGGCGGTGTGTACCTGGGCCACCACAACGAGACCGGCGACCGCGTCGTCCTCAAGGAGGGCCGTCCGTACGCCGGTCTGGACATGGCCGGCCGGGACGCGGTGACCCGGATCGCTCACGAGCGCGACATCCTGGAGCAGCTCGACGGCCTCGACGCCGTACCGAGAACGCACGACTACCTGCAGCTGGGTGAGCACCACTTCCTCGTGCAGGAGCACATCGACTCGGTGTCGTTGCAGCGCGAGCTGGTACGGCGTTATCCGCTGACGCACCCCGACGCGACGACCGCGCAGAAGGCCGAGTACGCCGAGTGGGCGACCGCGATGATCGCCAAGGTCGGTGAAGCGGTCGGTCAGTTGCACGAGCGCGGCGTGGTGTTCTGCGACCTGCATCCGGACAACCTGCTGCTCGACGTGGACGGCAAGCTCACGCTGATCGACTTCGAGGTCGCCACCAAGGCCGAGGACCGGGCCCGTTCGACGCTGGCTCATCCCGGGTACGCCGCTCCGCAGGACCGGCAGGGCGTCGACGTCGACCGGTACGCGCTGGCCTGTATCGCGCTCGGGGTTTATGCGCCGCAGGCAACGATCCTGCTCAATCTCCATCCCGGCAAGGCGTTCCAGCTCGCCGACATGATCGCGGATACGTTCCCCGTGCCGCGGGAGACACTCGACGACGCAGTCCGCACGATCGTCGGCGAGAACCGCACCAACGACCTCGCGGACCTGGCGTTGCCCGGCAAGGCGGACTGGACCGACGTACGCGCGGCGCTCACGAGGTCGATCGTCGCGAGCGCGACACCGGAACGCACGGACCGGCTGTTCCCGGGCGACATCGCGCAGTTCCGCGACGGCGGCGGGATCGATCTGGCGACCGGTGCGGCCGGCGTCCTCTACGCGCTGGCGAAGACCGGCGCGGGGCGCTTCCCGGAGTACGACGACTGGCTCCGCAAGCAAGCCTTCAGCACCGCAGCCGGACCAGGGCTGTACGACGGCCTGCATGGTGTCGCGCACGTGCTCGACGAGCTCGGCCACCGGCAGGACGCGCTGGACCTGGTCGAACGCACTCTCGCGGACGATTGGACCACCCGCGAGCTCGGCCTGCACTCCGGCCTCGCCGGCATCGGTCTGAACCTCCTGCACTTCGACACCGAGCCGGCGCTCCGAGCGCAGGCGGTCCGGGTCCTCGACCTGGTGGCCGATCGGCTCGGCAGCACAGACGACGTACCGGAAGTCAGCGGTGGTCAGTATGCGCGGGCCGGGCTGATGTACGGGTCGTCCGGGCCGGCGCTGCTGTTCCTGAACGCGTTCGAGCAGCTCGGTGACACCGGCCTGCTGGACCTCGCGGAGATCGCGATCCGGCAGGACCTCAAGCGGACCGTGCTCACCGACGACGGGATGCGCCAAGTCAACCAGGGCTGGCGCACGCTCCCGTACCTCGAGGAAGGATCCGCCGGAGTCGCGCTCGTTCTGGAGCGGTACCTGCGTCATCGTCCCTCCGACGAGCTCACCGGCATCCTCGCGGAGCTGAAGCGCGTCACGCACTGCTCCTACTACGTCCAGCCAGGGCTGTTCATGGGTCGCGCCGGTGTTCTGCTCACCGCGGCCGCGCTCAGCGATCAGGTCGACGACCTGGTGCACGGTCTCGGCTGGCACGCGATGCCGTTCGCGGGCGGCCTGGCCTTCCCGGGCAACCAGCTGCTCCGGCTCTCGATGGACCTGGCCACCGGATCGGCCGGCGTACTGCTGGCCCTGGGCGCGGCCCTGCACGATGCGGACGATGCGCACGACGCGCCGGTGTCCCTCCCGTTCCTCGGACCTCCCCAGTGGTCCGAGTACCCATCCCGACAACTTGCACCGAAGGAGGTGTAAACACATGGCACTTCTCGACCTTCAGGGTCTCGAGACCCCGGGTTACGGCCACGGCGGCCACCACCACGGCGGCTCCACGCTGACCGTGCTGGGCTGCGCGTCGCAGACCCCGAGCAACCTGAGCCTGCTGCTCTGCCACTGATACGGCACCTGTATTGCCAGGTAGTGAGGCCCTGGGTGGGCGGCATGCCCACCCAGGGCCGACCTGTACCCGCGCCGGTGACCGACTCGCCTCGGTTGCCGGGTGGTAGCTCCGCGGCGCTGTCGTCGTTGAGTTGGTGGGAGAGGGAGAGTGAGGTGATCGACTCCGTGCAGACTTATCCATGCGCCGAGCGTCTGACGCTCGTGGAGCAGGTGCACGGCTGTACCGTCGCGGACCCGTACCGCAGGCTCGAGGATCCCGGCGCCCCGGAGACCGGGCGCTGGCAACGGGACCAGGACGAGCTGTGGCTGACGTACGCCGGTTCGCTGCGCACCAGGTTCCGCTGGAAGAACGCCGTACGCCGCCTGTCCGCAGTCGGCAGCGTGTCCACGCCGGTCTGGCGTGGCGGACGATGCTTCACGCTCAGACGCGAGCCGAACCAGCACGCCGTCCTGTACGTCGACGACACCCCGCTGCTCGACCCGAAGGAACTCACGCTCGACGCGTGGCAGCCCTCGCCGGACGGCAGCAAGCTCGCGTTCCAGGTGTCACGGGGCGGCACGGAGCAGTCGAGCCTCTCGGTGCTCGACGTCCACACCGGCCAGGTGCTCGACGGCCCGATCGACGGCTGCCGCTACTCGCCCGTCGCCTGGCTCCCGGACAACGAGACCTTCTACTACGTGCGTTCCCGGCAGGTACGACGGCACTCGGTGGGCGCACCTGACGACACCACGATCCTCGCCGACGAGGCGTCGTACGGGCTGGAGATCAGTGCGGACGGGCGCTGGCTGACGATCTGCACCGCGACCGACCTGTGGTTCGCGGACCTGACGGCCGACGCGCCTCCGGCCCACCTGCCGACCACTGCTACCACGATCATGTCGGTGGGTCCGGACAACAGGTTGTACGTCGTCACGATGCAGGACGCGCCCGGCGGACGGATCTGCGTCGGCGACCCAACGGCGCCGACGGTCTGGCACGACTTCATCCGGCCTGACAACCCAGTGACCGGCCTCGCGATCCTGGACGACGTGGTACTGGTCAGCACGACAACCGACATCGTCATACACGACCGGGAGAGCGGGCGGCAGTTGAACGCCTTGGAGCTCCCGGGCCCCGGGTCCGTCGGATCTCTGACTGCACACGGCAACCGGGCATGGTTCACCTACACCGACAGCGTCACACCGCCGGCCGTGTACTGCTACGACGCGACCACCAACCGCACCACGGCCTGGGGCGCGGTGCAGGCATCGCGGCCGGCAGAGACGCACCGGGTGACTTATACCTCGACGGACGGCACCGAGCTCGAGCTGCAGGTGATCGGTGAACCGGGGCCGCGGCCCACGATCCTCTACGGGTACGGCGGTTTCGGGCAGTCCCTGACGCCGACGTACTCCGCCTTCGCACTGGCCTGGGTGGAGGCGGGCGGCTCGTTCGTCACGGCCACCATCCGCGGCGACGGGCTCTCGCATCACGCCGGGACGAGTCACAACAAGCAGCAGGTGTTCGACGACTTCATCGCCGCGGCCGAGCACCTGATCGCCGACGGCTGGACCACCGCCGACCAGCTGGCGATCTGTGGTGAGTCCAACGGCGGGCTGCTGACCGCCGCCGCGCTCACGCAGCGGCCAGAGCTCTTCGCGGCCGCGGTCTGCTCGGCGCCGCTCACCGACATGGTCCGCTACGAGCTCTCGGGGCTCGGTGAGCGCTGGACCGCGGAGTACGGCACCGTGCAGGACGCCGACGACTTCCAGCACCTGCTGTCGTACTCGCCGTACCACCGTGTTGCCGAGGGCGTGAAGTACCCGGCGGTGCTGCTGACCGCGTTCGGGAACGACACCCGCGTGGATCCCTTGCATGCAAGGAAGTTCTGCGCCGCGCTGCAGCACGCGACCGCGAGCAGCCGGCCGGTGCTGCTGAGGTTCGAGCCGGACGCCGGGCACACGACCGGCGGGGTCGGCCTGGCCGCCGACATGCTCGCCTTCCTCGCCGACCAAACAGGTCTCGACCGATGACCACCTTCGGCGAGGTGGCCAAGCACGGGCGCGGATGGCTGCCGTTGATCGGGGTCAACGCGCTCATCGGCAGCGCGGTCACGCTCGCGATCCCGACGATCCTCGGACGTTCGGTCGACGCGATCGTGGCCGGCACGGGCTACACCCGCTGGCTGATCGTCGCGGCCTCGCTGATCGGCCTCGGGATCGCGGCCGCCATCGTCGATGCGTTCGCGGGAGCGGCCTGTGTCGCCGAGACGACCGCCTGGCTCCGGCACCGTCTGGTCCGGCACGTCGTCCGCGGCGGACCCGACGGTACGCGCGCGTTCGAGACCGGCGATCTCGTCACGCGGGTCTCGGCGAACGCCACCGACGCAGCCCAGGCCGGACCGGCTCTGGTGACGGCGATCGCCGCGATCGCTCCCCCGCTCGGCAGTCTCGTCCTGCTGGCCGTGATCGACGTCTGGCTCGCCGCAGCGTTCTTCGGCGGCGTGCTGCTCGTGGTCCTCGTCCTGTGGACGTTCGCGAAGCGCACCGCCGACGTCAGCCTGTCCTATCAGGAGACCCAGGGCCGCATCGCGGCCCTCCTGTCCGAGTCCCTGACCGGCATCCGCACCATCCAGTCCGCCGGTACGACGGAACGCGAGGAGCACCGCATCCTCAGCCTCCTTCCCGAGCTGCACCGGCACGGCGTCGTCACCTGGCGGATCCTGGCCCGCTCCGGCGCACAAGCTGCGATCGTCGGTCCGCTTGTGCTGGTCGCCGTACTCGCCGTCGGCGGGCTGCAGATCGTGGCCGGCAACATCACCGCGGGCGAGCTGTTCGCCGCCTCGCAGTACGCCGTCCTCGGCGCCGGGCTCGGCAACCTGACCGGCGTCCTCGGCGAGCTCGCCCGCGCGAAGGCCGGCGTACGGCGGTCCGCGGAGGTGATCGCGATCGACTCCGTCGCGTACGGCACCCTGGCGCTGCCGCCGGGATCCGGTCAGCTGACGTTCGACGGGGTCAGCGTCGTCGCGGGCGGGAATGTCCTGCTGGACAACGTGAATCTCGATCTGCCCGGTGGTGTGACGGTCGCGGTCGTCGGCCCGAGCGGCGCCGGGAAGTCCGTCTTCGCCGCCGTCGCGGCGCGGCTGCGTGACCCGTCGACGGGTCAGGTCTCGCTCGACGGCGTACCGCTTCCGGCCGTCAGCCGTCGCGTTCTGCGCAGCGCGGTCGGCTGCGCGTTCGAGCGCCCGCAGCTGGTCGGCCGGACCGTCGGTGAGGCGATCGACCCGCACGCGGTCAGCCCGATCCGTACGCTCGCCGCGGCCCGCGCGACGCACGCCCACGACTTCGTCAGCCGCCTCCCGAACGGGTACTTCACTTCGTTGCGCAAGGCACCGATGTCCGGAGGCGAGCGTCAGCGTCTCGGCCTCGCCCGCGCCTGGCCGGCCGGCCGGCTGCTCGTCCTCGACGACGCCACCTCGAGCCTCGACACCGCGACCGAACGCCAGATCAGCCGCACGCTGACCGAGGACCGCCGGCACCGCACCCGCCTGATCGTCACGCACCGCCCTGCGACCGCGGCGCGCGCCGACCTGGTCATCTGGCTCGACCACGGCCGGGTCCGCGCCATCGCCCCGCACGCCGACCTCTGGCACAACCCCTCGTACCGAGCCGTCTTCGGATGAAACGGGAGTTGGCGTACGGCGCTGCTGCGCTGCGGAAACGGGCCACGGTCGGATTGATCGGGTGGTCGGTTCCGGAGATCCTGCCGACGGCCGTCTACGGGATCGCGGTCGCGCGGGCAACGGACAGCTTTCTCGCCGGGCACGGAGGGCAAGGGATCGCGTGGCTCGGCGGACTGGTCGCGACGGCAGGTCTCGGTGCGGCCGGGGCGCGGCAGGTGTACGGGCGGCTCGGCGACCTGGTCGAGCCGCTTCGCGACGATCTGGTCCGTCGGGTGACCGGCGGCGCGCTCCGGACCGGCGACGACGGCGCGGTCGCCCGGCTGAACCGCCAGGTCGAGATCGTCCGGGACACGTTCGCGGGGCTCGTCCTGGTACTGCGGAGCTTCGGCGTCACGTTGTTCGGCGTCCTGACCGGGTTGTTGTCGCTGGCCCCGATCGTCGCGGCGTTCGTCGTACCGCCGTTCCTGGTCGGTTTCGCGTTGTCGCTGGCAGTGCTCGGAATGGCGGCGGACCGGGTGCGCGCGTCGCTGACCGCGGACGAGGAACTCGCGGCATCCGCGGGCATGGTGTTCGGCGGGGTACGCGACATCACCGCGACCGGGGCCGAAGAGTACGCCGAATGGCTTGCAGGGCAGCCGATCGAGGCGCAGGCGAGTGCGGAGCGCGCGCTGGCCAAGGTGTCGGCGTTGCGGACGTTGTGCTTCGCGGTCGGCGGCTGGCTGCCGTTGGTGATCCTGCTGGCGACCGGGCCGTGGCTGGTCGGTCGTGGGGTCAGCACGGGCACGCTGCTCGGTGGACTGACCTATGTACTGATCGGTCTGCAGCCCGCGCTCAACACGGTGATGAACGCACTGGGCGACAGCGGTCTGCGGTACGTGATCACGCTCGGGCGGATCCTCGACACGTCGGCGCCCGCCGTACAACCACGGCCTGTCGACGAGCTCAACGGCTACCAGGTCCGGCTGCGGGAGCTGACCTTCGCGTACGGCCCGAAGGCCGAGCCGGTGCTCGACAAGCTCGAGCTGACGATCCCCGAAGGCGAGCACCTGGCCGTCGTCGGGCCGAGCGGGATCGGGAAGTCGACACTGGCCGGACTCGTCTGCGGGATGCTCACACCGACGAGCGGCCGCCTGCTGCTCGGCGGCGCGCCGCCGGCCACCGTGACCACCGAACGACTCGCGCAGACCCGGGTCCTGATCCCGCAGGAGGCGTACGTCTTCAGCGGCACCGTGCACGACAACCTCGCCTACTTGTTGCCCGATGCAACAGCTGCGCAACTCGAGCAGGCCGTGCAGGCGATCGGCGCGACGCAACTCGTCGAGCGCATCGGCGGACCGGAGGCCGAGGTCAAGCCGGCCGAGCTCTCCGCCGGCGAGAAGCAGTTGCTCGCCCTGGTCCGCGCGTACCTGTCACCCGCACCACTCGTCGTACTGGACGAGGCGACGTGTTTCCTCGACCCCGAGGCGGAGCGGCAGGCCGAGGAAGCCTTCGCCGAGCGCCACGGGACGCTGATCGTGATCGCGCACCGGATCAGCTCCGCCCTCCGGGCGCGCCGCATCCTCGTACTGGACGGCAACAAGGCCGCCCTCGGCACCCACGCCGCCCTGATGCGCACGTCCCGCCTGTACCGCGACCTGCACGGCAGCTGGACACCCAGCAGGCGGGTTGGCTAGGACCTAGATCCAGCCGGCCTCGTGGGCCTTGCGGATTGCTTCGATGCGGCTGCGTGAACCGGTCTTCGCGAGGATCCGGGACAGGTAGTTGCGCACCGTCCCGGCACTCAGGCTGAGCGTGCGCGCGACCTCCTGGGCCGTCGCGCCGGTGGTGACTTGGCGCAGCACCTCGCACTCACGCTCGGTCAGGGGGTTGTCACCCGCCTTCAACGCAGCCACGGCCAGCCGTACGTCGACCACAGGCAGCCCCTTCGCGACGTCGCGGACCGCCTGCACAAGCTGGTCGGTGGTCGCGTCGGTCGCGATCAGCCCGATCCTCGGGGCCTGCTTCACCAGCGCGAGGCTCGTGGCCGCGATCGCCTCGTGGTCGATCAGCACCAGCACGCCACGGCCCGCGAGTTTGCGGCAGAGCTCCTCGGTCCGGATCCGGCCGGGTAGCTGCGGGTCCAGCAGGAACACGTCGGGTCGCCTGCCGGCCACCTGGAGCACGTCGTCGGACCGGTCCACCTCCGCGACCACGTCCAGATCGTTCTCCCTTGCCAGCACCGCGGCCAGTGCACCACGCACCAACGTGCCGCGATGGCCGAGAGCCACTCGGATCACCGCTACTGCCCCCATCACATCCGTCGCCTCAGCCGCCCCCAGAAACCAACTGCCGGGCGGCGGTACCCCGTGCTTCGATCAACGAGTGAACTCACCGGATGACACGCGTGGATCCACGGTTTGCCCGGGCTGCGGCGCCGTACTGCCCCGTTCGCAGTGGCCGGACACGCCGAAGTACAACGCTTCCGCGGAATGCGCGGAGGTGGCCGGCGAGCTGCTCGGGTTCGAGGTCGAGCACGCCGCCCGCCTCGGGTACCTGCACCAGCTCCGGATCGACGCCTACGGCGCCCAGCACGTCAGCCCGGACGCCCCGCGGATCGGGCCGGTGTTCGCGCTGAACGGTCTCTACATGTTCTTCGAGCGCGGGTCCGGGAACCTCGACGTCCGGACCGCGCACGGCATCATGGCGAACTCCTACGACGACTGGCCGCGGCTCGTCCCGCCCGCCCGGGCCGGCGCGCTCACGGCGTACGACGTCCTCACCGCCGGCGGCGTCGACGAGGTTGAGTCGACCCTGCTCAGGTGGGCTCGCGAGGTGTGGGAGTCGTGGCCGGATACTGAGCGCGAGATCGTCCGGAATCTGACCGTGGAACTCGTCCCGGAACGGTATTTCCAGCGCTGAAAACCGATCGGTTCCAGCGTGGCCGGACGCGGCGCTTCGCGGCTGGAAACCGTTCTGTTGTTGGGGTTTGCGAGGATCAGGTCCTGGAAAAAGTTCGGGGCAGATCACGATCTGGGGTTGCGTTTCCGGCATTCCTCGCCGAGGATGACTCAGGTCGCGCCGTTACCGGGGCGTGACCATTCGGACGCTGTCCTGTGACCCTCGCTGGGCGGCCCGAGTGCCCCCACCCCTGCACGGGGGGCCTGGTGCGTTCCACCATGCCCAAGCTCACGAGGAGCGCTTTTCAGATGTCCAAGGCTCGACATGCGCGCGCCCGGCGAAGCACTCGCCGGGTGGCCCGAACCCTCTCCATCGCCGGCCTGGGAGCCGGCATCACCGCGGCCGGAGCCGGAGCGGCCTTCGCTTCCGACTACACGGTCAAGTCCGGTGACACCCTCTCCGAGATCGCCCAGGCCAACGGTGCCGACTGGCACGAGCTGGCCCGGATCAACAACCTGAAGGACCCGAACCTCATCCTGATCGGGCAGACGCTGACGCTCGACGGCGTGAAGAAGGCCGCCGCCGACCAGGCGCCGCGGATCGTGAAGAAGTCCGAGGCCGAGCAGCCCCGGAAGGCCGACACCAAGAAGTCCGACCGCAAGGACCGCAGCAGCCGGTCCGAGGACCGCCCGAAGGCGCGCAGCGGCAAGGCGAACCTGAGCGGCGCCTGGGCGAAGGTCGCGAACTGCGAGTCCAGCGGCAACCCGCGCGCGGTGAACGGCGCCGGCTACTACGGCCTGTTCCAGTTCGACCTGCGGACCTGGCGCAGCGTGGGCGGCTCCGGCAACCCGGCGAACGCGTCCGCCGGCGAGCAGCTGATGCGCGCGAAGAAGCTCTACGCGCAGCGCGGCGCCTCCCCGTGGCCGGTCTGCGGCAAGTACCTGCGCTGACACCCGGCCGGGCGGGCGGCGGTAGACCGTCCTCCCCCGTCCGTCCGGCCTGTCTACGTACGCTTGATGACAAGCATCTCGTCGGCGCCGGCCTGGAACTCGTAGGGCACCTTGCGGATCTCGCAGGTCACGCCGTCGAGGGAGTTGAGTAGCTCGGGCAACCAGGCGATCGGCTCGCCCGCTCCCTGCATCACCAGCGGGAAGATCCGCACCTCGGCGTTGCTGACCCGGATCAGCTCCCGCAACGCGGCAGCGTGCCAGTCCTGGTCGTACTTGTCGACCCACGTGAACAACAGGTGCGAGCACAGCACCAGCTCGAACCGGCGATCGCCGAACGGCAGCTCCGGCAGCCCCGCGGCGACGTACCGCTCCGGCGCGGCTTCGACGTCCTGCAGGAACCGGTCGGCCGCCTCGATCCGGTACTGGTCCTTCCGCTCCGGCGACCCGTACCAGTGCCAGACGAAACTCCCCTGGTGCTCGTCGACGATCCCGGACGTGGCCGGCAGGCTCTTCCGGACGCTGTCGACGAGTTCGGCATGATCCAGCTCGTACGCCGGATCCGCGGCGATCGCATCCACGCCACGGGCCGCGGCCTCGGCGGTGAAGCCCGCGCCGCCGGCACAGCAGTCGAGCACGGAGTCCGGGAGTTCCTTGAGGTCGAACATCGCTTCGTACTCCTCGTACGAGCGCGAGGTCACCAGCACAGGTCTACCTTTCGATGGCTGTCTTCCGGTTCAGGCGGCGGTCGAGGGTGTTCGCCCCGGCGGCCAGAGCCAGGAACAGTACCGCCACCAGCAGACAGTTCAGCAGCACCCGTCCGTACCCGTGCTCGCCGACGTCGACGAACGGGTACGGGTAGAACCCGACGAACGCGCCGCGGACCAGCGTGAACACCAGCCACAGCAACGGGAACACGATCGACCACCCGACGATCCGCCAGCTCGTCCGGCCGCGCGGCCCGAACACCAGCCAGCCCAGAACGCCGGCCACCGGAGCCGCGGTGTGCAGCAGGAAGTTCGCCACTTCCGCCCAGCCGTGCAGATCGCCGAGTCCGGCCAGCACCGCGTGGTACACGATGCCGGTCACCGCGATGCAGAGCACACCGTTCAACCGCAGGGTCTCGAAGAGCCGGCTCGGCGGACGATCCGGTTGCGCGGCCAGGATCAGCGTAGTGCCGCCGAGCAGCAGGTTCGACTGGATCGTGAAGTACGCGAACACGTTGAAGACGCGCTCCGGGTTGTCGGTGAAGAACCCGTCGTGCCCGTTCGCGGTCACCAGCAACTGGATGACGATCCCGCACACCACGATCAGCCCGGTCACCGCAGCCCAGCCCCGCCCAACCGTCGTCATGACCGCAATGTATGCCGCCCGACCGCACCTTTCCGGAACATTTTCGTCACCGGGCGCCAACAAGTTTCCGGAAATCAGGTCGACTGCTTCTCGCGGTCGAAGGAGTAGCTGAACGAGACGATCGCGTCGATCACCAGCACGATCGTCCAGGCCGCCGCCGGGGCGAGCGCCGCGTCGTACCCACGGCCGCTCAGCAGACCGAGGCCGATCATGATGCCGACCCCGACGACGTACGACACCAGATGGCGGAACCACCCGGCGCGCTCACGGCGTGCCCGCTCGGGACCCCTCTTCGGGGGCTTCACCGGCCGCGGCCCGCCGCCGAGGAGGTGTGCGGCCCACTTGTCCGCCCAGGCCAGCGTCTGGTGGCCGAAGCCGACGCTGACGCCGATGAAGATCGCGGCCAGCGAGTGCTTGAACGCCGGCTCCGCACCGCGATGGATGTCCACGACGCTCGCCACCAGCATCACGACGTCGACCAGCGGGACGCCGGCCAGCAGAACCATCCCGGCCTTGGGCAGCCGGAGCAGGTAGCGCGTCACCAGGCCCGCGGCCAGCAGCACCCAGAAGCCGATCTCACACGCGGCGATCACAGCGAGCAGCACGGTCTGTCCCCTCCCGGGATTGTTTCAGTACGACTGTGTTGTAAAACAAGGTAACACAGTTGTGCTAAAAAGGAGGTGTGCCGAAGATCGTCGACCACGCCGCCCGCCGCGAGGAGATCGCCGAGGCGCTGTGGCGGGTGGTCCGCCGGGACGGGATCCGGGCCGCGTCCGTGCGCACGATCGCGGCCGAGGCCGGCTGGTCCGCGGGCGCGGTGCGCTACTACTTCCCCGACCAGGACGGCTTGCTGAGCTTCGCGATGGACCTGGTGTCGCGGCGCGTCACCGAACGGGTCAGCGCGATCGAGCCCAAGGGCAACGCCACCACGATCGCCCTGCGCTACCTCGAGGAGGCGATGCCACTGGACGCCGAACGCCGCGCGGAGTTCGACGTCTGGATGGCGTTCATGGCGCAGGCGCGGGCCGAGTCCGGCGCCGGCGGCCTGCACGAACACGTCGACACTGTGCACAACGGGCTCCGCGAACTGTGCGAGACCCTGCTGCGCTCACTCGCCGACGACGGCGCCCTCGATGACGGCCTGGACCTGCGCCGCGAGGCCGAGCGTCTGCACGCGCTGATCGACGGCCTCTCCCTGCACGCCGCGATCCAGCCCGATCGAAGCACTCCGGCCCGCGTCCGGCAACTGCTCCGGCAGCACCTGGAAACCCTGATGGCGCCCTAAGGCCTTACAAAGCTGGGGATTTCGACAAGAATCGCCGGGACCGGGTCACAACCCGCGCGGCACGTGACACGATCACCGCATGGAGTCCGAGGGGGTGATCGTCGTCAGCGGAATCATGGCGGCGGGGAAGTCGTCGGTGTCGCAGCTGCTCGCCGAGAGATTCCAGTACGGCGTGCATCTGCGCGGCGACGTGTTCCGCCGGATGATCGTCAGCGGACAGGCCTCGATGGCCGACGACGTGCTCGAGGCACAACGCCAGCTGCAACTGCGCTACCGGCTCGCCTGCGTGTCCGCCGACGAGTACGCGAAGGCCGGCTTCACCGTCGTCCTGCAGGACGTCGTGATCGGCGAACTGCTGCGCGAGTTCCTGGACGGGATCCGGACCCGGCCGCGCTATCTCGTCGTACTGACGCCGCGACCGGAAGTGATCTCCGGCCGGCTCGGCGGAATCCGTCACCTGGTCGACGAGCTCGACTACGAACTGCACGCGTTCAGTCCGCGGCGCGGGCTGTGGCTGGACAACTCCGACCTGTCGGTCGGCGAGACCGTGGACGCGATCCTCGGCCGTCTCGACGAGGCACGCTTCGACTGATGGCGGCGCCTGCTACCCGAGGGTAGTTTGAGGGGATGACCGTACGGCGGACGTCCTGCAACCTCTGCGAAGCGATCTGCGGTGTGCTGGTCACCGTCGAGGACGGGCGGGTGACCGACATCCGCGGCGACGAGTCCGATCCGCTGTCCCGCGGTCACATCTGCCCGAAGGCGGTCGCACTGCGCGACCTCCAGGACGACCCGGACCGGTTGACGACGCCGGTACGACGTACGCCCGACGGCTGGCAGCAGATCGGGTGGGAGGCGGCGTACGAACTCGTCGTCGACCGGCTGACCGGGATCCAGAAGCAGCACGGGCGGAACGCGGTCGGTGTGTATCTGGGCAATCCGAACGTGCACAGTCTCGGCGCGCTCACGCACATGCCGACGATGGTGCGGCAGCTGCGGACCCGGAACAGATTCAGCGCGACCTCGATCGACCAGTTGCCGCAGATGCTGGCGTCGTACCTGCTGTACGGGCACCAGTTGATGGTGGCGGTGCCGGACATCGACCGTACGTCGTACCTGCTGATGCTCGGCGCGAATCCGCTGGCGTCGAACGGCAGCATGATGACCGCGCCCGGTTTCGGAAAACGTCTGCAGGACTTGCGGAAACGCGGCGGAAAGCTGGTCGTCGTCGATCCGCGGCGGACGGAAACCGCGGCAGTGTCCGACGAGCATCATTTCGTCCGGCCGGGCACGGATGCGGCCTTCCTGCTGGCGCTGGTTCATCAGGTGATCTCGGACGGGCACGCGCGGGTAGCGCCGTACGTCGACGGTCTGGCGGTCGTGGAGGCGGCGGTCGAGAAGTGGACGCCGGAGCGGGCGGCCGCGGTCACGGGCATCCCGGCCGAGGTGATCCGGCGGGTGGCGCGCGAGTTCGCGGCGGCCGAGCGGGCCGCCTGTTACGGGCGTGTCGGGGTGTCGACGCAGCAGTTCGGGGCGATCTGCCAGTGGGCGATCCAGGTGCTCAACATCATCACCGGCAACCTCGATCGCCCGGGCGGGACGATGTTCCCGCAGCCGGCGGTGAACACGCTGCTCGGGCTGGGGCGCGGGCATGTCGGGGTGTGGAAGAGCCGGGTGCGCGGGCTACCCGAGTTCGGCGGTGAGCTGCCGGTGCCGGTGATGGCCGAGGAGATCCTGACGCCGGGCGACGGGCAGATCCGCGCGATGCTGACGGTCGCCGGCAATCCGGTGCTGTCGACGCCCGACGGTCGCCGGCTCGACGAGGCGCTGGACTCGCTGGAGTTCATGGTCGCGATCGATCCGTACATCAACGAGACGACCCGGCACGCGGACGTGATCCTGCCACCGGCACCCCCGCTGGAACGGGACCACTACGACATCGTTTTCCATCAGCTGGCCGTCCGGAACACGGCGCGGTGGAACGACGCAGTACTCCCGAAGCCCGCGTCGGCCCGGCACGACTGGGAGATTTTCCGCGACCTCGGGCTGGCCCTGGTACGACGTACCCCGTGGAGCCGGCGCCGCGCCGAGGTGACGGCACGGCTGCGCACGCCTCCGCGGTGGATCGTGGACGCGGGGCTGCGGATCGGGCCGTACCGGTTGTCGGTCGGAAAGCTGCGGCGCTCGCCGGGCGGGATCGATCTCGGTCCGTTGCAGCCCGCGTTGCCCGGTGCGCTGCGCCAGAAGTCGAAGCGGATCGATCTCGCACAGCCGATGATCCTGGACGATCTACCGCGGCTCGACGCACTGGCCCCACTGTCGTCCGGCGAGCTCCTGCTGATCGGCCGCCGGCACCTGCGCAGCAACAACTCCTGGATGCACAACTCCCAACGTCTCGTGAAGGGACGGCCGCGGCATCACCTGCTCATGCACCCGGACGACCTGGCCGACCGCGACCTCGCCGACGGCCAACTCGTGACGGTGACATCCGCCGCCGGCTCCCTGTCCGTAGAAGTTGCCGCTAGCAACGACATCATGCCCGGCGTGGTCAGCCTCCCGCACGGCTTCGGACACAACCGCCCCGGGTCCCGCCTCACCGTCGCGAACCAGGTCCCCGGCCCGAGCGCCAACGACATCACGGACCCCAACCTCACCGACCCCGTCGCCGGCACCGCCGCAGTCAACGGCGTACCGGTAACTGTCACCCCCGCCTGACATCACCAGCGCGTTGATGGTCGGTTGGGCGGCCGGAGCTTTCGCGGATGGTGAGGAGGGGGGTGGAGTAGAGGTGTGATTGCGGGTGGGCTCCTGCCAGTACGTCGAACAGGCGGCGGGTCGCCTCGGCGCCGTAGCCGACGACGTTGTGGCTCAGGGCGGTGAGCGTGGGGTGGGTGATGCGGCACAGCGGTGAGTCGTCCCAGGCGACCAGCGTGATGTCGTCGGGGATGCGCAGGCCGAGCGCTTGGATCACGGCCAGGCCCGCGACCGCCATCAGGTCGTTGTCGTAGACGATCGCGGTCGGCCGAGCGGCGAGTGCCTGGTGCGTGGCGGCGGCGCCTTGTGCGGCGGAGTAGTCGGTGTGCTGCGTGGAAGCGGTCAGCCCGAGCCGGCGTACGGCGGCGCCGAAGGCCTGGTCGCGGATCCAGACGTCGCCGAATGCGGGCGGCCCGGCAATCCGGGCGATCACTCGATGGCCCAGCGACGCGACGTGCTCGAGCGCCGCGTTCATCGCCGCCGTACTGTCGGTGAACACGCACGGCATGCCCTCGGCGAGCGCCGGATCCCCGACCAGGACGGCCGGCAGACCAAGCTTGCGCAGTACCGGGATCCGGGGATCGCCGACCCGGAGGTCCACCACGAGCACCCCGTCGACACGACGCTCGGCGGCCCATTTCCGGTACGTCGCGAGCTCCTCGTCGAGGTCCGCGACGACCTGCAGGGCGAGCGCGTACGAATGCTCCGACAGCACCGACTCGACGCCGCCGACGAAGCCCATGAAGTACGGCTCCTCGATCAGCGTCTGCGGCGTCCGCGCCAGCACCAGCCCGAACGTCTCGCTGCGCGCCGCCGACAGCTGACGCGCGGCGCGGTTCGGCACCCACTCCAACTCCGCCGCCACCCGGAGCACCCGAGCGCGAGTAGCGGCCGAGACGCCGGGGCGGTTGTTCAACGCGTACGACACCGCCCCCTGAGAGACGCCGCTGCGCCGAGCGATCTCCTTGATGGTCACACGAGACACGACACCCTCCTCACCGGGTGCCCGGACCACCGGCCCGGTCCTCCCAGTGTCCCGCCGTTCCAACCCCCTGTCACCATCCGCGCACATAACGTGACCGTTTGATCAAACCACACCGGTCCCGCCTGGTTCTTGGGAGACTCTCAGGTGACCGACCAGTCGTTGGGCGGAGGGTGGTGTGGACGGGGCCGGTGGGATACGGTTACCGTCGTTACTTAACCGGTTCGGCTGATCAGTCGGCGCCAACCCCAGGGCAGCGGGTGCGGCGCCGCCGACAAGGAGAAACCATGGTCGCAAAGGACCACCTGTCCCTCCAGCTCTACACGGTCCGGGGCAAGCTCGAAGAGGACTTCGACGGCACCCTGGCGCGGATCGCGGAGCTCGGCTACACCAAGGTCGAGCCCTTCGGTGTGACCGCCTTCGCGGATCGTCTGGCCGAGGCGCTGCCCAAGCACGGTCTGTCGGCCCCGACCACCCACGCCGGGCTGCTCCGGGACGACAGCGCCCCGATCTACGCCGCGGCGAAGCGGCTCGGCATCAGCACGGTGATCGACCCGCACACCGACCCCGCCCGCTGGCAGTCCGCGGACGAGATCAAGGTCATCGCGGACGGTCTGAACAAGGCCGCGATCGAGGCCGCGGACCACGGCATCACGGTCGGCTACCACAACCACCAGTTCGAGCTCGAGTCGAAGATCGGCGGCGCGCACGGGCTGGAGATCCTCGCGGACAACCTGTCCGACAACGTGATCCTCGAGGTCGACACGTACTGGGCGGCCGTCGGCGGCGCCGACGTACCGGCGCTGCTGAAGAAGTTCGGCGACCGGGTGACCGCGATCCACGTCAAGGACGGTGACGGGACGCTCGACAACAAGGCGCAGGTCGCGGTCGGCGACGGCACCATCGCGGTCCGGGAGATCCTGGCCGCCGCGCCGCAGGCCCTGCGGGTCGTCGAGCGCGACGACTTCACCGGCGAGATCTTCGACGCGGTCGAGGGCTCGTACGCCTTCCTCACCGGAGAGGGTGCTCCTGAATGACCGCTGTCGGAGTTGGTGTGATCGGCGCCGGAGTGATCTCCGACGCCTACATCAAGAGTATGCAGAGCTTCCCGGACCTGAAGGTCGTCGCGATCGGCGACCTCCGGCCGGAGGCCGCCGAGGCGAAGGCCAAGGAGTACGGCATCGAGGCCCACGGGGGTCCCGAGGCGGTGCTGAACAACCCGGACGTCGAGATCGTCGTCAACCTGACGATCCCGGTCGCGCACGTCGAGGTGGCCCTGGCAGCAGTTGCCGCGGGCAAGCACGTGTGGAGCGAGAAGCCGTTCTCCCTCGACCAGGACAGCGGACTCAAGCTGCTGGCCACCGCGAAGGACGCCGGTCTGCGGCTCGGTTGCGCGCCGGACACCATCCTCGGCCCGGCGCTGCAGGAGTCCCGCCGGATCATCGAGCGCGGTGACATCGGTACGCCGCTGACCGCGCTCACGCTGATGCAGTCTCCCGGTCCGGAGTCCTGGCACCCGAACCCGGCGTTCCTGTTCCAGGAGGGTGCGGGGCCGCTGTGGGACATCGGTCCGTACTACCTGACCACCCTGGTGCAGCTGTTCGGTCCGGTCGCCGCGGTCGCGGGGCTCGGCTCGAAGTCTCGCGAGAAGCGCACGATCGGCTCCGGTCCGCTGGCGGGGACCGACTTCGACGTGACCGTGCCGACGCACGTCAGCGCGATCGCGAAGTTCGAGTCCGGGCAGTCGTCGCAGAGCATCTTCAGCTTCGACTCGCCGCTGCCGCGGGCCGGGTTCGTCGAGATCACCGGGTCGGACGCGACCCTCGCCGTACCGGACCCGAACGGGTTCGACGGCGCGATCAAGATCCGCCGTCGCGGTGCGGAGGACTGGGAGACGGTCGCCGAGACGAAGGCCGTCGCGCAGCGCGGTACCGGTGTGCTCGAGATGGCCCGCGCCATCCGGGCCGACCGGCCGCACCGGGCGACCGGGGCGCTGGCGTTCCACATCGTCGACGTGATGGCCTCCATCACCGACTCGATCGACACCGGCGCCTTCGTGGACGTGCAGAGCACGGTCGAGGTCGCGCCGATCCTGCCGGACGACTGGGACGTCACGGCGGCCACCCTGTGAGTATCACTCTGGATCCCCGGCGGACCGTGGTGTTCGCCGGGGACTCGGTGACCGACTGCGGCCGCCGTACCGACCCCGACGGGCTCGGCGACGGTTACGTCCGCAATGTGTACGACGATCTGTCGAGCCGGCTTGGTGAGCGCCGGCCGAAGATCGTCAACGCAGGCATCAGTGGCAACCGGGCCGCCGATCTGGCCGCCCGGTGGGCGACCGATGTGCTGGCCCACGACCCGTCACTGGTGTCGATCCTGATCGGGATCAACGACACCTGGCGGCGGTACGACGAGAACGACCCGACGACGCCCGAGTCCTTCGAGGCGTCGTACCGCGCGCTGCTCGACCCGCTGTCGTGCCCCGTGGTCCTGATGGAGCCGTTCCTGCTGCCGGTCAAGGACGGGCAGGAGGAGTGGCGGGAGGATCTGGACCCGAAGCTCGAGGTGGTCCGGAAGCTGGCCGTCGAGTACGGCGCGATCCTGGTCCCCACCGACGTCGAACTGACGAAGCAGGCGGCGACCGTCGGGCCGGCGGCGCTCGCCGGCGACGGCGTGCACCCCTCCGCCGCGGGACACCGCGCCCTCGCCACGCTGTGGCGACAGTACGTCCTGGACTGACCTTCACCGCTCCCCCAGCCTGGTGGGGAGCGGTGCAGCTTTACTAAACCGGTTCATCACTCTGGAGCCCGACTGTGACATCACTCAAGACCCTCGATCTGACCACCGCCGGCGGGGTTGCCTGGACCGTGCAAGCGGTCGAGGGTCCCGCACCCGACGGCCTGATCGGCCGGCCGGTGGCCGCCACCGTGCCCGGCGAGGTGCACACCGATCTGCTCGCGGCCGGCGAGATCCCGGACCCGTTCGACGGCGACAACGAGTCGACGCTGCACTGGATCGGCCGGACCCGCTGGAAATTCCAGACAACGTTTTCCTGGGTTGCCGACGGCAACGACCGGCAGGAGCTGGTGGCCGAGGGCCTGGACACGGTCGCGACCGTTACGCTGAACGGCCAGGAGCTGGGCCGGACCGCGAACCAGCACCGCTCGTACCGGTTCGACGTCACCGGCGTCCTGGTTGCCGGGGACAACGAGCTGGTCGTCGAGTTCGACGGCCCGGTGACCGCGGCCGAGGCGGAGCGGGAGAAGCGCGGCAGCTGGCCGCACACCAACCTGCACCCGTACAACGAGCTGCGCAAGATGGCCTCGAACTTCGGGTGGGACTGGGGACCGGACGTCGCGACCGCCGGCATCTGGCGGCCGATCCGGATCGAGTCGTGGTCCGGGGTCCGCATCGACGCGGTGCGACCGCTGGCGGACGCCGACGGTGTTCTGAACACCTTTGTCTCCCTGGCCTGGACCGACACCGCCGCCGAGTACGCCACCGTCACGGTGGAGGTCGGCGGGACGACGCAGTCCACGAGCGTCAAGCCCGGCACCGACACCGCCGTCGTCACCAACAGGGTGCCCGCAGTGGACCTCTGGTGGCCGCGCGGCCACGGCGAGCAGCCGCTGTACGACGTGACCGTGACCTTGAACGACGACGACTGGCACGGCCGCGTCGGCTTCCGGAACATCACCGTGAACGTTGCCCCGGACAACGACGGTACGCCGTTCGTGCTGTCCGTGAACGGGAAGCCGATCTACGTCCGCGGCGCGAACTGGATCCCCGACGACGCGTTCGTGACGCGGCTGAACGCCACGACGTACCGGACCAGCATCCAGGACGCGGTCGACGCCGGCATGAACCTGCTGCGCGTCTGGGGCGGCGGGATCTACGAGAGCGAGGACTTCTACGACGCCTGCGACGAGCTGGGCGTCCTGGTCTGGCAGGACTTCCTGTTCGCGTGCGCGGCGTACTCCGAGGACGAGCCGCTGCGCAGCGAGGTCGAGGCCGAGGCGCGCGAAGCGGTGACGCGGCTGAGCAAGCACGCGAGCCTCGCGGTGTGGAACGGCAACAACGAGAACATCTGGGGGTACGTCGAGTGGAGCTGGCGGGTCCCGCTCGCCGGCCGGCCGTGGGGCGCCGGGTACTACCTCGAGCTGCTGCCGCGGATCGTGGCCGAGCTCGACCCGCGGACGCCGTACTCGGCCGGCAGCCCGTACTCGTTCGACCAGTTCATCCACCCGAACGACGACCGGCACGGGACGATGCACATCTGGGACGTCTGGAACCAGGTGGACTACACGACGTACCGCAACTACAAGCCGCGGTTCGTGTCGGAGTTCGGGTTCCAGGGACCGCCGGCGTGGTCGACGCTGACGTCGGTCGTGCACGACTCACCGCTGGACCCGTACGGTGCGCAGATGCTGGTGCACCAGAAGGCGTTCGAGGGCAACCTGAAGCTGGAACGCGGTCTCGGTGCGCATCTGCCGGTCTGGAAGGACATCGACGACTGGCATTGGACTACCCAGCTGAACCAGGCTCGGGCTGTTGCCTATGGCATCGAGCACTTCCGTTCGCTGTTCCCGTTGAACACCGGCGCTGTGGTGTGGCAGCTGAACGACAACTGGCCGGTGGTCTCCTGGGCTGCCGTCGACGGGCACGGGATCCGCAAGCCGTTGTGGTACGCGTTGAAGCGCGTGTACGCCGACCGCCTGCTCACCGTACAGCCGCGGGACAACGGACTGGTCGTTGCCTCGCACAACGACACGGACGAGGCCTGGTCGGCCGAGGTGACGGTCACGCGACGCTCGACTCTTCACGACGGCAAGGTGCTCGCACAAGAAACCTTCGCGGTCGAGATCGCTGCCCGGTCGGCGGTCGTCAACGACCTTCCTGAGTCCGTCGCAGTTCCTCAGGACGCGGCCGCCGAATACGTGGAGGTGGCTGCCGGCGGCGTCACGGCGTACTGGTACTTCGTCGAGGACACCGAACTGCAGCTCGCCGGCGACGCGTACTCGGCCACGATCACGCCGACCGACGCCGGGTACGACGTGACGGTCACCGCGACCGCACTGGCGAAGGACCTGGCACTGTTCCCGGACCGCCTCGACGCGTCCGCACGGGTCGACTCGTGCCTCGTCACGCTCTCCGCGGGCGAGGCCCACACCTTCCACGTCACCGGCGCGACCGCCCCGGAACAGATCGCCGTACCGGTCCTCCGCTCGGCGAACGACCTGGTGAACTGATTTACGTCGAGACCTTGACTAAAGGTGGGACGGGACCGCTACTTGGGGGTGAAACCCCCTGGTCCCGCCCCACCTCGGAGGTCTTGTGCGCTCTCTCGCCGTCGTCCTGCTGAGTCTCGCTTCTTTCCTGGTGGCACCGGCCACCGCGTCGGCCGTTTTGCCGGCCTGCCAGCACTTCTACACCGGCCCGATCCCCGACCGTCCGGTCTCCGGCGGTCACGGCAACGGGACGACTGCCCCGCCGTACGACGTCAGCGGCCGGCTGCCGGCGCCGGGTGGTGTCGACGGCGGTCTGGGTGGCGACGGGAAGGTCACGTTCACCTTCGACCGGGTGCCCGGTGCGAAGGCGTACCGGGCGTTCCGGAACGGACAGGCGCTGCAGTGGATCAGCGACTGGGGACAGCCGACGCTGCAGGTCACGGACGCGAGTCCGTGCGACGGCGCGCACTACCAGGTGTATGCGATGTCGGCCGAGGACACGTCCGCGTCGTCGATCGGGCAGATCAGTACGTCGTACCGCCTGGACTCGTCGAACCGGCTCACGGCGTACCGGATGCCTGCCGGGACCACGCTGAACTACCGTGTCTCGGCGTACAACGACGTCGCACAGACCGCGCTCGGCTACAACGCCGGCACGGGGATCTGTGCAGTGGACGCAAGGATCATCCCGTGGGGAACGCGGCTGTACGTGCCCGGCTACGGGCACTGCTATGCCGCCGACATCGGTAGCTGGATCAAGGACGACATCGTCGACGTGTGGTTCCCGCCCGGCCCGGACGCGGACAACTGGGGCATCCAGCGGCTGACACTCACCGTAGAGTGAGCGGGTGGACTTCGCTGTAGCGCTGACGGACGCCGCTGTGTTGCGGCCGTTGGAGCCGTGGCGGTCCGGTGAATTCTTCGCGCATGTGGAGAAGGCCCGTGAGGCGCTCACTCCGTGGGCGCCCTGGGTTGAGGTCGTCACCGACGAGGAGCGCGCCCGCAACTACCTGGCCCAGTACGCGCGCCGGCAGGCCGCCGACGAGGGCCGCATGTACGGCATCTGGCTGGACGACGTACTGGTCGGCGGCCTGCAGTTCCGCGGCTTCGACACCGGCAGCGGGATCACCGAGCTGGGCGCGTGGCTGGCGCCGGAGGCCCAGGG
>DASXXB010000027.1:0-30342 GCA_036503355.1 Kribbella sp. | reverse complement strand
GATCGTCACCACCACAGGCGGCAGCCCGTTCCACACCGAGGGGACGGTCGAGTTCCGGGCGCACTACACCCGCGACGGCCGCCCCGGCGTACAGCACGAGAACAGCACCTTCACCCGCGAAGCCGGCCACTGGGTGTACGTGACGGCTACTCCGTGATCTGGTAGGTGGGGGTGATGATGGCTCGGGCGAGGGTGTGGAAGGCCAGGTTGAAGCCGACGACGGCGGGGGTGGCGTCGGCGTCGACGTCCAGGGCTTCGACATCGATGGCGTGGACCACGAAGTAGTACCGGTGGACCTGGTCGCCCGCCGGCGGGGCGGCGCCGCCGAAGTTCTTGGTGCCGAAGTCGTTGCGGACGTGGAACGCGCCGTTGTCGAGGCGTTCCGTCGTACCGGCGCCGGCGGGGAGCTCGGTGACGGTGGCCGGGAGGTTGACCAGCACCCAGTGCCAGAAGCCCGACACGATCGGCGCGTCCGGGTCGTAGCAGGTCACGACGAACGCCTTGGTCTCCGCCGGGAACCCGGACCAGCTGAGCTGCGGCGACGTGTTGCCACCGGCGAACGCGTGGTCGTCGGACAGCGGCTCCCCGTCGGCGACGTCGGTGCTGGTGACGGTGAACGAACCGGCCTCCGGCAGGAGTTCGTACGGGTCCGGCGCAACGGGACGATCGAGCGACATGTGTGAACCTCCGCTATCTCAACGTGTGGTGATCCCGACATTACTGTCCACAGAGAGCGGGGACGTCCGGGGCACACTCCGGGGGATGCGAAGATCGGGTACGCCGGTGCATGTCGACGGACGGAGGACCTGGTGGAGGAGTACCTGGAGCGGATCGCTCCCGCTGATCAGGCGGCGATGCGAGCGGCCGCGGAGCGGCATGCGCGGTTGACCAAACCGGCCGGCTCCCTCGGCGTCCTCGAGGAACTGTCCGTGAAGCTCGCCGGGATGACCGGCGCACCCGCCGTACCGGGGCCGGCCGTGGTCGCGGTCTTCGCGGCCGACCACGGCGTCCACGCGCAGAACGTCTCCCCGTGGCCGCAGGAGGTGACCGCCGCGATGCTGGCGAACTTCGCTGCCAACGGCGCCGCGGTGAATGCGTTTGCCAAGAACAACGGAGTCGACGTCCGCGTGGTCGACGTCGGCGTCGCGACCCCGGTCGAGCAGCTCGACATCGTGCACGCCAAGGTCCGTCCCGGTACCCGCGACCTCTCGCAGACCGCTGCGCTGACGGAGGAGGAGGCGCTCCAGGCGATCGCCGTCGGGTTCGACCTCGCGGACAAGCTGGTCCAGGACGGGTACCGCTGTCTGCTGACCGGTGACATGGGCATCGCCAACACGACCGCGTCCGCCGCGTTGATCGCCACCTTCACCGGCGCGACCGCCGACGCAGTCACGGGGCGCGGGACCGGCATCGACGACGCTGCGCTGGCGCACAAGACCGCCGTCGTACGGGATGCTCTCGCGCTGCACGACGTACCGCCGACCGAGCCCCTGAAGGCCTTGCAGGCGTACGGCGGTCTGGAGCACGCCGCGCTCGCCGGGTACATCCTCGGTGCCGCGGCGAACAAGGTCCCGGTGATCCTCGACGGCGTGATCGCGGGCGCGGCGGCGCTGGTCGCGCAGGCGTTCCACCCAGCCGTCATCGACTACTGCGTCGCCGGTCACCGGTCGGCCGAGCCGGGACACGCGGTCGCGCTGAAGCAGCTCGGCCTGCAGCCGCTCGTCGACCTGGATCTGCGGCTCGGCGAGGGGACGGGCGCGGTGCTCGCGTACCCGATCCTGACCTGCGCGGCGCGGGCGCTCGCCGAGATGGCAACGTTCGAGGACGCGGGGATCAGTTCGTGACGCATCAGTACCTGTCCGGTCTGGTCCTCGACGGTCGCCGCGTGGTCGTCGTCGGTGGCGGCGGGGTCGCCCAGCGGCGGCTGCCGCGACTGCTCGAGGCCGGCGCGCACATCGACCTCATCTCGCCGTCGATCACGCCGACGATCGAAGGGCTGCTCGGCAACGAGTCGCTGACCTGGATCGAGCGCGGGTACGTCGACGGCGACCTGGAAGGATCCTGGTACGTCGTGGTCGCGACGGACGATGCCGCGGTCAACGACCAGGTGTCCGCGGAGGCGGAGGAGCGGCGGATCTTCTGTGTGCGCTCCGACGACCGGTCCCGCGCGACCGCGTGGACGCCGGCGTCGGGGCAGCACGACAACGTGACGATCGGCGTACTCGGCGGCGGCGATCACCGCCGTTCGGCCGCCGTTCGCGACTCGATCCTCGAGGGTCTGCGGACCGGTGAGCTGGCGGCGCGGGACGTCGATCGGCGGCCGGGGGTCTACCTGGTCGGCGGCGGACCGGGCGATCCGGATCTGATCACGGTACGCGGACGGCGATTGCTCGGCGAGGCGGACGTGGTGGTCGCGGACCGGCTCGCGCCGCAGCAGTTGCTGGACGAGCTGCATCCGGACGTCGAGCTGTACGACGCGGCGAAGCTGCCGCGCGGGCGGGCGGCGCAGCAGGAGGAGATCAACCGGATCCTGGTCGAACGCGGGCGGCAGGGGAAGGTCGTCGTACGGCTGAAGGGCGGGGACCCGTACGTCTTCGGCCGCGGGTTCGAGGAGGCGCTGGCGTGCGCGGCGGCCGGGGTGCCGTGGACCGTGGTGCCGGGGATCACCAGCTCGATCTCGGTGCCGGCGGTGTCGGGGATCCCGGTCACGCATCGCGGGGTGACGCACGAGTTCACGGTGGTGTCGGGGCACATTCCGCCGTCGCATCCGGACTCACTCGTCAACTGGGACGCGTTGGCGCAGTTGCACGGGACGCTCGTGTTGCTGATGGCGGTGGAGAACCTGCCCGCGATCACAGCCCGTCTGATCGAGGGCGGTCGGTCCGCGGAGACACCGGCAGCGGCGATTGCCGACGGCACCCTTCCTGGCCAGCGGATGGTCACGTCGGACCTCGCGGGCATCGCCGACGCGATGAAGGAACACGGCGTCGGCGCCCCGGCAATCGTTGTCATCGGCAACGTCGTGGAGGTAGGCGCCCAGGCACGCACGGACCCGGGTGCGACAGACCCGGCGGGTGCGGAGGCGGTGCGCCGGGATCTGCGCGGCGCGGCAGAGTCGGTGGAGGCGGAGTCGGTGGAGCGGGAGTCGGTGGAGGGGGAGTCGGGCGGCGGTGTGGGGGCGGGGTCGGCGTGACGCTGGTGCCGATCGAGGACGCGGGGGATGCGCGGCTGGCGGATTATGTTCGGTTGCGGGAGGTCAGTCTGCGGCGCTTGCTCGAGGAGGAGCACGGGCTGTTCATCGCCGAGGGGGACAAGGTGATCCGGCGGGCGGCCGATGCTGGATACGAGCCGCGGTCGTTCCTGCTCGCGCCGCGCTGGCTCGACTCGCTGCAGGACGTGCTGGAGAAATGGCCGGACAAGCCCGTGTACGTCGTCTCGGAAGAGCTGGCCGAGCAGGTCACCGGGTTCCACGTGCACCGCGGCGCGCTGGCGTCGTACAAGCGCCAGGCCGCCGTACCGCTTCCGGAACTGCTCACCCCCGACGTACGACGGATCGCGATCTTCGACGACATCGTTGACCACACCAACGTAGGCGCAGGGTTTCGCGCCGCGGCCGCGCTGGGTGTCGGGCTCGTTCTGGTGACGCCGACGTGCGCCGACCCGCTGTACCGGCGCTCGATCAAGGTGTCGATGGGCACCGTCTTCCAGGTCCCGTGGACCCGCCTGCAGAGCTGGCCGGGCGACCTGAAACTCCTGCAGGACAACGGGTACGTCGCGGCCGCGATGGCCCTCACCGACAACGCGATCACGCTCGACGAACTCGCCGACCGCAACGACCCCAAGCTCGCGCTGATCTTCGGCACCGAAGGCCACGGCCTGAAACCGAACGTCCTCCGCCAGGCGGACCTCGCCGTCCGGATCCCGATGGCAGGCGGCGTCGACTCCCTCAACGTGGCATCCTCAGCAGCAGTAGCGTTCTACGCCACTCGCCGGTAAATCACTGGACGCGGATGATCTGATGGCGGCATGGCGAAGGTAGTCCTGGTCACTGGTATGCAGGCCGCGGGCAAGTCGACGGTGGCGCCGCTGCTGGCCGCGCGTCTTGGACCGCCTGCGGCGACGCTCGACGGGGACGTGTTCTATCGCGGCGTAGTCGCCGGCGCTGCACAGATGACGCCCGATCCGACGGCAGAAGCGGTGCGGCAGTTGGAGTTGCGGTACGACGCCGGCGCGCTGATCGCACAGCACTACGCGGACAACGGCTTCGACTTCGTGTGCAGCGACATCGTGCTGGGTGAGTACGTCGAGCGGTGGTTCTCGCGCCTGCGCGACGTCGAGAAGTACCTCGTCGTACTCGTCCCGTCGGTCGAGTCGATCGTGCAGCGTGAGATCGCCCGCGGCGGCGGAAACTCGTACCGCGACTGGCAGAAGCCAGGCGGCTCGCTCGAGGACGCCGTACGAGCTCTCCAAGCCGGCCTGGACGACATCCCGCGCCGAGGGCTGTGGCTCGACACCACCGGTCAGACCCCGGCCGAGACCGTCGAGGCGATCGACCTGGAGAAGGCCCGCTGGTAGGTCAGGTGGCGGGAGTGTCCTCGTGGTCGTCGTCGTGTTCGACCATGGGGGAGACCGGCCAGTCGGTCGGGTAGTCGGGAGCGAACTCCTCGGCCTCGGCGAACAGGCGCTTGCGGTACTTGCGGGACAGGCGGTCGCCGAAGACCATGCCCTGCGTGTGGTCGGTCTCGTGCTGCAGGCAGCGGGCCAGCAGACCGGTGCCCTCGAACGTGACCGGCTTGTTGTGCTGGTCGACGCCGCTCACCTTGGCGTAGTCGGGGCGCGCGCACTTGGTGAAGGCGCCGGGCAGCGACAGGCAGCCCTCGTCGCCCTCGTCGAGGTTGCGGTCCTTGCCCTCCGGCAGCTCCAGCGTCGGGTTGCACACCACGCCCTGCACGTGCTTGCCGTCCTTGTCCGGGCAGTCGAACACGAACAGCTGCAGGTCGACGCCGACCTGGTTCGCGGCCAGGCCGACACCCTCGGCCGCGTTCATCGTCGCGACCATGTCGGCGACCAGCGTCTGCAGTTCGTCCCCGAAATCGGTGACGGGCTGATTGACCCGGTGCATGACGTCCTCACCCCAGCGGGTGATGGGCCGCACCGAACCGTTCCCAGGCAACGTAGACATGCCGGAAAGTTTAGGACAGCCGGGTGGCTGCGCACGGCGGCCACCCGGCTGCGGGGTACTACTTGCTGTTGACCTCGTCGCGCCACGAGACCCACTCACGGAGCAGGCCGAGGTCGTAGTCGGGCCCGGACGAGGACACCGTGAACAGCCGGGTGCCGACGTCGAGCAGGGCCTTGCCGATGTCCTCCGGCGACTTGTCGCCGACGCCGGCGGAACGCTCGATCTCACCCGGGTCGCGGCCGAGCGTCTTGCAGTGCTCGTCCAGTACGGCGTGCTTGTGGGCGAGCGTCTCGGCGTCGCCGAACCCGTGCCAGATGTTCGCGTGCTTGGCGACGAGCTTCAGCGTCTTCTTCTCGCCGCCGCCACCGATCAGCACCGGGATGTCGCGGGTCGGCTTCGGGTTGAGCTTGGTCCAGCGCTGCTCGATGCGCGGCAGCGCCTCGCCGAGGGCGTCCAGCCGGCCGCCGGCCGTACCGAACTCGTAGCCGTACTCGTCGTAGTCCTTCTCGAACCAGCCGGAGCCGATGCCGAAGATCAGCCGGCCGTCGCTGATGTGGTCGACGGTGCGCGCCATGTCGGCGAGCAGGTCGGGGTTGCGGTAGGAGTTGCAGGTGACCAGGGCGCCGATCTCGACCCGCTCGGTCGCCTCGGCCCAGGCGGCCAGCATGGTCCAGCACTCGAAGTGCAGGCCCTCGGGCTCACCGCTCAACGGGTAGAAGTGGTCCCAGTTGAACACCACGTCGACGCCGATCTCCTCGGCCGCGGCGACGGTCCGCCGGATGTCGGCGTACTGGGCGTGCTGGGGCTGGACCTGCAGACCGATCCGGGCGGGAAACGCGCCGTACGGCCGGTCGGTGGACTCGGAAGCTGTCATGGTGAAGATCCTATCGGTCGTTGCGGAGGGTCCTCCGGATAGGGCCGGAATCTGAAGGGGGTACGGCGGGATGCCGGACGCGGTGTTTGATGACGAGGCAGCGGTCGACGAGTTCGCGCGGTTGTTCACGCGCTTCCTGGAGCGGATGCAGCCGGCCTCGCGGCCCGCCCGGGAGAGCCTGCGGGAGCGGCTCCGCGGGCATCTCGGGGTCGATCCGGAACAGGTGCCGGTGGTCGCGTCGTCGTACCCGGCGTACGACCTGCCGAACGTGCAGCGCGCGATCGAGGCGTGGTTCGACGCGTTCGAGGTGGTCGGGCTCGCCGGGTCGAACCGGGGTCATCACTCGCTGGGCGAGCTGCTGGAGCTGGCCGAGTACGACCGGTTCGGGATCGGGGCGGTCGACTACCAGCGCGTGCAGATCGACGTGGACGAGGAGCTGGACTGCGTCGCGTTCGGGTTCTACCTCGGGGTGCGGGATTCGGATCGGTACGTGGCACTGCTGCGGGCCGCGAATCCGCAGTACGGGCGGACGAGCGTCGACCTGGAGATCCTCGCGGTCGCGAAGGAGGCGGGTGACCGGTTCCTGAGTGCGCTGCCGGAGCTGATCCGGGAGCACAACGTGTTCCGCGGCAAGGTGGTGTCGTTCGAGGGGCACGAGTTCGGGCAAGGCGTGGGGCCGTTCCGGGTGCATCCGCGGCCGGGGCTCAGCCGCGCGGACGTCGTACTGCCGGATGGGGTGCTCGAGCGGATCGAGCGGGAGGTCGTGGGGATCGCCGAGCACCGGGACACGCTGCTGGCGGCCGGTCAGCATCTGCGGCGCGGGGTGCTGCTCTACGGTCCGCCGGGGACGGGGAAGACGCACACGGTCCGGTACGTGCTGTCGCAGCTGCCTGCGTTCACCGTCGTACTGCTGGCGGGGACCAGCATCCACTTCATTGCGCAGGCGTGTGCGTTGGCGCGGATGCTGCAGCCGGCCCTCGTCGTACTCGAGGACTGCGATCTCGTCGCCGAGGCACGCGACTACTCGCTCGGTGCGGAGAATCCGTTGCTGTTCCAGGTGCTCAACGAGATGGACGGGTTGGCCCAGGACGCGGACGTTGCGTTCCTGCTGACGACGAACCGTGCCGATCTACTCGAGCCTGCGCTGATGCAGCGCCCCGGGCGGGTGGACATGGCGGTCGAGGTACCGCTGCCGGATGCCGACGGGCGGGCGCGGCTGCTGCGCCTGTATGGTCCCGGCCTGGAGTTGCCGGCCGAGCTGGTGGACGAGGTGGTCGAGCAGACGGAGGGTACGACGGCGTCGTTCATGAAGGAGCTGGTACGCCGCACCGTACTGCTCGCTGCTGAAGCGGGGGAGTCGCCCGGCGCGGACCACCTCCGCACCGCCGTCGCCGAGCTGCTGTCCTCCCGCGACACCCTCACCCGCCGCCTGCTCGGCGCCATCCCCACCGGACCCGAACCCGAAGGCGGCGCGACCGGCCCCGGCGCCGTACCCGGAGGCTCGGGCACCCCGCCACGGCGTGGCCCGATGCCGGGCGTCTACAAGGGCTTCATCGGCTGAGGCAGCGGATCACGCGGGTCATGCGGCGCGGAAGTACGCCGCGAGGTGGCCGAGCATGGTGGCTACGCCGGGCTTGATGGGCGCCTGCTGCTCGTCGGTCAGGCCGACGCTGCGGTAGTCGAGCCGGGTGCGCTCGCCGTCCAGGGCCGTCAGGTCGATCGTGATCTCCTCCGCCGGTTGGTCGAAGCGCAGGACGACCTGGTGCGGAAGGTTCAGGTCACCGAAGTGGAGCGCGAACGGGATCTCGGTTTCGTCGTTGACGAACGCCGCGGAGATCTGGCCGCCCGGGCGGGCGTCGATCGTGACTCGGTCGGACGGGGTGCGGAAACCCTCCGCGACGAACCAGGCGGCGAACGGTTCCGGTTCGGTGAACGCGCGGACGACCTCGGCCGGTGGGGCGTCGACGATCTGCTGCAGGGTGAACATCGCTCGTACCTCCAGGGGAATCAGGCTGACTCCAGCAGCATGCCGCGCGGGGCTTACGGTTTGTTTCCGGTCCGGACCCCGTCCTTCTGCCCGGCCAGTCGGAGGCTCCAGGCCGGGAAGAGCAGATACGTCCCGGCCCAGCTGACGCCGGCGACGAAGGTCCACGCCGGCGCGGTGCTCATGTCGTCGAGGCCCATCGCGATCCCGGGTACGCCGACCAGCCCGAGCATCATGATCGCGCCGGCGACCCGGCCCGATCGCCCCGGACCGGCTGGTCCGTGGCGGCCGGCGCCCACGAGCCAGACCCCGATCAACGCGAAGCCGAAGCTCGACCAGAGCCCCGCGAGGTAGAACCCGGTCGTATCGGTCATCACCAGCACGGTGCCAACGACTGTGAGCACAGCTCCGGCACCGGCCACACCCAGCAGCAGGCCTCTCCCCGGTGACCGGATGAGCCATGCGAGCGCAAGGCTCAGTACGCCGAACACCGCGTTCCCGACATCGTTGACCTTGCCGAGCCCATCAGCCCCGGCGTAGAACCCGATGAGACACAGGCAGGTGGCAAACCCGACGATCCCATGCACCGCCGCCACCGGCCCGCGCAAACCCCGCTCAGCGCTCATCCTCGGATGATCGCCCAAGAGCCCGCCGAGGTCAGCCTCTTGCCGGGTGTACGGCGTACGTCAGGCGGGTCGGTCCGCGCGGCGACGGTTCCGAACGGACCGGCTCCAGTCTGATCCTGGACGCGTCCACACCCTCGAACAGACGGGTGCCGGCGCCGAACAGCACCGGCGACAGCGTGATCGAGAACTCGTCGACGAGGCCGGCGTTCAGGTACTGCAGAACCGTCCTGCCGCCGCCGGCGATGCGTACGTCGCGGTTGCCGGCCGCGTCCCGGGCCTGGTCGAGGGCGTGCTCGATCCCGTCGTTGACGAAGTGGAACGTGGTGCCGCCGGGCCGCTCCCACGGCTCACGCTTCGTGTGCGTCAGGACGAAGACCGGGGTGTGGAAGGGCGCCTCCTCCGGCCAGGACAGCTCGCCGAGGTCGAACATCCGCTTGCCCATGACGCTCGCGCCGGTGCGCAGATGCGTCTCGCGCGCGGCGTCGTTGTCGCGGCCTTCCTCGCCGCCCTCGCCGAGCTTCAGGTTCTCCCGGAAGAACCGCAGTGGGAAGGTCGCTTGGTGCAGTTCTCCCCACTGCGCCCGCCAGTGCTGGACCTGCACATCGTCCTGGTACTTCTCGGGCGCCTTGAAGCTGTCCATGGCGCGCACCGCGGCGGCGTGCGACTCGGGTGCGACGAATCCGTCCAGCGACATCGCCAGGGCGAAGAACACCGTGCCGGCCATCAGCCCTCCGCCCGCTTCGCGATGACGTAGGCAGCCAGGTTGTCCAGGGTCTGCGTCCCGCCCTCGACCGCGTGGTACTTCTCGACTGCCTCGTCGCGCAGTTGCTTCGTGGGGAACACCGTGCGCATCTCGATCCGGGTCGCGTCGTGGTCCGGCGCGAAGGTGATGACCGACTCGAAGGCGTTCGGGTCGTCACGGAACTCACCGTGCAGCAGCGCGATCTGCTCCGACGGAGCGATCCGCAACCAGCGGATCCACTCGGGATAGTCCGTCCCGTCCGGTCCGTGCAGCACGAACACCCACTCGCCGCCCTCACGGAACTCGAAGGACCGTGTGGTCGTGGTGAACCCCTCCGGACCCCACCACCGCGACAGGTGCCGGACTTCGGTGAACGCCTCGAACACCAGGTCCCGTGGGGCGTCGATGATGCGGGAGATCACGATCTCCCGATCGGCTGTTGCCGAAGCCTGCAGGTCCTGCCTTGCCGCTGCCATCACTCAATCCTCCTGTCGGTTCTCCTTGAGGTCCTGCACGTACGTGTCCAGCCGGTCGAAACTCTCGTTCCAGAACCGCTCGAACCCGCCGACCCACTCGTGCACCGGCCGCAGCCCGCGGGCATCCAGCCCGTACAGGCGCTGCTTGCCGGCCCCTCGGACCCGCACCAGCCCCACCTCCCGGAGCACCCGCAGGTGCTTCGACGCCCCCGGCTGACTCATCCCGAGTTCCTTGGCCAGGTCCGTGACCGGCCGCTCACCCGCCCGCAGCAGCGCCAGGATGTCCCGCCGCTGCGGCTCCGCGATCGCGTTGAACGCGTCTGACGTCGTCGCTGCTCGTGCCATGGCAGCCATCGTATTCCCATATCGGAATACGTCAAGGTGCAGAGTGACGCCCGAGTGTCAGTTCTTGGGTGACTGTGCGAACAGAGTGTTCAGCTCGGCTTGTGGGATCTGGTCTGCGGCGAACGTGATCGTGCCCCTGGTCGCGAGCTCTTCTGCGCTGCGACGGATGAAACCCAGAGCGGCACGGGCGATGGAGCCGCCGAGGCTGATCCGGGTTACGCCTGCGGATTGCAGGTCGGGGACCATCAACGTCGACGTACCGAGGCCGATCACCACATTCAACGGGCCGTCGATCTCTTCGACCAGCGTGCGGATCGTCTTCAGGTCGTTGACGCCCGGAACGTACAGGCAGTCGGCGCCGGCGTCCCGGAACAGGTTCGCCCGCTCGATCGAGTCGGCCAGTGAGGTCGGTGCCCGGAGCAATTGCCCGTCGGTCCGCGCGGTCAGCACGAACGACGGTCCGGCCGCCTCCCGGGCCGCGACGATGCGCTCCACCGCGAGCGAGGCGTCGTACAGTTCGCGCCCGTCGTAGTCCTCGATGTTCCCGCCCGCGAGCCCCGCTTCGCGGGCCAGCGTGATCGTCTCGGCGACCTGCGACGGCGCAGCGCCGTACCCGTCCTCGAGATCCCCGTTCACCGGTACGCCGACGGCCGCCGTGATCTCGCGGACCCGCGCGAACATCTCCTCCCGCGACACCGCCGGCGCACCGTCCGGCAGCGTGTGATCGCCCTTGGCCAGCGAGAACGCGATGCCCGCGCTGGTCGTCGCGATCGCCGGGAACCCGGCCGCTGCGAGCAGCACCGCGCTCCCGGCGTCCCACGCGTTCGGCATCACGAACTGGCCGGCATGCAACTCACGGAAGGTCATGCCGCGAGTCTGTCACCGCAACGGTGCGGTGTCGGCCGAACTACGACACCTTCGACGCAGCGGCCTGGTCGAGCAGCCAGAGCGTGCGGTTCTGGCCTTTCGGCCGGGCGGCGGGCACGTCTTCCTCGCCCAGAGCCTTCGCGACGGCTTCGGCCTTGTCCTCGCCGGAGACCACGAACCACACCTCGCGGGCCCGCTCGAGCAGCGGCAGGGTCAGCGACACGCGGGTCGGCGGCGGCTTCGGGGAGTCGTGGACGGCGACCGCCGCCACGTCGGTCACCTCGACCTGCGGATATCCGGGGAACAGCGAGGCGACATGCCCGTCGGGACCGACCCCCAGCATCAGTACGTCGAAAGTCGGCGAGCCGGCCGCGGCCAGTTCATCGGCGTACGCCGCCGCTGCTGCCTCCGCGGTCTGCCCGGTGTCGGCCGGCATCGGATGCACTCGTGCGGGGTCGACGTCGAGCGCCGACAGCAACGCGTCGCGCGCCTGGGTCTCGTTCCGCTCGGGGTCGCCGGAGGGCAGGAACCGCTCGTCGCCCCACCAGAACTCGACCCGCTTCCAGTCGACCTCGACCCGCGCCGGCGACTCCGCGACCGCGCCGTACACCAGCGCGGCCACCCGCCCACCGGTGAGCACGACCTGTGCGACGCCGCCGGTGCTCTGGGCATCGGCGATCGCCGTGATCAACCGCGCCGCGACCGAGAACGCCAGGTCCTCGGCATCGGAATGAATCAGCAGCTCCGGATCCACCGTCATCGCTTCACCGCCACCTTCTTGCCCGACGACTTCACAGCCCTTGACGACGCAGCCTTCTTTGACGACGCAGCCTTCTTGGAGGACGCGGCCTTCTTCGACGGTGCGGCCTTCGACGATGCGGCCTTCGACGATGCGGCCTTCGGCGAAGCGGTCGTCCGGGCTGCGTCGGGAGCGCCCTGCTCGGCGACCTTCTTCCCGGCAGCCGTCACCTTCGCGGCCGTCGACTTCCGCGCGGTCGCCCCGACCTTCTTCGCGTCCGCCGGCATCGCGTCCCGCTCCACCATGCAGGCAAGCGTCTTCGCGTACACGTCGTCCGGGTCGAGCCGCCGCAGTTCCTCGCTCAGCAGCTCCGACGTCGTACGCCGCTTGAGCGCTACCGGCCGATCCGGCTGACCCGGCACGCTGAACGTCGCGACCGCACCGTCCGGCCGCGTCAGCGCGATCGGCCCGGACGGCGTGAACAGGCGTACGGCGGTCACGCCCGGACCGCGCGAGTTCTTCTGCTCCACCGGCACCTTCAGCCGCGACTGCAGCCAGGCGGCCATCAGGTCCGCGCTCGGGTTGCCCCGGGCGGCGGTGACCTCGGCCCCGGTCACCTTCGTCGGGTACTGATCGAGGGCGGCCGCCATCAGCGCCCGCCACGGCGTCAACCGCGACCACGCGAAGTCGGTGTCTCCCGGCGCGTACCCCTCGGCCCGCGCGGTGTAGTCGATCGACGCGCGCCGGGTCGCCGCCGCGTCGGTCACGCGCCGACGGCCCAGCTTGCCCAGCGGATCCTCGGCCGGAACCCGCGGCCCGCCGCCCGGCCACCACACGATCACGGGGGAGTCCGGCAGCAGCAGCGGCGTGATCACGGACTCCGGCACCTTCGCCAGCTCGCCGTGCAGCCGCAGCAGCACCGCCTCACCCGGAATGCCTTCACCGACGCGTACTTCGGCGTCCAGGCCGGGCGCGCCCTTGCCGGGCCGCAGGATGGCCACCAGCACCCGCGACGGGTGCTCGCGGCCGGCCTCGTTGGCGGCCTTCATCGCGTCGTGGTGGGACGCCTCGTCGACGACGACCACGATCGTGCCGACCATGCCCATCGCCGGCGATCCGGCGTTCCGGCGGGCCTTCAGCAGCGCCGACGCGATCTCGCTCGACGTGGTGCCGGTCAGGTCGATGATCATGGCCGCCTCCAGGTACGTCCGTCGCGGGCGAGCATCTCGTGGGCCGAGTCCGGGCCCCAGTCGCCGGAGTCGTACTGCTCCGGCTTGCCGTGCCGGGCCCAGTAGTCGAGCACCGGGTCGAGGATCTTCCAGCCCAGCTCCACCTCGGTGTGCTGCGGGAACAGCGGCGGATCGCCGAGCAGTACGTCGAGGATCAGCCGTTCGTACGCCTCGGGGGAGGACTCCGTGAACGAGCCGCCGTACGCGAAGTCCATGTTCACGTCGCGGATCTCCATCGACGTACCGGGCACCTTGGCACCGAACCGCACCGTGATGCCCTCGTCGGGCTGGATCCGCAAGACCAGAGCGTTCTGCCCGAGCTCCTCGGTCTCGGTCTTGGTGAACGGCAGGTGCGGCGCGCGCTTGAACATCACCGCGACCTCGGTGACCCGGCGGCCGAGCCGCTTGCCGGTCCGCAGGTAGAACGGGACGCCTGCCCAGCGCCGGGTGTCGACGTCGACGCGGAGCGCCGCGGACGTCTCGGTCGCGGAGTCCGACGGGATGCCGTCCTCCTGCAGGTAACCCTTCACCTTCACGCCACCGGCCCAGCCGGCCGCGTACTGGCCCCGCGCGGTGTGCAGGTCCAGCCGCTCGGGCAGCGTGACGGCGTTCAGGACCTTCTTCTTCTCTTGCCGCAGCGACCACGCGTCGAAGCTCACCGGCTCCTCCATCGCGATCAGCGCGAGCAGCTGGAGCAGATGGTTCTGGATCACGTCCCGGGCGGCGCCGATGCCGTCGTAGTACCCCGCACGGCCGCCGATGCCGATGTCCTCGGCCATCGTGATCTGCACGTGGTCGACGTAGTTGCTGTTCCAGATCGGCTCGAACATCGCGTTCGCGAACCGCAGCGCGAGGATGTTCTGCACCGTCTCCTTGCCCAGGTAGTGGTCGATCCGGAAGACCGCCTCGGGCGGGAACACCGACTCGACCACGTGGTTCAGCTCGCGGGCGCTCTTCAGGTCGTGACCGAACGGCTTCTCGATCACGACCCGCCGCCACGAGCCGGGCTTCTCGTCGGTCAGCCCGTGCTCGGACAGCTGCCGGACCACCTCCGGGAACAGGCCCGGCGGGATCGACAGGTAGAACGCGTGGTTGCCGCCCGTGCCGCGGGTGACGTCGAGCTCGTCGACGGTCTCCCGCAGCCGCTTGAACGCCTCGTCGTCGGTGAGGTCGCCGGGCACGAACCGGAAGCCCTCGGCGAGCTGCTGCCAGACCTCCTCACGGAACGGCGTCCGCGCGTGCTCCTTCACCGAGTCGTGCACGATCTGCGCGAAGTCCTGGTTGGTGTAGTCCCGGCGGGCGAACCCGACCAGGGCGAAGCCCGGGGGCAGCAGCCCCCGGTTCGCCAGGTCGTAGACCGCCGGCATCAGCTTCTTCCGGGCCAGGTCGCCGGTGACCCCGAAGATCACCAGGCCACACGGCCCGGCGATCCTCGGCAGCCGCCGATCCTGCGGATCGCGTAACGGGTTCACCGGGCCGGCCGGCTCTTCCCCGAGCTCAGCGGTCATGGGCGCTTCCCTCCGAGTATGTCGAACTACTTGAACAGGGACAGGAGCTGCTGTACGCCGTTCGCGACGTCCGTCAGGTGCAGCCGCAGCACCGGACGACCGCGCTCCGCCAGTACGTTCGCGTCACCGGCGGCCTGCGCCGAGATCAGCGTGCCGAACGTGAACGGACGGTCCGGGATCTCCACGTCGGTCGGGTGCGCACCGGTGATCTGCAGGAACACACCCTCCGGGTGGCCGCCCTTGTGGTACTGGCCGGTCGAGTGCAGGAACCGCGGGCCCCACCCGAACGTCGTCGGGCGACCCGTCTTGGTGGCCAGCGCCGGTCGCACCGCGACCAGGTCGGCGTCCCGCTCGGAGTCGAGGTAGGCCATCACCGCGACGTACCCCTTGTCGTCGAGCTTGCCGAGCAGCGCCTCGACGGCACCCTGCAGCGAGTCGACACCGTCGAGCAGGCCCTCGGACCCGCGAACCTCGACAGCGCCCTCGGTGAAGGCCGCGGCCTCCGGCTCCGGCTGCGCGTCGAGCAGGCCACGGGCGGCCTTCTTCGCGCTCTCCACGTCGGGCTGGTCGAACGGGTTGATGCCGAGCAGGTACCCGGCGACCGCCGTCGCCGTCTCCCACAGCAGCATCTGTCCACCGAGCGACCCCGACGTGAGCGCCGTCGGTACACCGCTGGTCGGCTTGTCCGCGAGCAGCGCGTTGGTCAGGTCGGCCGCGTCGCTGCGAAGCTCCGGAGCTCCGACCTCGACCGCGACGGGCAGGACGCCGGTGCCGTTCTTGCCGGTGCTCTCGGCGATGAGCTGCTCGACCCAGTCCGGGAAGCCGACGATGTCGGATCCGTCGGCGGTGATGATCGCCTTGTCCCGGCCGGTGCTCGCCGCGAGCACCGCACCCAGCCACAGGGCGGGGTTGTCGGTCGAGTCGGCCTGCAGCGCCGGAGCGGCCTCGGCCGCCTGGTCGAGCAGTTCGGCGATGTCCGCGCCGGCCAGACCGGACGGCACCAGGCCGAACGCGGTCAGCGCGCTGTACCGGCCGCCGATGTTCGGGTCGGCGAGGAACGTCTTGCGGTACCCCTCGTCCTTCGACAGCTTCTCGAACGGCGAGCCCGGGTCGGTCACCACGACGATCCGCGAGGCCGCGTCGATGCCCGCGTCGGTGAACGCCTTCGCGAACGTACGCCGGTGGCTGTCGGTCTCGACCGTGCCGCCGGACTTGCTGGACACGACGATCACGGTCTTCGACAGGTCCCCGTCCAGGGCCCGCTTGACGACGCTCGGGTCGGTGGAGTCCAGGACGACGAGCTCGACGCCCGCCGTCCGCGTGATCACCTCGGGCGCCAGCGACGAGCCGCCCATGCCGGACAGCACGATCCGGTCCAGGCCCTCGGACCGCAGGTCGGCCTGCAGCGCCTCGATCTCGGCCAGCAGCGGCCGCGAGGTCTCGTGCAGGTCCACCCAGCCGAGCCGGATCGACGCCTCGTGCTCGGCCTCCGGACCCCAGATCGTCGCGTCCTTCGCGGCGATCCGGGAGGCGATCTTCTCGGCCACCAGCTTGTCGACGACCTCGGCCCAGTCGCCGTTGTGGGTGGTCACCTTGGGAGTGCTCACTTGGCGGCACCCTTCAGCGCCGCGGTGACGGTGTCCTGCAGCTCCGACCAGGACGCGTCGAACTTCGAGACGCCCTCGTCCTCGAGCAGCTGCACGACCTCGTCGTAGGAGATGCCCAGCCGCTCCAGGTCGTCGATCACCTTGCGGTCTGCGGCGTAGTCGCCGCGGACCGTGTCGCCGGAGAACTCGCTGTGCTCCTCGACGGCCTTCAAGGTTGCCTCGGGCATCGTGTTCACCACGCCCTTGGTGACCAGGTTGTCGACGTACAGCGTGGGGGAGTACGACGGGTCCTTGGTCCCGGTGGACGCCCACAGCGGGCGCTGCGGCTTCGCGCCGGCGGTCTCCAGCTCGCGCCAGCGGTCGGTGTCGAAGATCTCCTCGTACGCCTGGAAGGCGAGCCGCGCGTTGGCGATCGCGGCCTTGCCCTTCAGCGCCTTTGCCTCGTCGGTGCCGATCGCGTCGAGGCGCTTGTCCACCTCGGTGTCCACCCGGCTGACGAAGAACGACGCGACGCTGGCCATCTTGGTGACGTCGACGCCGTTCTCGACCGCCTGCTCCAGGCCGCTCAGGAACGCGTCCGCGACCGCCTTGTAGCGCTCGAGGGAGAAGATCAGCGTCACGTTCACGCTGATCCCGGCGGCCAGCGTCTGGGTGATCGCCGGCAGACCCGCCTTGGTCGCCGGGATCTTCACGAACACGTTCTCGCGGCCGACGGCGTCCCACAGCTGCTTGGCCTGCTCGACCGTCTTCGCGGTGTCGTGCGCCAGCGTCGGCTCGACCTCGATCGAGACCCGGCCGTCCTGGCCCTCGGTGTCGTCGTACAGCGGCTTGAACAGGTCGGCGGCGTCGCGGACGTCATCGGTGGTGATGACCCGGATCGCCTCGTCGGTGGACACGCCCTGCGCGGCCAGGCGCGAGACCTTCTCGGCGTACGCGTCGGCGTCCGAGATGGCCTTGGCGAAGATCGTCGGGTTCGTGGTCACGCCGACCACGTGCTTGTCCTCGATCAGCGCCTGCAGGCTGCCGCTGGTCAGCCGCACGCGGGACAGGTCGTCGAGCCAGATGGAGACACCCGCGTCGGCGAGTGCTTTCAAGCGATCGTTCATTTCCGATGCCTTCTTCCGGAATCTTCTGTTGTGGATGTCTCAGTGGGCCGCGGCGACCTGGCCGCCACCGGCCTGGCCCGCGTCCGCCGGCCCGACCGGTCCGGCGGCGGCGCGCTTGGGGGGAACGCCGGGGCCGCTGATCTTCGCGGCCGCCGCGATGCTGTCCTTGGCGGCCTGGACGACCGCAGGAGTGGTGATGCCGAACTCGTCGTACAGCGTCTGGTACGCCGCCGAGGCGCCGTAGTGCTCCAGGCTCACGCAGCGGCCGGCGTCGCCGACGATGTCGTGCCAGCTCTGCGCGATCCCGGCCTCGACCGAGACCCGGGCCCGCACGTCCGCCGGGATGACCGACTCGCGGTACGCGTCGTCCTGCTCGTCGAACCACTCGCGGGACACCATCGAGACCACGCGGGCCTTCACGCCCTCCTCGGCCAGCTTGGCGCGCGCCTCGACGGCGATCTGCAGCTCGGAACCGGTGCCGATCAGCACCACGTCCGGCGTGCCGTCGGTGTCGAGCAGCACGTAGCCGCCCTTGTGGACGTTCTCGGTGGTGGCGAACCCGTCCGTACCGCGCGGGAACGTCGGCACGTTCTGCCGGGTCAGCGCGAGGCCGGCCGGGCGGTCGGTGTGCTCCAGGATCGTCGCTCACGCGGCGGCGGTCTCGTTCGCGTCACCCGGGCGGACGACGTCCAGGCCTGGGATCGCGCGGAGCGCCGACAGGTGCTCGATCGGCTGGTGCGTCGGGCCGTCCTCGCCGAGGCCGATCGAGTCGTGCGTCCAGACGTAGGTGACCGGCAGCTTCATCAGCGCGGCCAGCCGGACCGATGGGCGCATGTAGTCGGAGAAGACCAGGAACGTGCCGCCGTACGGACGGGTCAGGCCGTGCAGGGTGATGCCGTTCAGGACCGCGCCCATCGCGTGCTCGCGGATGCCGAAGTGCAGGACCCGGCCGTACTCGTCGCCCTGGAACTCCTTGGTGGCGAACTCCGGCGGGATGAAGGACGGCTGGCCCTTCGGGGTGGTGTTGTTCGAGCCGGCCAGGTCGGCCGAACCGCCCCACAGCTCGGGCAGCTCCGGCGCCAGCTTGGTCAGCACGTCACCCGAGGCGGCGCGGGTCGCGACGCCCTTCGCGTCGGCCTCCCAGCTCGGCAGCGCGTCCTTCCAGCCGGTCGGCAGCTCACGCTTCGACAGCCGGTCCAGCAGCGCGGCGCGCTCGCCGTTCGCGGACTTCCAGGCCTCGAAACCGGTGTTCCACTCGTCCTGCAGGGCCTGGCCGCGCTCGCGCGCCTTGCGGGTGTGCGCGATCACGTCGTCGGCCACCTGGAACGTCTGCTCCGGGTCCCAGCCGAGCACCTTCTTGGTCGCCGCGACCTCGTCGCCGCCGAGCGCCGAGCCGTGGATCTTGCCGGTGTTCTGCTTGTTCGGCGCGGGCCAGCCGATGATCGTGTGCAGCCGGATGAAGCTCGGCTTGTCGGTGACCGCCTTGGCCGCCTCGATCGCGTCGTACAGCGCCTGGACGTTCTCCTCGTAGCCCGTCCCGCCGTTGGTCCAGTCGACGTCCTGGACGTGCCAGCCGTACGCCGCGTAGCGGGCGGCCACGTCCTCGGAGAACGCGATGTCGGTGTTGTCCTCGATGGAGATCTTGTTCGCGTCGTAGATCACCGTCAGGTTGCCGAGCTTCTGGTGCCCGGCCAGCGACGAGGCCTCGGCCGAGACGCCTTCCTCGAGGTCACCGTCGGAGGCGATCACGTAGATGTCGTGGTCGAACAGGCTCTCGCCCTTCGGCGCCTCCGGGTCGAGCAGGCCGCGCTCGCGGCGGGCCGCCATCGCCATGCCGACCGCGTTGCCGACCCCCTGGCCGAGCGGGCCGGTGGTGGTCTCGACGCCGGGGGTGTGCCGGTACTCCGGGTGGCCCGGAGTCTTGCTGCCCCAGGTCCGCAGCGCCTTCAGGTCGTCCAGTTCGAGGCCGAAACCGGCCAGGTACAGCTGGATGTACAGGGTCAGGCTCGAGTGCCCCGCGGACAGGACGAAGCGGTCGCGGCCGGCCCAGTGCGGGTCCGCCGGATTGTGCCGCATCACCTTCTGGAACAGCAGGTACGCCGCCGGCGCCAGGCTCATCGCCGTACCGGGGTGTCCGTTCCCGACCTTCTCGACCGCATCCATCGCGAGCACCCGCACGGTGTCGACCGCGCGCTGGTCGAGCTCGGTCCATTCAAGCTTTGGGCTGGTCTTCTCCGTCACGCCGGCGGCGCTCCTCTCGATGGTCACTGGTGCTGCCTCAGGGTGAGCCTACTGCGACCGACTCGCTCTGTTGCGCACCGCTCAACTGTTTGTCAACCGTTCGCCGACCATGGCTGTTCCCCGACCGGCGCGCTGTATGTGAGGGGGGTGGCAGAACCCTCCTACGGGCCGTCGTAGACTGCTGAACCGTCAGCGCCGGTGATCCGGCGTCAACCCAGATTGTTCGAGGTGTTCGTGACGGCCGTCGACCCGCGTCCCGCCGCGACGACGTCGTACCCGACGCCGCTGCCGGACGCTACCGCTGTATCAGCTGCAACGGTGACTCCGTCGGTGCGCGACGTGGTGAAGGCGTACGTCGGTCTGACCAAGCCGCGCATCATCGAGCTGCTGCTGATCACCACGGTGCCGGTGATGTTCCTGGCCGCCGGGGGAGTGCCCGGGCTCGAGGTCGTGGTGGCGACGCTGATCGGCGGCATCCTCGCCTCCGGCAGCGCGAACACGATCAACTGCGTGCTGGACCGCGACATCGACGAGCAGATGCGCCGGACCCGGCGCCGCCCGCTGCCGCGGCACGCGGTCAGCCCGCGCTCGGCGACGATCTTCGGCGTCGTGCTCGGGGTGCTGGCCACCCTCGAGCTCGGCTTCTTCGTGAACTGGCTGTCCTCCGGCCTGGCGCTGGCGGCGAACCTGTTCTACGTCTTCGGCTACACGATGGTGCTCAAGCGCCGGACCGTGCAGAACATCGTCTGGGGTGGCATCGCCGGCTGCTTCCCGACCCTGATCGGCTGGACCGCGGTCACCGGCGAGCTGGCCTGGACCCCGATCGTGCTGTTCGGCGTGGTGTTCTTCTGGACGCCGCCGCACACCTGGTCGCTCGCGATGCGGTACCGCGAGGACTACGCCTCGGTCGACGTACCGATGCTGCCGGTGGTGGCCACCCCGGTCGCGACCGCGCGGCAGATCATGGCGTACTCCGTGGTGATGGTGCTCACGTCGATCGCGCTCTGGCCGATCGCCGGCACCGGTTTCGTGTACCCCCTGGCCGCGATCGTGCTCGGCTTCGTGTTCCTGCGCGAGGCCCGCCGCTTGTTGCTCCGGGCCCACACCGGCGCGGACGGCGCGGCCCTGCGCCCGATGCGGCTGTTCCACTTCTCGAACATCTATCTGGCGCTGCTGTTCATTGCCGCGGCCATCGATCCGCTCCTGCACTGAGCGTTGTGACGCAGGTGCAACGCGTTCTCCCGTTGACCTTATCGTGATCTGATGCTGCGATGGGGTCGTCTGTGGAGGGGGATCCACACCTGGGGAGACGCAGCTTCAGGGGGAAATATCTATGGGGGTACGAACACGCATCGCCGCGCTCGCGGCACTCGCCTTGGCCGGTTCCGTCCTGGTCGCCGGGCAGGCCGAGGCCGGTGGCAATCACCACTCGAGTCTGAAGCCGGTGGCAACAGGCCTGGACGGGCCGCGCGGCGTTTCGACGTACAAGAACAAGGTCATCTACAGCGTCACCGACGGATCGGTGTACGCGACCGACGGCCACAAGACCTGGAAGCTCGGCCAGGTCCCGGGCGGCTTCGCGCCGGCCATCGACACGAACAAGTGGGGTACGACGTACGCCCTGACCGGCGGTGGCGGTCCGGAGGGCGACACCCCACCGGGCGGCGCGACCCTGTTCCGCTTGCGGCCGGGCAAGTCGCCGGTCGTGGTCGCCGACATCGGGAAGTACCAGTCGCACGACCCCGACCCGTACAACCAGGCCGACTCGCCGACGGAGTCCAACCCGTTCGGCGTCGCGGCCCTGAACGACGGCACGGTGCTGGTGTCCGATGCCGCGAACAACGACCTGCTGAGGGTCTGGCCGAACGGCCACATCAAGACCGTCGCGCGGTTGAAGCCGCGGACCGTCAAGGTCCCGGCCGGTCTCGGTGACCAGGCGCCGCCGGCCGGTACGCCGTTCGTCGCCGAAGCGGTTGCCACGTCGGTGACCGTCGGCTCTGACGGCTACTGGTACGTCGGTGAGCTCCGAGGCTTCCCGGCGACGCCGGGCACGTCGGAGATCTGGCGGATCAGGCCGGGGTCGGTGGGCGCGGTGTGCGACCCGCTCAAGCCGAACAAGGGCAACTGCAAGCGGTACGCCGACGGCTACACGTCGATCGTCGACCTGGCCGGCGGTCCGCACGGCACTCTCGCGGTCGTCGAGCTCGACACGGCCAGCTGGCTCGCCTTCGAGTCGGGTGGCCCGACCATCGGTGCGCTGTTCCTGCAGTACCCGGGCAGGGGCCACCGCGCCGGCTACAAGCGGGAACTGGTCAAGGGGCAGCTGAACCTGCCAGGCGGCACGGCCTTCAACCACTGGGGCCAGCTGTACGTCGCCGGCCCGGTCTTCGGTCCGGGCGCGGTCTACAAGGTTGTGAACTGGTAACAGCAGGTTGTGACCATCGGGGCGCCACGCCGTGGCGCCCCGATGTCGTGCGGCACCGAATGGCCAGTTCTGGCCGTGGCCCAGGTAGGCCAGAGAAGGTGCTGGACACCCTGATGTGACGCTGACGAGACTGCTACGGGCCGAGCCTGGGGCGGCAAGTCCCGGCGCACCATCAGGGAGGCGACGTGGTGTCCTCGCAGCGCACGCAGGCCGGGCCGATCACGCGGTCGCCGATGCCGGCGTCCCAGTTGTTGCCGGTGGCACCGGACGCGGCAATCGAGGCACTGGTACGGCGGCACGAGTCCGAACTCGAGCGGATCCGGGCGCTCGCGACGGCCTGGGTCGACGACTTCCGCTCGGGCCGCAGTACCGGTCCGACCGAACTGATCGAGATCGTGAGCGGCGCCGACGCGGTGCTGAGCCGCTTCGACCAGCTCCAGCGCGCTGCCACCGATGAGGTGCAGGTACTGGACACTCCGCCGTACGCGGCGGCGACCGGGCCGGACACCAACGACGTCGAGTTCGAGGTGCTGGCCAGGGGCGTGACCTGTAAGGCGATCTACGACCGGGCCGCCCTGGAACAGGCGCCGAACGCGGTGACCGCGATCCTGCGGTATGTCGCCGCGGGCGAGCAGGCCCGGGTCACCTCCGAACTGCCGTTGAAGCTGGCGACCTTCGACCGCCGGACGGCGTTCATCCCGCTGTCCATCGACCAGGGCGACATCGCGAGTGCGATCGTCGTGCACCCGTGCAGCCTGCTCGACGTCCTGCTGCTGGTCTTCGATCAGCTGTGGCAGCACGCGACGCCGTTGACCGCGCCCGGTTCGCTGCGCGGCGCCCAGGAGGACGGCACGTTCGAGCCGACCGAGAACGATCGGCGTGTCCTGGTGCTGCTCGCCAGCGGGATGAAGGACCAGGCGATCGCGCGGCACCTCGGCTGGAGTTATCGAACTACGCGACGGCGCATCTCGGCGCTGATGGCGGCCTCGGGGGCCGAGACGCGCTTCCAGGCCGGTCTGCACGCCGCGCGAGCGGGCTGGTTGTGAGCAGGACAAGCCGACGGGAATGTCCCGCCGGACAGTGAGCGAGGGGTGAGGCGTGCAACGCACGAGAAGAAGACGTAAGGGCGCGATGACAAGACCTGGCCGAACCATCCGGACTTTCGCGGTGGTCCTGACCGCGATCGCTGCCTTGGTGACGTCCGCGGTGACAGTCTCGGCCGTGGCGCCCCCGGAGGCGGTCGCAGCCGGCAACCCAACGGCGAGCAGTCCAACGGTGGGCAGCCCAACATCGGGCAGCCCAACGGTGGGCGGTCCGCGGGGAAGTCGCACGGTACCGGCCGGGTGCAACGTCGCCGAGACGGCCGCCGACGGCTCCACGCCGCTGGCGCGCTGCTACGCGGTCGGGCGGGCCGCCGATCATGGCGGGCTGGCGCAGCGCACGGCTGGGCCGCTCCCCGGCTCGCTGGGGCCGACCGACATCAAAGCGGCGTACGCCCTGCCCGACGGCGGCGACGGGCGGACTGTGGCGATCGTCGACGCCTTCGGCTACGAGAACGCCGAATCCGATCTGGCCGTGTTCCGGGCGCACTACGGTCTGCCGCCGTGTACGACGGACAGCGGCTGCTTCCGGAAGGTCGACCAGCGCGGCGGGACGGAGTACCCGCAAGAGGATGCCGGCTGGTCCATCGAGACGGCTCTCGACCTGGATGCGGTCTCCTCGGCCTGCCCGGACTGCCACATCCTGCTCGTCCAGGCGGACAGCAACAGCTCGGCGAGTCTCGGTCAGGCTGTCGACACCGCCGCGTCCCTGGGCGCTGTGGCGATCTCGAACTCCTACGGCATCGACGGTGAGCTGCCGTTCGAGACGTACTACGACCACTACTACGACCACCCAGGTATCGCCGTCACCGTGTCGTCCGGCGATCACGGCAACGTCCAGAGCTACCCGGCCACCTCGCCGAACGTGGTCTCGGTCGGAGGTACGACGCTGACCCGGGACGACTCGACGGCGCGCGGTTGGCACGAGGCGGCGTGGGCGGACGGCGGCAGCGGTTGCTCGCTCTACGAGCCGCGCCCCGAGTACCAGGACGGCCTCGACACCGGCTGTCCCGACACGCGGGCGACCGCCGATGTGGCCGCCGTCGCCGACCCGGAGACGGGGCTCGCGGTCTACAACACCCTTGGACAGGACGGATGGGCGCAGTACGGCGGTACCTCGCTGTCCGCACCGCTGGTGGCCGCGATGTACGCCCTGGCGGGCACCCCCGTTCCGGGGAGTGATCCGGTCACCTACCTGTATCGCCAAGGCACCCCGGTGAACGACGTCACCGAAGGCGCCGACGGTTCCTGTGGCGACGTACGCTGCACAGCGCGAGCCGGCTGGGACGGGCCGACCGGTGTTGGCACGCCCAACGGTGTGTCCGCCTTGACGCTCGGGTCCTACGGTTGGGCCTCGGGCTCGGTGCAGACGCGGAACCACCCGCTCGACGGTGCGACCGTCACGTTCACCGACGAGACGGGCTATCGCACCCGCGCGGTCGTCGACAAGTCCGGCCGTTACCGCGTCGCACTGGCCGCGGGCACCTACCGGGTCGTCGCGTCGAAGTTCGGGTACGCCGATGTGACACTCGATCGGGTCACCGTTGCCGCGGGCGCATCGGTGTCCAAGAACTTTGCCCTGACAGCGCTGGCGCGTCGTACGGTCAGTGGCGCCGTCACCGACGGATCCGGTCAGGGCTGGCCGATGTACGCCAAGATCTCCATCGACGGGTACCCGGACGGTGCTGTGCACACGGACCCGTTCACCGGCCGTTACAGCGTGGAGCTGCCGGTCGGGGCGACCTACCAGTTGCACGTCGAGGCAGCCGGCCGGCCTGGCTACCAGGCCGCCGACGCCAAGGTCGTCGTGGACAACGGAAAGGGTTCATTGCAGCGCGATGTCGCGCTGCAGGTGGACGCGTCGAGCTGCGCGGCCGCCGGGTACGGGTACGCGTTCCACGGCGCCGGAACCGGCTTCGAGGGATGGCCGGCGGCGCAGGACGGCTGGCAGGTGACCGACGACGCGGGCAGCGGCAAGACCTGGACATTCGACGATCCCGGTGCCAAGGGCAACCTCACCGGCGCCGGCGGGCAGTTCGCCATCGTCGACAACTGGGCATCGCCGGTCGATCGTCATGACACGAGTCTGGTCAGCCCGGTCGCGGACCTGTCGGACGTTGCCCAGCCGGTTGTCGGCTTCGACACCTACTACTACGACTACGGGTTCGGCGAGCAGGATGGCGTCGTCGACCTGAGCCTCGACGGCGGGACGACCTGGCAGAACGTCTGGCGGGCGCCGGACGCCTTCGTCAAGGGACACGTCGAGGTGCCGCTCCCGCAGGCCGCGCACAAGTCCGATGTCCGGGTGCGGTTCCGCTTCACCGGGGCGGCCGACAACTACTGGGAGCTCGACGAGGTGTACGTCGGGACCCGGTCGTGCGAGCCGGTACCGGGTGGGGTCGTGGCAGGCATCGTCCGCGATCACAACACCGGTGCCGCGCTGACCGGTGTGAACGTCGCCGGTGGTACCACTCCGGCGGTGAGTCACACGACGTCCGACGACGCACAGGTCGAGGACGGCTACTACTGGTTGTTCGCTCCCACCGGCGACCTTGCGCTCACTGCGACTGGGCGGCGGTACGCCGAGGCGACGAACAGGACACGGGTCGTCGCGCACCGAACGACCAGGCTCGATTGGTCGCTCGAGGCGGGCCGCGTGACCGCGTCGTCGTCGACGATCTCGGTGCACGCCGGCAAGGGGCCGATCGGGCCCCGATCGATCACGCTCACCAACCACGGCACCAAGGCCGCTCAGGTATCGCTCGTCGAGCAGGACCGCGGGTTCACGGCGGCCGACGGTCATCACCGGGCGACGGCTCCCGGTGCGCCGTTGCGGCGGGCGAAGGTGGATGCGTCCGCGCTGTCGTTCGCGAAGCGGTATCCGGGCGGGCACAACCCGGTACCGTCGCGTGACGCATCGACCAACCCGGCGTGGTCGCAACTACCGGACTACCCGACACCGATCATGGACAATGTCGTCGCCGAGAACGACGCAGTGGTCTATTCGGTCAGCGGCGCGACCGACTCCGGCCTGACCGGCGCCGGGTACGCCTACGACCGGACGGTCGGGTCGTGGCGGCGGATCGCGGATCTGCCCGAGCCCCGGGAGAGCGCGGTCGGTGGATTCGTGGGCGGCAAGCTGTACGTCGCCGGTGGCTGGGACGCGCAGGGCAACCTGAGTTCGACCACGTACGTCTACGACCCGGCGAAGAACCACTGGTCGCGCGTGGCCGACCTCCCGATGCCGAGCAGCACGGCGGCGGGGGCGGTCGTCGGTGGCGCCCTGTACGTCGTCGGCGGTTGTGAGTCGGAGGCGTGCACGGAGACAACTTCCACGTACCGGTACGACGCCGGTAGCAACACGTGGACGCGGATCGCGGCGTACCCGGAACACGTTGTGATGCCGGGGTGTACGGGTTCGGGTGATGGATTGATCTGTGCCGGTGGTCTCGTGCCGCTGCTCGACGACCCGTGGCACGAGTTCCCGGTCGCGAGTGCGTACCGGTACAAGCCCGATTCGGACAGCTGGACGCGGATCGCCGACATGCCGTATCCCGCCTGGGGCATGGCGTACTCCGGCAGCGGCGGCAAGCTCCAGCTGGTCGGCGGCATCACCGCCGGCGAAATCACCAACCAGGCCGTCCAGTTCGATCCGGCGACCGGTGCCTGGTCGGCGCTTCCGAACGCGACGTACAGCATGTTCCGTGGCGGTGCGGCCTGTGGACTCAGCAGGATCGGCGGCTCGATCGGGGGCTTCACCGCGACGCCGTTCGCCGAGTACCTGTCCGGTCAGGACGCATGCGTTCTCGGCGCGGACGTGGGTTGGTTGTCGGCCGACCGTACGCAGATCACCGTTCCGCCGGGACGTTCGGTGACGGTACAACTGCGGTTCGACGCTGCAGCCACCTCCACGGCCGGAAAGTACGAGGCTCGGCTGGCGTTCACGACAGATACGCCGTACGACGTCACGCCGGTCGCGGTCACGCTGACGCGCCGCTGACGCACCGCCTGCGACGCAACGTGGATCCGGCGACAGTTGCCGGATCTACGTTGCGGGCGTCCCGCGTTCGCCGTAGACGGCGGTGACGAGGGCGATCAGGAGGCCGGCCAGGAACATGTGGACGAGTACGACGCCCCAGGGCAGGCCGGTGAAGTACTGCGTGAAGCCGACGGCGCCCTGGAGCAGTTCGACGGCGAGCAGCCAGGCGGCGAGCTTGCGCAGCGTGCGTGACGTGGCGGTCACCCGGGTCGCGATCACCAGCGCGATCGTGATCCCGAGCAGGCCGAACACGATGTCGGCGTGCAACTGGCTGACCAGCTCCGGGTCGAACCCGTTGCGGCCGGTCTCCGGATCGCCCGAGTGCGGACCGGCGCCGGTGACGACGGTGCCGAGGGCAACGGTCAGCCAGACCGCCACCACCGAGGCGGTTGCCAGCGCGCGCACCACTGGGGGAGTGTGCGGATACGGGCTGGTACGCGAGCGGCGCATCATCGAGACCGTCAGCGTGATGATGACCGGCGAGACCAGGAAGTGTGCCGAGACGATCCACGGGTTCAGCCCGGTGAGCACGCTGATGCCGCCGATCACGCCCTGCAGCGGCACTCCGAGCGCGGCCGCCGTCGCGAGCCGGCGCAGGTCCCGCCGGACCGGGCGGTAGCGCATCACGACCAGCCAGGTGAGGATCGCGACGATCGCGACCACGAACCCGAGCATCCGGTTGGTGAACTCGATCGCGCCGTGGATGCCGAGCGCGGCGTGCGGGACGTAGGAGTCGTCGGTGCACGACGGCCAGGTCGGGCAGCCGAGGCCGGAGCCGGTCAGCCGCACCAGGCCGCCGGTCACCACGATGCCGATGTTCACCACCACCGACGCCCAGCCCCAGCGCCGGACGGCGTCCAGGCTCGGCTCGGGCACCAGCCGCCAGAACCTGCTGACCGGCTCGCTCTCCAGGGGTGGGGTCTCCGTCGTCATCACCGGCACACTCTAAAGGTCAGTCCCATTTGAAGGTTCGGGAGACCAGGTAGCCGAGGACGCCGGCCCAGAGTGCAAGCGACAGCGCGGCGGCCCAGGGGATCACGCCCTCGACGGTCGAGTGGGTGATCCCGCTCGCCAGCGCCGCGCTCGGCAGCAGCCGTACGACGCCCTGCATGCCGGCCGGGTACTCGTCGACCGGGGTCATGATCGCGCCACCGACCAGCAGCAACAAGTACAGCAGGTTGGCTGCGGCGAGCGTCGCCTCCGCCCGCAGTACGCCGGCCATCAGCAGACCCAGCGACGCGAAGGCCGCCGTACCGCAGAGGATGGTGAGGATCACGCCGAAGACGGCCTCGGCGCCGCCGGCCGGTTTCCAGCCGAGCGCGAACCCGGCACCGATCAGGACGGCGAGCTGGATCAGTTGGACGATCAGGACCGCGCCGATCTTGCCCGCCAGCAGACCGGTGCGGGACAGCGGTGAGGCGCCGAGGCGCTTGATCACGCCGTACCGGCGCTCGAAACCGGTCGCGATCGCCAGCGACGTGAACGAGGACGACAGTACGGCGAGCGCGAGCACCCGCGGGACCGCCTCGTCGATGGGTCGTCCGCTGCCGAGCGGCAGGCGTTCGCCGAGGCCGGTGCCGCCGAGCAGGAGCAGCAGCCCGAGCGGGATCACCAGCGCGAGCAGCAACTGCTCTCCGTTGCGGACGAGGAGCTTGAACTCCATCCGGGTGTGCGCCAGCACCTTGCGCGGCCAGGGCGCGCTACCGGGGCGCGGAGCGTAGGTGGCGGCTTCGGCGCTGGTCATCAGGACTCCCGCTTCGGCGCGGTCAGTTCGAGGAAGACGTCTTCGAGGGACTTCGTGTGGTGCTGGGTCAGCTCGTCGGGCGTGCCGGACGCGATCACCTGACCGGCCGACACGACGTGCACCTGGTCCGACAGTTGCTCGGCCTCGTCCATCGCGTGCGTCGTCAGTACGACGGTGACGCCGTCGCCGCGCAGGTCCCGGATCAGCTGCCAGATCTCGCGCCGTCCGTGGGGGTCCAGCCCGGTCGTCGGCTCGTCCAGGAACGCGATCTCCGGCCGGCCCACGATCGCCAGCGCGAACGACAGCCGCTGCTTCTGCCCACCGGAGAGCCTGCGGTAGGGCGTCCGCCCGCAACTGCCCAGGTCCAGCCGCTCCACCAGCGCGGGAACGTCGAGCGGGTGGGTGTGCAGTGTCGCGACGTACCTGAGCATCTCGACCGCCCGGACGCCCGACCAGGCGCCGCCCTCCTGGAGCATCACGCCGATCTTCGGCATCAGCTCGTCGTGGTCGGCGAGCGGGTCCAGGCCGAGGACCCGGACGCGGCCCGAGTCCGGGCGCCGGAAACCCTCACAGGTCTCCACGGTCGTGGTTTTGCCGGCACCGTTCGGGCCGAGCACGGCCGTCACCGCGCCGGCGGCTACGGTGAGACTGAGACCGTCGACCGCGGTCTTCTCGCCGTACCGTACGACGAGCTTGTCGATCTCCACCGCGACTGGCACGTAACGCAGCATAGAGAACTGGAAGAACAAACCCTCGCTCCGCTCGGGGTTGTGAGGAGAAGAACAAGCCCTCGCTCCGCTCGGGGTTGTGAGGAGAAGAACAAACCCTCGCTCCGCTCGGGGTTGTGAGGAGGGGAGTGACCTCGCTCACGCCTCCCGCCTGCGGACGCCGAGCGGTAAGGGGAGCCTTATTTGAAGGGCCCGGGGAATTACGCGACACTGATGTTGTGAAAACTCCTGCGACCACCGGAGCCGTCCAAGGCGCCGCGCGGGACGAGTCCACCAGGGACAGGGTCGCACGCTCGATCCTGACCAACGGCCCGTCCAGCGCCGCGGTGCTGGCGGAGCGGCTCGAGCTGACCCCGGCGGCGGTCCGCCGGCACCTGGACCACCTGCTCGACGAGGGCCTGGTGGAATCCCGCGAGGAGCGCGTCTACGGCCCGCGTGGCCGCGGCCGCCCCGCGAAGGTGTTCGTGCTGACCGACACCGGACGGCACGCCTTCCATCAGGCGTACGACGACCTCGCGACGACCGCGATGCGGTTCATCGCCGAGGCCGGCGGTGACGACGCGGTGGCGGAGTTCGCGCGCCGCCGGGTCGCCGAGGTGGAGGAGCGGTACCGGGACCTGCTCGCGCAGGCTCCGGAGAGCAAGAAGGCGGAGGTGCTCGCGCAGGCCCTGACGGCCGACGGGTACGCCGCCTCGACGGCGGAGGCGGGCCACGGCGCCCAGCTCTGCCAGCACCACTGCCCGGTCGCGCACGTGGCCGAGCAGTTCCCCCAGCTGTGCG
>DASXXB010000026.1:0-49095 GCA_036503355.1 Kribbella sp. | reverse complement strand
CGGTTCTCGTACACCCAGTCGTGGATCAGCGTCTGCCCGGTCGCGGTCGCCGCGATCACCGCGAAGAACGGCAGGTTGTCGATGTTCAGCCCCGGGAACGGCATCGGGTGGATCTTGTCGATCGGCGCGTGCAGCTTCGACGGCCGGGTGGTCAGGTCCACCAGCCGGGTCCGGCCGTTCTCGGCCAGGTACTCCGTACTGCGGTCGTAGTCGAGCCCCATCTCCTCGAGCAGCGCGAGCTCGATCTCGAGGAACTCGACCGGCGCCCGGCGGATGGTGATCTCGGACTTGGTGACGATCGCCGCGGTGAGCAGGCTCATCGCCTCGATCGGGTCCTCGGACGGCGCGTAGTCCACGTCGACGTCGATGTCCGCCTTGCCGTGCACGGTGAGCGTCGTGGTACCGATGCCGTCGATCTTCACGCCGAGCAGGTCGAGGTAGAAGCACAGGTCCTGGACCATGTAGTTCGGGCTGGCGTTCCGGATCACCGTGACGCCGTCGAACCGGGCGGCGGCCATGATCGCGTTCTCGGTCACGGTGTCGCCGCGCTCGGTCAGCACGATCGGCTTGCCCGGCGCGATCGCCCGGTTCACCAGCGCGTGGTACTGCCCGCCGGTCGCCTTCACCTCGAGGCCGAACGGGCGGAGCGCGGTCATGTGCGGCTCGACGGTCCGGGTCCCGAGGTCGCAGCCGCCGGCGTACGGCAGCTCGAACGCGTCCTCGCGGTGCAGCAGCGGCCCGAGGAACATGATGATCGACCGGGTACGGCGGGCCGCGTCGGCGTCCATCGACTGCAGGTCGAGGTGTGCCGGTGGCACGATCTCCAGGTCACCGGCGTCGTTCAGCCAGGTGGTCTTCACGCCGATCGAGTTCAGCACCTCGAGCAGCCGGTTCACCTCTTCGATGCGGGCGACCTTGCGGAGCGTCGTCCGGCCCTTGTTCAGCAGGCTGGCGCAGAGCAGCGCGACACCGGCGTTCTTGCTCGACTTGACGTCGATCGAGCCGGACAACCGGCGGCCGCCGACCACTCGGAGGTGGACCGGGCCGCCGCCGAGAGAGACAATTTCGGAGTCGAGCGCCTCGCCGATCCGGGCGAGCATCTCGAGGGTGAGGTTCTGATGACCCTTCTCGATCCTGTTCACGGCACTCTGGCTGGTGTTCAGCACTTCCGCGAGTTGCGTCTGCGTCCAGCCGCGGTGCTTGCGCGCGTCCCGGATGAGGTTTCCGATGCGGCTCAGGTAGTCGTCGGTCATACCCCGGACCATATCTCACATGTGAGATACGGCTTCTTCGACCCGCCGGTACGAGCGTAGCGAACGTCACGCCGCCGCCGTTCAGGACCCGTGTCACCTGGTGAAACGCCGGCAGCCTACAGTTACCCCCAACTCCCGCCGCACCCCGGAGAGGACCAGCAGATGCCCGACGACACCTCCGCCGCGGTGGTCAACGAGTTCGAGGCGGAGTCCTGGCCGCTGGAAGCAGCCGCGGACAGCCTGCACCAGGTGATCGAGGGGTTCCACAACGGCGACACCCGCCCGCTGGTGATCGGCGACGGCGACCAGCCGGTGCTCGTCGTGCTGGCGATCGCCGACCTGGCCGACTTCCGGGCCCGGATCGCGGAGCTGCTCGGCAACCCGGTCGACGCCGGCTGGCTGCGGTACTACCTGCGCTCGAACTTCGACATGAGCTCCGAGCGCCTCGTCGAGCTGCTCGGCGTGGACACCGACCACGGGCTGTCCTCGCTGGCCAGCCAGGTGAACGTCGAGCAGGCCGCGACGCTGATGCAGGACCACGTACGCCGCACCGAGGCCGGCGGGAACCCGTTGATGCTGATCGGCGACGGGACGATGGCGACCGCGGCGCTGCTGTCGTTCGAGGCGTTCCAGGTGCTGCTCGCGCTGGAGGGCGGCGGGAAGCACGACGACGACTCCTGTGCGCACGACGACGAGGAGAAGCCGACCACTCCGCTCGAAGTACTGGCGGAGCGGATCGGGCCGGTGTCCACGCAGATCGTCGCCCAGCTGAACGCGGGCCGCGAGCCCGGCCTGCCCCGGTACGAACTGCACTTCGAGGACGACCTCGTCGAGCACCTGCGCGACCTGGAGGCCCGGGCCCAGAAGGCCCCGGGCGGCGGCGCGTACGACGAGCTGAACGACCTGCTGCACCAGTTCGACCAGATGCGCAGCGGGCTGGTCCAGGCGGAGGCGGACGAGGAGCCGGACGAAGCGCCGTACCTCGAGGCGTCCGATCTGAAGGCGGCGCTGCCGGACATCCGGGACGCGTTCCGCGACGGCACCGACGACCCGTACCTGATCGGCCTGGACGGCCGGCCCCTCGCCGGGCTGATCTCGTTCGACCTGTACGAGGAGCTGCAGAAGGTCTCCGTCGAGCTGGAAGGCACCGACGAGGCGCCGGTCCTCCCCCTCCCCGAGCCCCGCTGGGAGAACGGCCCACGGCTGCTCCCGTTCGACATCGCGCTCGAGATGTGTGAGGCGGTCTGCGAGGACATCACCAACGGCGAGGGCTCGATGCTGTTCATCGCCGACGAGGACGACGAACCCGAACTCGTCCTCGCTCCCCTCGTCTGGCTCTGGGCGTACGTGGACCACCTGAACCTCGAAGGCGCCGACGCCTGAGGCTTCGAACCGTCTCGAAGCGACTCCACCGGGTGCCATCCTGGAGTGGTGAATCGGTCCATACCGCTCCTGATCGGCGCCTGCCTGCTGCTGGCCGGATGCTCGTCCGGTGGGTCCGGGCACGTTGCTGTCACGGTTGATCGGGCGGACGCGCTCGCCGATCAGGCGGTGCATCTCAAGGTGACCGGAGTGCCCGCCGGCAAGCCTGTCCAGATCGGGGCCGAAGCCGTGGATCGCAAGGGGAAGAAGTGGCACGGCGAGGCGACGTTCACCGCCGACGGCCGCGGGACGGTCGACCTCGACCACGCGAAGCCGTCGGGTGGGAGTTATCAGGCCGTCGACGGGATGGGGCTGTTCTGGTCGTTGGATCCGGAGGACGGGGATCCGGACGTGCAGGTGTTCGTGCCTCCGCTCGAGAACGGGCGGCCGGTCGAACATCTCGACGTCTTCGTCACCCGCAAGGGCAAGCGGGTCGCGGCGACGACGCTGACGCGGCGGTGGATGGCGGACGGGGTGACGACCAAGGCGCTCACGATGGCGCGGGACAAGCTCACCGGCTTGTACATCGCCCCGAAACCGGACGCCGGCAAGCATCCCGCCGTACTGCTGCTCGGTGGCTCCGAAGGCGGTGTGCCGGCGACGTTGAGCGCGGTCCAGCTGGCGTCGCACGGGTATCCCGTGCTGGCGTTGGCGTACTTCCATGCGCCGGGGGTGCCGGACGAGTTGCGCAACATCCCGATCGAGTACCTCGCCTCCGGGGCCCGGTGGCTCGCGCGGCAGCCCGGGGTCGATCCGGGGCGGGTCGTCGTGATCGGTACGTCGTACGGCACCGAGGCCGCGCTGCTCGTCGCGGACCACTTCCCGGAGCTGATCCACGGCACGGTACTTTTCGCGCCGGGCGCGACGGCCACGAGCTCGTATCCGCGGCCGGACGGGTACGCGTGGACGTACCAGGGCAAGCCGGTCGAGTTCGTCCCGATCCCGGTCGACGGGGTGAACGGTCCCGTGCTCGCGGTGGCCGGGTCCGACGACCTGCTGTGGGAGTCGCGACTGAGCGCGCAGCGGATCATGCGGGAGCTCGACGACGCGCACCTGCGGGACCCGCACGAGGCCGTGGTCGTCCAGGGCGCCGGGCACGTCGTCGGCGGCGCGCCGTACCTGCCGCTCGGCACCGCGGAGATCCACCCGCTCACCGGCGAACGCATGGAACTCGGCGGCACCCGCGCCGCCGACGAGTCCGCACTACTCCAGGGCTGGACGAAGACGCTCGCGCTGCTTGCGGGGCTTTAGCTGAACGGGAAGAGGGACTGCCATTCGGCGAGGGTGGCGAGCTCGTAGACGCCGGCCGGGGTGTACGGGTCCTTCGCGAGGATGTCGCGGAGCTCGGCCTCGTCGGCGACGTCGTACACGAGCAGCGCGCCGGTGCCGTCCGTGAACGGCCCGGCGGCGACCAGCTTGCCCGCTTCGCGGAGGGACGCGAGGTAGTCGCGGTGCGCCGGGCGGACCTCCAGCCGGCGGTCGGTCTCGGACACGTCGAAGCGCAGCTGCACGACAAATTGGGCCATGGTCAGAAGCCTACAACGCCCTTGTACGCAAGAAGATTTGGTGCGGGTAAGGGAGTCGCGAGCCGCCACAGCGGCCGGTTCAGGTCAGACCCGAAAGTCGACGAGCGAACTCCCTTCCCGCCCGGATATTCTGACCAGCCCGTGCACCGCTAGGCAAGGGGTTGGTGAGGACAAATTCCTACAATTAGTTGGTTCAGGTAACGCTTCGTGACCGAACCGCCGGCGGCGTCGATGAGGGCGCCGATGCAGTCGTACAGACCGTCACGCCGCTCGGTTGTCAAGGCCCGATGACCCGAGTACGACGACAGAAGTTCGAGATATCCGGCGGTCGTGTAGGTCGCGTCCCAGACGTAGCCGCGGGATTCCACAGACTCGAAGAGACCGCTGTCCGCCAGTCCCGCGGGATCTTCCGGTACGTCGTCCGCGGCGGTCAGCGGCTCGGCCGCCGGGTCGTCGGTGAACTCGGCGTAGCAGGTCTGCACGTCGGTGAAGAACTGCTCCGAACCGCCGGCGACGTGGTGGGTGGAGACGACCGCGAGCGCGCCGCCCGGCCGTAGCAGGCCGGCACATCGCGCGACCCGGGTGGCCGGGTCGAGCCAATGGAAGGCGGTGGCGGACAGGACGAGGTCGTACTCCCCCGTCGGCAACTCCCACGTGTCGAAGTCCGCGACGATCACCTCGATCGCCGGGTACTTCCGCCGCAGGACGTCCGCGAGCGCTGGACTGAGTTCGACGGCGGTGATGTTCCAGCCGCGGGCGACCATGGCGGCGGTCGCCTGGCCGGTACCGGGGCCGATCTCCAGGACACGCGGGTGCGGGCCGACCGCCCGCGCGAGGTCGTCGAAGAGCTCGCGCGGGTAGGCCGGACGGACGCGGTCGTACAGCTCCGCGTCCTCGCCGAAGGTCTGCCGGAGAGTCTGTCTGCTCACCCGTCCAATGCTGCCCGGCCGGCCTCCAACCGGGCCACCGGAATACGGAACGGCGAGCACGACACATAGTCGAGGCCCACCTCGTGGAAGAAGTGGATGCTGTCCGGGTCACCGCCGTGTTCGCCGCAGACGCCGACCTTGAGGTCCGGCTTGGTCGCCCGGCCACGCTCGACGCCGGTGCGGACCAGCGCGCCGACGCCTTCGCGGTCGATGGACTCGAACGGCGACACCGCGAAGATCCCCTTCTCCAGGTACCGCGAGAAGAACGCGCCCTCGACGTCGTCCCGGCTGAAGCCCCAGGTGGTCTGCGTCAGGTCGTTCGTACCGAACGAGAAGAAGTCCGCCGCCTCCGCGATCTGGTCCGCGATCACCGCGGCCCGCGGCAGCTCGATCATCGTCCCGATCGGCACCTGTACGCCGACCTCCGCCAGTACCCGCTCGACCTCGTCGCGCACCAGGTGCAGCTCCTGGACGGCGCCGACCAGCGGGATCATGATCTCCGGCCGCGGGTCCTTACCCTGCTTCCGGAGCTCGACCGCCGCCGAGGCGATCGCCCGTACCTGCATCGCGAACAGCCCCGGGATCACCAGCCCGAGCCGTACGCCGCGCAGCCCGAGCATCGGGTTCTGTTCGTGCAGCCGCTCGACCGCCGCGAGCAGCTTCTCGTCGTGGTCCGAGGCCGAACCCCGCTCGCGCGCGACCGCGACCTTCACCGCGAGCTCCTCCATCGACGGCAGGAACTCGTGCAGCGGCGGGTCGATCAGCCGGATCGTCACCGGCAGCCCGTCCATCGCGTCCAGCAGCTCCAGGAAGTCCCCACGCTGCAGCGGTTCCAGCTCCGCCAGCGCCGCCTCGCGATCCGCGTCGTTGTCCGCGAGGATCAGCCGCTCGACGGCTTCCCGCCGCTCGCCGAGGAACATGTGCTCGGTCCGGCAGAGCCCGATCCCCTCGGCGCCGAACCGCCGGGCGCGCGCCGCGTCCTCGGCGGTGTCGGCGTTCGTCCGGGTGCCGAGCCGCCGGACCTCGTCCGCGTGCGTGATCAGCCGGTGTACGGACGCGACCAGGTCGTCGCCCGCGTCCGGCGCCAGCGTGCCCTCGAAGTACCGCACGACCGGCGACGGTACGACCGGTACCTCGCCGCGGAACACCTCGCCCGTGGTGCCGTCGATCGAGATCAGCTCACCGGCCTCGATCACGGTGCCGTTCACCTTGATGGTGCCCTGGGCGACATTCACGTCGAGTTCCTCCGCACCGCAGACGCAGGTCTTCCCCATGCCGCGGGCGACCACGGCCGCGTGCGAGGTCTTGCCGCCGCGGCTGGTCAGGATGCCTTGCGCCGCGATCATCCCGTGCAGGTCGTCCGGGTTCGTCTCGCGGCGGACCAGGATCACCTTCTCGCCGCGGTCGGCCGCCTCGACCGCCGCGGCCGAGGTGAAGACGACCTTGCCGACCGCCGCACCGGGCGACGCCGCGATGCCGGTGCTGATCAGCTGCTTGTCCGCGTCCGCGTCGAACCGCGGGAACATCAACTGCGCGAGCTGCGCGCCCTTGACCCGCCGCAACGCCTCGTCGGTGTCGATCACGCCCTCGTCGACCAGGCTGGTCGCGATCCGGAACGCCGCCGCCGCGGTCCGCTTGCCGACCCGGGTCTGCAGCATCCACAGCTTTCCGCGCTCGACCGTGAACTCGATGTCACACAGGTCGCGGTAGTGCCCCTCGAGAGTGGCCATGATCTTCATCAGCGCGTCGTACGACGTCTTGTCGATCTGCTCGAGATCGGCGAGCGGGACCGTGTTGCGGATGCCCGCGACGACGTCCTCGCCCTGCGCGTTCTGCAGGTAGTCGCCGTACACGCCCTGCTGGCCGGTCGCGGGGTCGCGGGTGAACGCGACGCCGGTGCCGGAGTCCATGCCGAGGTTGCCGAAGACCATCGAGCAGATGTTGACGGCGGTCCCGAGGCTCCCGTCGATGCGCTCCTGACGGCGGTACAGAACCGCGCGCTCGGCGTTCCACGAACCGAACACGGCCTCGATCGCGAGGTCCATCTGGGTACGCGGGTCCTGCGGGAACTCCCGTCCGGTCTGCTCGTGGACGGCTCGCTTGAACGTCTCGACGAGTGCCTTCAGGTCGGCGGCGTCCAGGTCGAGGTCGGTGCGCGCGCCCTTCGCCTTCTTGGCCGCGTCGAGCGCGTCCTCGAAGACCTCACCGTCGATGTCGAGCACTGTCTTGCCGAACATCTGGATCAGCCGCCGGTACGCGTCCCAGGCGAACCGCGGGTTGCCGGACTGATGCGCCAGCCCGTTCACCGAGTCGTCGTTCAGGCCGACGTTCAGCACGGTTTCCATCATTCCGGGCATCGAGGCAGCCGCGCCCGAACGGACTGAGACCAGCAGCGGGTCGTCGGCCTGGCCGAGCTTCTTTCCCATCTTCCGCTCGAGCAGGTGCACGTGGTGGTCGATCTCGTCGGCGAGCTCGGCCGGCACCGCGCCGGTCTCCAGGTACGCGCGGCAGGCGTCGGTGGTGATGGTGAATCCGGGTGGTACCGGCAGGCCGAGGTTGGTCATCTCGGCCAGGTTCGCCCCCTTGCCGCCGAGCAGCTCCTTCATGTCCTTGTTGCCTTCGGCGAAGTCGTAGACGAGTTTCGGCACGGTCACTCCCTGGGTTGCAGGTGGGTGTTTTCAGGCGCGGCTAAGTAGGCCGCTGGCCCGTCGGCAACGGCGGCGGGGGCGTGCTTTCAGAGTAAGCCCGAAAACCAGTCCAGTTGAAACACTGGTCTCACGATGCCGACGTGACCCTTCCCACAACATGCAGGCCGGAAAACCCTTACAGCGTTGACAACGCGAGACAATCGAACACCTCTCCAACGATTCCCAGCCAATCAGCATCCGGACGCCGACGGACCGGTCGAAAGGACCGCGTCATCGCGCCGAAGGTCCCTTCCGCGGCGCCCCGGACAGCAGAACGGGACCTCCGACATCTGACCGATGTCCGAGGTCCCGCTGGGTGCTGCGAGGTGCTGCGAGGTGCTACAGCTTGCGCCGGGTGCGGAGGTAGTCGCCGACCACCGCGGCGCCGAGGCCGTCGGCGTCCGGTGCGAGGACCCGGCCGCCGCTGCGGCGGGCGAGCAGGTCGACGAACGCGTTCAGCCGCGGGTCGTCGCCCAGGCGGAAGACGGTCAGCGAGGCGCCGAGCTTGGCGAGCCGGTCGACCTCGAAGATCGTCTTGCGGAGCGTGGCCGGCTCCGGCGGGTACGAGAACTCGGCCGTCCCGTCCGGTTCCAGGTGCGCGGTCGGCTCGCCGTCGGTGACCATCAGTACGACGGGTTGCGCGTCCGGGTGCCGGCGCAGATGCCGGCCGGCGAGCAGCAGCGCGTGGTGCGCGTTGGTGCCCTGCTCCCAGGTGCCTTCCATCCCGATCAGCTGCGGCAGTTCGACGACCCCGGCGTACCGCCCGAACGTGATCAGCTGCAGTGCGTCGTTGCGGTATCGCGTCGAGATCAGCTGATGCAGCGCGAGCGCCGTCCGCTTCATCGGCAGCCAGCGGCCCTCCTGCACCATCGACCAGGACGTGTCGACCAGCAACGCGACGGCGGCCCGCGCCCGGTGCTCGGTTTCGGCGATCTCCACGTCCGCGACGTCGAGCTTGACGGAGCCCGACCGTGACGAGGTCCGCAGTACCGCGTTCCGCACGGTCCGCGGCACGTCCCACGGCTGGGTGTCCCCGAACTGCCACGGCCGGGTCGATCCGCTCAGCTCACCAGCCGCACCGGCGTTGGCGGCGTCACGTTCACCCGATCCGCGCGCGGTCCGCAGTACGTCGGCCAACGCCGTCTGACCGAGCTGCCGGAGCGCCTTCGGCGACAACTGCAGCGAACCGTCGGGCGCCCGCTCGATCAGCCCCTGGTCGCGCAGTTGCCGCTCCAGCTCGGACAGCCGGCGGGCGTCGACCGTCGCCTCGTCACCCAGCTGCCGGGTCAGCGCCTCGAGGTCGATGTCCTCCAGCCGCGCCCCCGGGTACGACTGCGCGAGTTGCTCGGCCAGCGCGTCCAGCTCGGCCAGGTCGGACATCGCCTGCGCACCCTCGGCGAGGCCGAGCGGATCGTCACCGCTCATCCGCTCCGAGGAGTACCAGTCCTCCCCCGGCCGCAGCGCCTGCAACTGGGCGTCGAGCTGGGACAGCTGCTGGGACAGCTGCGCGTTGCCGAACGCCTGCTGCGACAGCTCCATCAACTCGGCGCGTTGCTCGGGCGTCATCGAGTTCAGCATCCGCTGCGCCGCGGCCGCCCGTTGCGCCAGCGCGTCGATCAGCTCCTCGACGTTCTGCGGGTTCTCGGGGAAGAACTCGCCGTGCTCGGCCATGAACTCGTCGAACATCTGCGGTACGTCGGGACGCCCCTGGGCGTGCGCGGCGAGCAGCGCGTTCAGGTCCGTGAGCATCTCGTTGATCCGCTCGACGTCCTCCGGCGTGGTCTGCTGCAGCGCCTCCTTCATGCCCTCGAACCGCGACCCGAGCAGCTCGCGGCCGAGCAGCTCACGAATCTCCTCGTACTTCTGCCGCGCCTCCGACGACTCCCACTGGTAGTTGGCCAGCTCTCGTACGGCGGCCGCGGTACCCGACGGCAGCGCGTCGAGCTCGGCCTCCTTGAAGCGGGCGTCGTCGGACGGGTTCGGGAACAGTTCGCGCCGCTCGGCCTCCAGCGCTTCGTCGAGCAGCCGCTGGACGTCCTGGAGCGTGCCGTCGAGGTTGTGCCGCCGCTGGATCTCGCGGCGGCGCTCCCACAGCCGGCGGGTCAGGTCGTCCAGGCCCTGGGTGTTCCGGGTGCCGCGCCGGAGCATCTCCTCCAGCGCGGACCGCGGCGACGACCCGTTCATCACGTCCCGGCCGATCTCGTCCAGCGCGTCCCGCAGGTCCACCGGCGCCTGCAGCGGATCCGGCCCGTCGTGCCACGGCCCGTACGACCAGCCTTCCGGAATCCACGACATGGTCAGGCTCCGTAGACCGTCGTGTCGTTGTCGGCGTCCTTTGCCACGCGTTTCGAGAGGTAGAGCATCTCCAGGGCGAGTTCGACAGCGGCCGCGATCCGGCCCGGTGAGTCGTCGGCGTCCACGCCGGCGCGGGCGGCGACGTCGTGCAGCACCGGTAGCTCGGGCAGCGCCGACAGCACCTCCCGGCCGGGCACCCGCTCCCCCGTCGTCACAAGGTTGCCGTCGGCAACAGCATGGGCCAGCGGGGTCAGGTCGAGCCCGGCGAACCGCTCGCGCGCCGTGTCGGCCACCGACCGCCGCAGCAGGTACTCGAGCAGCTCGATCTCGCGCCCTTCCTCACCCGGCTCGAACTCGAGCTTGCCCCGCAGTACGGCGGGCACTGCCTCCAGGTCGACCGGTCGCGCGACGGCAGGCTCCTCACCGGTGATCGCGGAACGGCGCAGCGCGGCGGCCGCGATCGTCTCGGCCGCGGCGACCGCGAACCGCGCGGAGACACCGGAGCGCTGGTCGATCGACGTCGACTCGCGCAGGTGCCGGACGAACCGGGCCAGCACCTCCAGCAGCGGCTCGCCGACCTCGGCGGTGAACTCGGCCTCCTGCCGGATCACGTCCACCTCGGCGTCGATGTCGAGCGGGTAGTGGGTCCGGACCTCAGCGCCGAACCGGTCCTTGAGCGGCGTGATGATCCGGCCGCGGTTGGTGTAGTCCTCGGGGTTGGCCGTTGCCACCAGCAACACGTCGAGCGGCAGCCGGAGCGTGTACCCGCGGACCTGGATGTCGCGCTCCTCCATCACGTTCAGCAACGCGACCTGGATCCGCTCGGCGAGGTCCGGCAGCTCGTTGATCGCGACGATGCCGCGGTGCGCCCGCGGGACCAGCCCGAAGTGGATGGTCTCCGGGTCGCCGAGGCTGCGGCCCTCGGCAACCTTCACCGGGTCCACGTCGCCGATCAGGTCACCGACACTCGTGTCGGGCGTAGCGAGCTTCTCGGCGTACCGCAGATCGCGGTGCAGCCACGCGACCGGGAGGTCGTCGCCAAGTTCGGCGGCCCGTCGGCGCGAGGCCGGCGTGATCGGGTCGAGCGGGTGCTCGGGCAGCTCGGCGCCCTCGATCACCGGGGTCCACTCGTCGAGCAGGCCGACCAGCGTGCGCAGCAGCCGGGTCTTGCCCTGACCACGCTCACCGAGCAGTACGACGTCGTGGCCCGCGAGCAGGGCGCGTTCGAGTTGCGGGATCACCGTGCGGGTGAATCCGACGATGCCGGGCCAGGGATCACGCCCGGCCCGGAGTTCTTTCAGCAGGTTGTCACGGATCTCGGCCTTGATCGACCGGGGAAGATGTCCGGCGGCCCGGAGGTCACCAGCCTTACGGGGAAGTTCAGCAGGTGCACTAGTCACAGATGCGACGTTAGCTCGCTCACCCCAAAGTGCACGCGGTTTATCTCAACGCCTGGGCGTGACTCGTCCCGAGGTGAACAGGTGGGCCGGCGTGAACGTCACCGGCAACCACGGGTGCTCCGGTGAGTAGCGGGTGACGAAATGGTCCCCGTCGAGCGGCTCGGCCGGCAACAACTCGTACTCGTGCACCGGCTCCTCGGCGAACGCCAGCCTGTCCCCCGTGGCCTGCTCGACCATCACGAGACGGTCGTCGCGCAGGGTGACGTCGAGCCGCACGCTGGTCCGCTCGTAGCGACCCGCGTGACGTCCGTCGACCGGACCGCCGGCGGGTTGCGGCGGAGCCGGATGACCGACGCCGGCGAAGTGCTGGAACACCTCGGTCGCCAACGGCTCGAACAGGCGGGTGCCGTTGCCGGAGTTGGTCAGCAGGCACATGATCAGCCGTGTCTCCGGATCGATCCGCAGGAAGGCGAGCTGCGAGATCGTCGACCCGTCGTGACCGAACAGCCGGCGGCCGTCCCAGTCGTAGATCCGCCACGTGAGACCGAGGTCGACGAAGCCTCCGATCCCGGCGGCGAACGGTACCTGCGGCTCCTGCATCGCGGCGTACCGCTCGTCGGTCAGGTGCATCCGGGCGAATTCGAGGACGTCGCCGGCGCTCGCGGTGATCGTCCCGGCGGGGCCGATGCTGCGCGGGAGCTGCCAGGTCTTCACTCGGGCGCCGTCCGCTGCCAGGTGGCCGACCGCGGCGCGTTCGAGGATCGCCTCTTCCGGAAGCGTGACCGTGTGCGTCAGGCCGAGTGGCTCGACCAGCCGGGCCTTCAACGACTCGTCCCAACTGCGGCCGTCGAGTACTTCGATCAGGCGGCCGAGCAGGACGAAGCCGGCGTTGCAGTACGAGTACGCCGTACCGGGCTCGAAGAGCTGGTCGACGCCGGCGAGCAGAGCGACGTACCGCTGCAGGCAGTCGTCGCCGCGCCCGGTGTCGGTGAACAGGTCGCCGTCGATGCCGCTGGTGTGGGTCAGCAGCTGCCGGATCGTGATTCGCGGGTCGACAGGTGCCTCAGGCAACAGTTTGACGATCGGGTCGTCGAGGCCGAGGCGACCCTCGGCGGCCAGCTGGACGATCATCGACGCCGTCCAGGACTTGCTGATCGAGCCGATCTGGAACAACGAGTCGGCGGTGGTCTCGGTCCCGGCCGCACGGTTCAGGAGGCCGTACGGCGCGATCGTGGTCTCGCCGTCGTACCAGATCCCGAGCACCGCCCCGGGGACCTCGGCTGCCACCGCCAACTCGTTCAACCGCGCAGACCAGTCAGGCATGCGTTCAAACCTACTTGCTGAAGGCCTCCAGGGCGGCACGGATATCGGTCCACGCAGTGGCCTCGTCCAGGCCTTGCTCGAGCAGGACCTTCGTCGCGACACCGGCCTGGTCGCGGTAGAAGGCGAGCAGGAGGTGCTCGGTGCCGACGTAGTTGTGACCCAGCGTCAGCGCCTCTCCCGCGGCGCCCTGCAGGACGTGCGCCGCGCGGCGCGTGTACGGCGGGTTCTCGGGGTCGAGGCTCAACGGTTCGCCGGTCCGCTCGCGGGCCGGGCTCAGCGCCGCCACGGCCTCGCGGACCGAGTCCTCCGTGATGCCGTGCTCGACGAGGATCTTGGTCGCGATCGAGTCGGGCTGCTTGTACAGCGCGAGCAGCAGGTGCTCGGTGCCGACGAAGTCGTGGTTGCGCTCGGCGGCGACACCGGCGGCCGCCCGGACGACGGCGCGGGCGCGCTGGGTGTAGCGCTCGAATGCGGGCCGGGCGGTCCAGGAGTCGGCGAAGCGCTTGTGGGCGGCCTGCTTGCTGACGCCGAGGACGGCGCTGATCTCCACCCAGGACTTGCCGGCGCCGCGGGCGCGGTCGACGAAGAACCCGAGGGCGGCGTCGCCGGTGGTCGTGAGTTCGCTGATCGTCGCCGCGGCGGTGGCGAGCTGCTCGAGCTCGTCGTCGCTGCCGGCGTCGGCCTTGATCGTGGTGATGAGCTGCTGCAGATCAGGTCCAGGAGTCATGTCGTCAACCCTAGGTTGACGATGATCAGTCGTCAACCCTGGGTTGACAGGTTAGGGTTCAGGCGTGGACGGCATTGCGGATGTGATCGCGCCCGGTTTGCGGGTGTTGTTCTGCGGGATCAACCCGGGGCTGATGTCCGCGGCGACCGGGCATCACTTCGCGCGACCGGGCAACCGCTTCTGGCCGGCCTTGCACCTGAGCGGCTTCACGCCACGACAGCTCAAACCCGCCGAACAGCAGGAGCTGTTGGCCCTCCGGCTCGGGATCACCAACGTCGTCGACCGGCCCTCCGCGAAGGCGGCCGAGTTGTCCCGCGCGGAGTACCTGGCCGGTGGGGAGAACCTGGTGAAGAAGGTGCTCGACGGCCGTCCCGAGTGGCTGGCGGTGCTCGGCGTGACGGCGTACCGGGATGCCTTCGGGGAACGTACGGCGTCAGTCGGCAGGCAGGACCGGACGATAGGCACCACCCGGGTCTGGATCCTGCCGAACCCGAGCGGACTGAACGCCCACTTCACGCTGCCCAAGCTGACCGCGGCGTTCGCCGAACTGAAGCTTGCGGCCGACGCGTAAGCCACTGACACCACCCATTGGGCAGGATGGGGCTATGCGTCTGCCGGAGTTGCTGCGATCGATCGACGGACTCTCCTCAGGGCGCCGCGTCCGGCTGCTCGCCGACCGGGCGCCGGAGCTGGTCGGGCTGCTCGGTGAGCTCGCACAGGGCGGTGCGTTCGAACGCCTCCTCGGATTGCAGCTCGCCGAGATCACCCGCGACACGGCGTACGTCGGCCGGATGCTGCGGGACCCGGAGCCCGCGGTGCAGACGCGGGCGCTGGCGGCGGTCAGTCGCGGCGTACCGGTGAGTGACGACGATCTGCGGATCCTGTACGACGACGCTCCAGCGGCGCGGCGGACGAAACTGGTGGCGCTGGTACGGCGGCAGCGGCGGGAGCATCTCGCCGTACGGCTGATCGACGAGCACCGGGCGCGGTGGGGCGACGTCGCGGCGACCGGTCTGCTCGGCGCAACCGATCACGCGACGGTGGCACGGCTGCTGCCCGAGCTGGCGTACTGCGTGAGCCCTGGTGGCTGGCGGGCGCTGGCCAAGCACCATCCGGACCAGGTGCTCGAGTTTGCCCGTGCGACGCTCCCTGCTCGTGACGAGTGGTGGCAGGGCGTCGGTCACGGCGTCACTGCTGCGCTGGACCACCTGCCGGATGCAGCGCTGGCGCTGATCAAGGAGGCGGTGCCGGCGCACGACCTGCCGGTTGCAGTACTCGACATCATCGGGCCACTGACCGACAGGGACCCGGATGGTGTGCTGGAGCTGTTGCTTGCACCTGACCGGCGCCGGGTGGTGTGGCGGGCGCTGACACCGGCGTTCCGGCGCCGGCTGCACAGGTACTCCGACGACTCACTGATCAGACTTGGCCGGATCCTGTGGCCGCAGCTGTCCGCACTGCTGGCTGCACTGCCGCCGTCGCGGCGGGCTTTGGTGTTCGCTGGCGTCACACGGCACGTGGACCTTGGGCAAGCACGTCTCGGCTCCGACCTGTTGGACGTACTGCCACGCCAAGAGCGGGTCGAGCAGGCGCGGCGGATGCTGTCGCTTCCTGCGATCCGTGAGGACGCTTCAGTACGACGTGAGCTCACAGCACACCTCCCGTACGACGAGGCGTTCGAGCTGCTCGAACGCGACGTACGGGATCCCAACGCTGCGGTGCGGGGCTCTGTGCACCAAGCGGTCATCCGGTCGGCTGGGTACGCCAGGAGGCCGGACCAGGTCGTACAGGCCGTCACGTGGACGGCTGGACGTGTTCGCAACGACCAGGACACCGTGCGGTACGACGCGGTACGGGCGGTTGCTGCTCTGCCGCCTTCACTGTTGACCGATGCGTTGACGTCGTCGTTGGACCGGCTGCTGTCCGACGCTCTCGAGGCACGCGACACCTCCTACGCGACACGGTCTGCCCTGACTGAGCTGGCCGAGCGCGCAGTCGTGCACGGCGCCGTCGACAACCAGCTCGGCGTGCTGGAGTGGGGCCTGCAGGCGCACGGGCGATTGTCCGCGAACAGGGGCTCGCTCAGCCTGTACGGGCTGGTCACGGGCCTCCCACGTGGTCGCGAGGTCGAGGTGTACGACGTACTGCGGCCGAGCGTCGATGCGGCGGCGAAGCGGAACGAATTCGGGCTGGCCATTGCGGTCGCGGCCGCGTTCGGTCGCCGGGCGTGGTCGCTGGAACCGCTGCAGGACGTGCTGGAGCAGGCGGTCTGGTCGAACCAGGAGAACACGGTCAACCAGGGCTGCAGGTACTGGCTGGACGAACCCGCGACGCGACAGGAACGGGTCGAGCGGATCATTGCGCGCGATGTCCGCATGGCTCGCTGGTTCCCGGTCTGGTGGGTGGTGACCGAGCTCCGCACCGACCTGCTCGATCCTGTGCTCGCTGCGGCCGATCGCATCCGGCGGTTCGACCGGAACAGTGCTGCGTGGGAGGTGTCGAGCCAGGCGCTTCAGCGGTGGCTGCCGCGCCAGCAGGCACGGTACGCCGAGTTGCTGGTCGGTGTGGCCCGTGACGAGCGCATGCCCGAGTGGTACCGGGCGCGGGCCGTGAAGACGCTCGGCCGAGTTCCCGTGGCAGGGCGGGCAGCGTTGGACGTGTTCCTGGAGAGTTCCGACGTACTGCTGCAAGAGGCAGCGCTGAGCGCACTGTCGTGGACCGAGCGGCCGGATGCTGTCATCCCGTTGCTGCTGGCACATGCTGGTGACGACCGAGCACGGGTTGCCGTCTACGCGGCTGGCCGGGCAGCGCGGTACGTCCGGCCGAGCCGGCTGCCCGGGCTGCTGCAGCCGGTGCTGACTGCCGACGGCGTCAAGGTCACCTCGCGGAAAGAGGCAGTGCGGCTGCTGGGTGAGCTACGCGCACCAGGCGCGAGCGCAGTACTCACAGAGGCGTGGTCCGGGGCGCACCGCGATGTGCGGGCGGCTATTGCGCGGACTGTGTCGCAGTACTTGCTGTACGACCCTGCGGCGTGGGCTGTGCTGGAGCAGGCGGTTCACGACTCACCTGCTACGGCTGCGGCGCTGACCGCCCGGCGCGCGTACGACGTACCTGTGGGGTATCGGTCGCGGTACGCCGACCTGCTGATCGCTGTGACCACTCGCAGCGAGCCGGAGGTCGTCGGGGCGGCCCTGCTGGCGTTGCGGGAGTGGGCGCCGTACAACCCAGCCGCTGCGGGGGTGTGCGCCGACTTCATCAGCCGGCTGTCGCTGAGGAGCCGGGTGTGGGGTGATGCGGTCACGGCGCTCGTGTCGATCGTTGCTGACAACCCGGATGATGGGCTGGACGCGTTGGTCGAGGTCGTTCGGCTGCTGGTGCGCCTGGAGGCGGATCCGTCGCTGGCCGACGCGACGCCGGAGCGGGATCATCCGGCGCGACAACGGCTGACCTCGCTGGTCGGCCAGCTGTCTTCGCAGTTCAGCCATCGATCGTCGGAGGTCCGCGAGCGGTTGGCCGGCGTTGCGGCGGAGCTGACCGGACCCGACTTCCTCAACCTCCGCCTCGAACTCCTGGTGCTCTCCGACCGCACGGGTAGCGCCCCGCATGATCTTCTCGAGGCCGTCGGAGACGACCCACTGGCTGCGTTGACTGCTGCCGAACTCGTTGCCCGCCGCCTCGCAGCGACCAGCCCCGAGCCGGACAGCCTGATGCCCGTGGCCGATGGGCTCGTACACTCCCCCGACCTCGCATCGGGGCTGCTCGCGCACGCCGTCCTCAGCAGTGCGGCACCGCGCGCGGGCTGGTCGCCCGAATGGCGGGCTCTGCTGGTTGCCCTCCGCAACCACCCGTCCACCGCGGTCCGCCGTCGCGCCCTCGACCTGACCACCGCGCCTGAGTAGCTGATTTCAATCGGCGGACTTCTGCTGCTCCGCCTCGCGGGCGCGCTTGCGACGCTTGCCCTCGTGCATCGCCGCGACCCGGGCGACCGGAATCGCACGACCCTCCTCGAGTACGTCGGCCGGGACCTGCTGCGGCGCCGGCAACTGCTCCGCCCACGGATCGCCATCGCCGAGAAGACCTGGCGCAGTACGAACCGTGAAGTCGCGAGGCGTCACGTTCTCCAACTCGTCCCAGCTCACCGGGAACGACACCGTCGTACCCGGCCGGACGCGTGGACTGTACGCCGCCACGACCGTCGCTCCACCGGAGCGCGTGGAGTCGACGAACACCTTCCCGTGCCGGTCCTCCTTGATGTACGCCGTGGTCGCGACCGAGGGATCGAGCTTCTCCGTCCGCGCCGCGATCGCGCGCGTCGCCGCCGCCGCGTCCTCGATCGTCACAGTGTCGGCGATCGGAACGATGACGTGCACGCCCTTCGCACCGCTCGTCTTCACAGCGCCGGACAGCCCCGAGTCGGTGAGTGCCTGCCGCACGAGCAGCGCAGCCTGCACCGCCATCGTGAACGTCTCACCCTCCGGCGGGTCGAGGTCCAGCACGAGGTGAGTGACCCGGTCCCAGCGGTCGGCGCGCATCAACGTCGGGTGGTACTCGACCGCGCGTTGATTGGCGAGCCACAACAGCGTCCGGCGGTCGTCGCACAAGGCATAGGACACCTCCCGCTTCGATGCCTCCGCCCACACCTGCACGGTCTTCACCCAGTCCGGCGTGTACTTGGGAACGTTTTTCTGCATGAATTTCGGCTGCCCCGGCCGGATCCGCACCACCGACAACGGCCGCTCCCGCAGCTCCGGCAGGATCCGCTCGTGGACCGCATCGAGGTAGTCGACCAGCTCCCGCTTCGTCGCCTCGGCCCCGTCGAACAACGGCTGATCGAGATTGGTCAGGTCGACCCCGTCCCGCGTCTCATCCGGCTTACTCGCCATCCCCAGAGCTTAACCGCCAGGATTCGGCCACGGTCGAATCTTCTTGACACAGGCGGTCCTCAGCCGTTTCAGTGCGGACATGCCGCAGACCGAGTCCTCCGTCGAACGCCTGCCGGTCCGCGGGCTGGCCGGGGTGATCCGCACGGTCTGGATCCAGCGCACCGGCGCCGAGGAGCACGTGCACCGGCACCTTCCGAGCGGCGGTGCCGAGATCCTCTTCCCGCTCGGCGGCCGCCCGCAACTGCTCGGCCCGTCGACGCGCGCGACGCTCGAGGTCATCCCGGCGCACACGACGCTGGTCGGCGTACGGTTCCATCCTGGAGCGGCGCCGCTGCTGCCGGACGGACTGGACGCACTCGTGGATCAGCGGGTGTACCTGACCGATCTGCGGCGTGACCTGGCGGACCGACTGGTCGACGAGGTGGGACGAACGACGACCCCCGAGACCGCTTTGCAGTCCCTGCAAGCTCAGTTGCTGAACGAGTTCCGCGCCAGTGAGCACCTGGATCCGCTGGTGCACGAGGCCGTTCGAGCGCTGATGCCGTGGAGCCGCACGAGCGTGGACCGCGTGGCGACGTACCTCAGCCTGTCCCCGAGCCAGCTTCGCCGCCGCTGCCTGCAGGCGGTCGGCATGACCCCGAAGGTCCTCCAGCGAACGCTGCGTTTCCAAGGCTTCCTCGCGCTGGCACAGGCTGCCGCGCGGCAGACCGGACAGCGCGCCGCCGACGGCTTGGCGGGGCTGGCACTCGAGGCCGGGTACGCCGACCAGGCGCACCTCGCGCGCGAATGTCTCCGGCTCGCGGGCCTCACGCCGCGGCAACTGCTCGACGTCAACGCCGACCGCTGCGCGCAGGACCACGACCACTCGGGATCGTACCGGCCGTTCCTCGCCCCGCAGGACCTGGCGTTGCCGCGCGTCTGAACGTGCACGATTCGTTCAAGACCGGCCGTCGCGCCGGCTCCTAGGCTCGCAGCCATGATTCTCGTCACCGGCGGCCTCGGAATGATCGGCGCCAACACCGCCCGCGCACTTCTCGACCTCGGACAGGAGGTCGTCGTCACCGCACACCGCAGTACCGACGTTCCGTCGTTCCTCGACGGCAAGGTCGCGGTGGAGGTCTTGGACCTCACCGACCGGGACGCGTTCCTGGCGCTCGGGACGCGGTACGGCATCAGCGACATCGTGCATCTCGCGGGCACGATCCCCGGCGCGGACCCGGTCGGGTACTTCCGCACCGACACCACCATGCTGCTGAACGCACTCGACGCGGCGCGGGCCTGGGGGGTACGCCGGTTCGCGGTCGCGAGCAGCATCAGCGTGTACACCGGCCGCAGCGAAAACCCTTGGCACGAAGGGCTCCCGCTACCGGACGCGGACCTGCCGCACCTGATCGTCGCGTTCAAGAAGGCGGTCGAACCGCTCACCACCCATGCGTTGCAGGGTTCCGGCGTCCAACCGGTCATCCTGCGGATCGGGTCGACGTGGGGACCGTTGATGGATCCCGAGTCCCCGTTCAACTTCGTCCCGCCGTACGTCAGCGCCATCCAGCGCGGCGAACAGCCGGCTCCGTTGCCCGCCGACGAGGGCGGCGACTCGTGCTACGCGCCGGACATGGGACGTGCGATCGCGCTGCTGACCACGGCGGAGACGCTGAACCACACCACCTACAACGTCTCCAGCGGCCGCCCCTCGCTGTACCGCGACTTCGCCGAGGCCCTGAAGGTCGGGACCGTGCCCGGTGGGCAGGTGACCCCGCACCTCGACATCAGCCGGCTCACCGCGGACACCGGATTCACGCCGGACTACGACGCCGCCGCAGCCGTCGCCCACTACGTCGCCTGGCGTTCCGAGAACGCCCGCTGAAGGAGGAGTCCACATGCTCGAGCCGAGAGTGCGCAGCGTCCTCGACGCCGCGTCGTACGCCCACCTCGCCACCGTCCTGCCCGACGGCTCTCCGCACAGCACCCCGGTGTACACCGGGACGCGCGGCGAGCAGATCGTGTTCTTCACCGGCCCGGGGATGCGCAAGGCCCGTAACCTGCGGCGCGATCCACGGCTCGCGCTGTCGATCGTCCCGGCCGACAACCCGTTCGAGCCCGTCGTCGTCCGCGGCCGCGTGGTCGACTGGATCGAGGGCGACGAGGCGTGGGAGATCATCGACCGGCTGGTGGCGAAGTACATCGACATCAAGTACCCGCGCGACCACGAACGCGTCGTCCTGGTGGTGGAACCCGAACATCAGAAGGTCGGCATGAGCTGACGCGGGTGGTTGGATGCAGGGGTGACGACCAGGCTGGTTCTGTTGTGCGGAAAGTCGTTCTCCGGCAAAAGCACGCTCGCGCGAGCGCTGGCTCCGCGGCTGCGAGCGCGCATCGTCAGCCTCGACGAGATCAACGAACGCCGTGGGTTGTGGGGTGGGGACGGGATCGCTGTCGAGGAGTGGGTGCGGACTCATGAGTTGGCGACCGGCGAGGTTCGCGGGCTGTTGCGGTCCGGGACGTCGGTGGTCGTCGACGACACCAGTTCGCCGCGGTTCCTCCGGGACGGGTGGCGTTCGCTGGCGGCCGGCGCCGGATTCACCTTGCTGTACGTCGATGTGGACGATGCGACTGTACGGCGGCGATGCGCGGAGAACCGGCTCGATCCGCGCCGGCGCGACGTCGCTGACGACGTACTCGAGCAGCACCTCGCCGACTTCGAGCCGCCGGGTGAGGACGAGGGCGCCGTACGCGTGAGATCGGTCGAGGACCTGGATCAGGCGTGGAGGGTCGGGCGGTAGATCAGCTCCTGGATGTTGCCGTCCAGGGTTCGGGACTCCAGGAGCTCCAGGTCGAAGTCGGCGGCGCCGCCGAAGATCGGGTCGGATCCGGTCCGGCCGGAGATGACCGGGAAGACCGAGACCTGGACCCGGTCCACCAGGCCGGCTGCCAGCAGGCCGCGGTTCATCGCGAGACTGCCGTGGGAACGCAAGGGCAGACCCGATTCCTGCTTGAGCTTGGCGACGACGTCGACCGCGTCGCCGTGCACGAGGGTCGCGTTCGCCCAGTCCAGCGGGTCTTCCAGGGTGGTCGAGACGACCGTCGAGGGCATCGCCATCATCTGGTTGTTCACCGGGTCGTCCACCTTCGGCGCGTCACTCGACCCGAGGATCTCCCGGAACAGCCGATACGTGTTCGCCCCCAGCACCAGCCGCTGATCCGCGCTGTACGACTCCACCCGCCGCGCGAGAAACTCCGGCCCCGCCTTCCCCCAGTACCCGCCCCAGTCCCCGTCCTCGCCATACGACCCAAACCCGTCAACCGTACAAAAGATGTCCCAGGTGTAAGTGGTGCTCATGCCGCTCTCCTCAGTACGCCGGTTGCCCTGACACCCACCCAACGAACACCCAACCCCCAATCCGACACCGCGTGTGAGCTCAGATGCTTCGAACATCCGCTCCGGGCGTATCCACCATCAGCTCGGGCAGCGGGACACGCAGCAGTCGGCCTCGCCGGGACAGTCAGACGTACTGCGGCCCGCGCGCCGCCGCAGGCGGCCAACAGAACCGCCGCCGCGAAGCGGTGTCCTTTGCCATCCACGCCAGCTAGCTTCGCCGGGACAGTCAGGCTGTGCTGGTGTCCTTTCAGCCGCCGGAGACGCCTATTTCGGCTTCGGCGAGGTCGGCGGTTAGGCCGTCGGTGTCGTCGAGCCAGCCTTGGGGGAGGACGATGTGGTCGCGGGGGCTGCCCTGGCGGCCGCGGGGGGCGCCGAGTTCGGCGACCGGGAAGGGGACGGTCGGGTCGAGTTGGGCGAGGAGTTCGTCCAACCGCACCAGGGTGTCGACCATGCCCAGCGCGGCGCGCAGCTCGCCGCCGGCCGGGAAGCCTTTCAGATACCACGGAACGTGCTTGCGGAAGTCGCGCAGCCCGCGCTGCTCCCCCATCAGCTCGGCCAGGAGCTCACCGTGCCGGCGCATCACACCGGCGACCTCGCCGAGCGTCGGCAACTCGAGAACCTCATCACCGGCGAACGCCGCCGCCAGGTCGCGGAACAGCCACGGCCGCCCGAGACACCCGCGTCCGACAATCACGCCGGCGCAGCCCGTCTCCGCGACCATCCGCAACGCGTCACCGGCCTCCCAGATGTCCCCGTTGCCGAGAACCGGGATGTCCACATGCTCCACCAGCGCAGCGATCGCGGACCAGTCGGCCTGGCCCGAGTACGCCTGCGCCGCCGTACGCCCGTGCAGCCCGATCGCAGCGGCACCGGAGTCCGCAGCGATCCGCCCCGCGTCGAGGTACGTCTGGTGCGAAGCGTCGATCCCGATCCGCGTCTTCATCGTCACCGGTACGCCGTACGGCGTCGCGGCATGCACCGCGGAGCGCAGGATCGCGCCGAGCAGGTTCCGCTTCCACGGCAGCGCGGCGCCACCGCCCTTCCGCGTCACCTTCGGCACCGGGCAGCCGAAGTTCAGGTCGACGTGCGCAACGCCGTACTGATCACAGAGGATCTGCACCGCGCGCCCGATGTACGTCGGGTCGACGCCGTACAACTGCACCGAGCGCACCGTCTCGCGGGCGTCGAACGTGAGCATGTCCAGCGACTTCTGGTCGCCCTCGACGATGCCGCGCGACGTGATCATCTCGCACACGTACAGCCCGGCGCCCTGCTCGGCGCAGAGCCGGCGGTACGCCGCGTTGGTGATGCCCGCCATCGGCGCCAGCACCACTGGTGTGTCGATCGTCAGATTGCCCAGCTTCAGCACGCGACTCAAGCCTTCTTCACCTGGACCTGGCCGTTGCCGGTGACCTGCGCCTGGTACGGCTGTACGGCGTTGGCGGTGGTCGTCACGTCGCACCCGATCGGCGGGCCGTCGTTGACGACGATGCCGATCTCGTCCATCTCACACGTCACCTTGGCGGCACCGGGAGCCACCCGGAGCACCGCGTCGATCACCTTCGCACGGACGATCGCGACCTTCGAGGAGGTGAACTTGTACGACGCGCTGTACTGCTTCGCGTCGACGGTGAGCTTGCCGGTGAAGGGCTTCCCGCCGTACGTGACGGTGCAGTCCAGCGAGTGCTGCCCGGCGGTCTCGACCTTGTCGATGCCCGGGCACTTCACGGTCGTCTTCGCGGCCCGGCCCGCGGCGATCTGGGTCTGCTTGGAGATCGCGAACGTGATCCGCTCGGCGAGCGGCGCGTCGTCGGCCGGCGCGCCCGTGACCTTCGGCGTCGGCCACGCGGTGCTGGGGGACGGCAGCGGCGTCAGCACGGGCGTCGACGCGGTCGGGATCGGCGTACTCGACGACTCCCCGAGCGTCGGCGAACCGGCACCGGTCGAAGGAGCCGTCGAAGGAGCTGCCCCCGCGTCCTTCGGGCTGTCCGAGCACGACGACAGCAGGAAGACGGCCAGCACAACCAGCAACCCCCGTGGCGCCCGCATGGTCAGCAACCCACCAGGTGCTGGGCGAGGTAGCCGGTGACCTCGGTGAGCGCGACGCGCTCCTGCTTCATCGAGTCCCGCTCGCGGATCGTCACCGCGTGGTCGGTGAGGGTGTCGAAGTCGACGGTGATGCAGTACGGCGTACCGATCTCGTCCTGCCGGCGGTACCGGCGGCCGATCGCACCGGCGTCGTCGAAGTCGACGTTCCAGTTCTTCCGCAGCTCACCGGCGAGGTCACGCGCCTTCGGCGACAGGTCGGCGTTCCGGGACAGCGGCAGCACGGCCGCCTTGACCGGCGCGAGCCGCGGGTCGAAACGCAGTACCGTGCGCTTGTCGACGCCACCCTTGGCGTTCGGCGCCTCGTCCTCGGTGTACGCGTCGAGCAGGAATGCGAGCACGTTGCGGGTCAGGCCGGCCGCGGGCTCGATGACGTACGGCGTCCAGCGCTCGCCCTTCTCCTGGTCGAAGTACGACAGGTCGGCGCCGGAGTGTTTGGAGTGCGTGGACAGGTCGAAGTCGGTGCGGTTCGCGATGCCCTCGAGCTCGTCGAACTCCTTGCCGCCGAAGTTGAACCGGTACTCGATGTCGACGGTGCGCTTGGAGTAGTGGCTGAGCTTTTCCTTCGGGTGCTCGTAGTACCGCAGGTTGTCCGGGTTCAGTCCGAGGCCGGTGTACCAGTCCCAGCGGGACTTCAGCCAGTACTCGTGCCAGTCCTCGTCCGCGCCGGGCTCGACGAAGAACTCCATCTCCATCTGCTCGAACTCGCGGGTCCGGAAGATGAAGTTGCCCGGGGTGATCTCGTTGCGGAAGCTCTTGCCGACCTGGGCGATGCCGAACGGCGGCTTCTTCCGCGCGGTGCCCATCACGTTCGCGAAGTTGATGAAGATGCCCTGCGCGGTCTCCGGCCGGAGGTAGTGCAGGCCCTCTTCGGACTCGACCGGGCCGAGGTAGGTCTTCAGCAGGCCGTTGAACATCCGCGGCTCGGTGAAGGTGCCCTTGTTGCCGCAGTTCGGGCAGGCGATCTCGGACAGCTGGACGGTGTCGGCGTCCTTGTTCTTCCGGCGCGCGTAGTCCTCGCGGAGGTGGTCGTCACGGAAGCGCTTGTGGCAGGACTGGCACTCGGTCAGCGGGTCGACGAACTCGGACAGGTGGCCGGAGGCCTCCCAGACCTGGGTCGGCAGGATCACCGAGGAGTCCAGGCCGACGACGTCGTCGCGGCCGGTGACCATCGTCCGCCACCACTGGGTACGGACGTTGTTCTTCAGCTCGACGCCGAGCGGTCCGTAGTCCCAGGCCGACTTGGTACCGCCGTAGATCTCGCCGCACGGGTACACGAAGCCTCTCCGCTTGCTGAGGCTGACGACGGCATCGACGGTTTCCACGGGCACTTTTGGACTCCAGAACAGGTACAGACAGATCTTTGGAAGGCTCCAGGCTATCGGTCCCCGGCGCCGGGCATCGAATCCGCGCTAGATCGGCAGATCCTCGTACGCCGTGGGCTCGTCGATCGCCTGCGACAGCAGCGGGACGGCGGTCAGCTTCACGTCGTACGGCGAGAGCGCGCGCCGGTAGCTCCCGACGTTCTCGAACTCCAGCGTCAGCGCCAGCAACTCCGGGTCGTCCACGTTCCGCCCGGTCCGGGCCGCGACGAACCCCTTCTGCTGCGCGAGCACGTCGACGGCGGCCCGCAACCGCTCTCCGAACCCGGCCTGCTCGGACTCCCCCACCCGGAACCTGATCACCACGAACACCCTGGTCACCCTACGGTAAGCGATCAGCCCCTTCCCCCCGTGGCTGCCGCCGCCGCACAGTGACGGTATGCCCGAGCGTGTGGTCGGCCGGACCCGGGAGCTCAGCATTCTCGGCGGCCTGCTGGACGAGGTGGAGCGCGGCCGTGGCCAGGGCGCGCTCGTGATCGGCGACGCCGGTATCGGGAAGTCGACCACGGCCGCGGCCCTCGCGGACACTGCCCGCAGCCGTGGGTACGCCGTCGCGTGGGGCCGCTGTCCCGAGGCGGAGACGCTGCCCTACTGGCCGTGGCGGCAGGCGTTCCGCGCGCTAGGCCTCTCGGCAGCGTTGGCCGATGACTCCGGGACCCGGACCACTGTGTTCGCCACCGTGGCCGACCAGCTGAGCGCAGCGACGGCGGAGCAACCGACCGTGATGATCCTCGAGGACGTCCACCTTGCTGACGGCGCGGCGCTCGCACTGCTCCGGTTCGTCGTCGGCATCCTTCCCGAGCTGCGTTGTCTCCTCCTCGTCACCAGCCGCGACAACGCTGTCGACGTACCCGAGCCGGCCGCCGAGGCGCTGCGCGCACTGCCGCCGTCCTTCATCCGGCTGCCGCTTGCGGGGCTGGACCGAACCGCTACCGGCGAGCTGGTCGCTCAGGTCCTCGGGACCACCGACCCGCAGTACACCGACGCTGTCCATGCGCGGACCGGCGGCAACCCGTTCTTCGTTCAGGAGCTGGCCCGGTGGCATGCAGCCCGCGGTACGACGTCCACCGAGACACCGATCGGCGTACGACAGGTGCTGGAGCGCCGGCTCGCTCGCCTCAGTCAGCCCACGTACGACGTACTCGCGACTGCCGCTGTCCTTGGTGAGGACGTGGACATCGACGTGCTGGCTGCGCTTCAGGACACGACGAGAGCCGACCTGCTCGTCGTACTCGCTGACGCGGTTGCTGCGCGGCTGGCTGCGGTCGACGGCAACCGGGTCCGCTTCGCGCACTCGCTGGTCCGTGAGGTCGCGTACTCCGGTCTCGGCGTACATCAGCGTTCTGCGTTGCACCTACGGGCTGCTGAGCTGCTGGCTGATCAGCACGACGCGGGCCAGGTGGCCGCGCACTACCGCAACGCGGGCGCTGTCGAGCTGTCCCAGGAGTTCGCTCTGGTTGCGGCGCGGGCTGCGCAGAGGCAGTCCGGGTACGAGCAGGCGGTGCGGTTCTACAGGTGGGCCGACGTACACGATCCGGTCGTCCGGCTGGAGCTGGGTGCGGCACAGGTGCTGGCTGGTGAGCTGGCGGCCGGGCGGGACACCTTGCGAGCCGTAGCGCGTGCAGCGCTGGCAACAGGTGATCCGGAGACCGTCGCGCGGGCCGTGCTGGCGATGGGCGGTGGGGTCGGCGGGTTCGAGGTGGACCTCGGCGACAGTGAGCAGACGGCGCTACTGGAGCAGGTGGTTCCGCTCTTGCCGGACGATGCGCTCAAGGCCGCAGCCGTTGCACGTCTCGCCCTCGGACGGATTCCGGCCGATCGCGGCGACGGTCCGCGACGGCTGGCCGACGAGGCGGTACGACTGGCTCGGGCGGCGGGTGATGCGCGCGCAGAGGTCGCTGCCTTGGCAGCGTGGTGCGATGTCTTCGCAGGGCCCGACCACGTCGCCGAACGGATCGCTGCGGCCGAACGCATGCTGGCCATCGCAACAGGGGACTTGGCGCTGGTCCTGCTGGCCCGCCGGCTTCTCGTGGTCGCTCTGCTCGAACAGGGTCGCTTTGCCGAGGCCGACGTACAGATCGCTGCCTTCGCCGGCGCCGTACTGCCCCTCAGGCTCCCGCTCTACAGCTGGCTGGTCCCGATCTGGCAGGGCATGCGGGCGCTGATGAGTGGCCGGACGGACGAGGTGGAGCGCTGTATCGCCGAGGCGACACGGCTCGCCGACGACGCAGACAGCCCGAACGCACGGCTGATGGTGTTCGCCCTGCGCGCAGCACACGCCGACACCATCGGTCTGGTCGCGGAGCTGCGCTCGTACGTCGAAACCGTCATGGGACCGTTCGTCGGCAATCCGATTGTCGACGGCCCGTCCGCGTACTACTTCGCCCAGACCGGTGCGACCGAGAAGGCCCGAAGCATCGTGCGGCGCCGGGCGCATGACGGTCTGGAGGCCATCCCGCGAGACGCCGAATGGCTGGAGTGCCTGGCGTTCCTCGGCGCCGCCGCCCGGGTGCTGGGCGAGGACGACGCCGCGCGGATCGTGTACGACGCGCTCACGCCGTACGCCGGTCTCTGGGTGATCGACGGGATCGGCGGCGCCTGTCTGGGCACCGTGTCGATGTTCCTCGGCCGCCTGGCCGCGCAGCTCGGTCTCCCGGAGGCGCGGGCGTTGCTGGAGGACGCACTGGAGGCACAGCGTGCGGTAGGTGCAGAGACGCTCGTCGCCGAGACCGAGAAGGCGTTGGCCGAGCTGGGCGCAGTCCCTGTCAGAACCAGTGCTGGTGCGGCAGGCGAGCTGCGGTGGCTCGGGGCGAGCTGGGAGGCGACGTGGCGTGGAGTCAGCGCGCATGTGCCGGATTCCAAGGGCATTCGCGACCTGGCCACGCTCCTCGTCCGGCCGCGGACGCCGGTGAGTGTGCTCGACCTGTCCGGTCCTGGCCGGGTCCAGGGCGCCGACCTGGGCCCGTTGCTCGATCACCAGGCACGGACGGCGTACCGCGAACGGTTGCGGGAGCTGGAGGAGGACCTGGCGGAGGCGGAGTCCGGCAACGACCTGGGGCGGGCGGAACAGCTCCGTGCCGAGCGCGACTTCCTGGCACGGGAACTCGCAGGTGCCCTCGGGCTCGGGGGGCGGGCACGGTCCGCGGGCGATCCGGTGGAGCGCAGCCGCAAGGCAGTTTCGATGCGCATCGGGGCGGCAGTGAAGGCGATCGAGCGGGTCCACCCGGCGCTGGGCCGGCATCTGCGGGCCTCGATCCACACCGGCCGCCAGTGCGTGTACGAGCCGGAGGACGACGTCACCTGGCATTGCCAGGCGGCACCTGGCGCCTGACGGGGTGACAGCAAGCACAAACAGGAGGGGCGACATGACCACCACAGACACCAAGACCACCGAACCCGCACCCGACGGGCCAGCCGAGCAGCCGGCCGAGCAGCCGGCCGAACAGCCGGCCGACCAGCCAGCCGGCCAGCCAGCCGGCCAGGCAGCCGACCAGGCAGCCGAGCCGACGGCAGACCGGACAGCAGACCCGGCAGCGGCTGAGGCGCTGATGGGGCGCCTGTTCGGCGCGGCGCTGGGCGCGGCCGAACTGTTCACGATCTACCTCGGCGAGGTGCACGGGATCTACCAGGCGATCGCCGACACCGGTCCGGTCACCGCCACCGACCTCGCCGAGCGCACCGGCCTCGACCATCGGTACCTGGTCGAATGGCTCCAGTCACAGTCGATCAGTGGATTGTTGACAATCGACGGCACCGACGTGTGGACAGACCGGTTCAGCCTGGCACCCGGCGTACGCGAGGCACTTCTGGAGCCGACGCACCCGCTCTACGCAGGTGGTCTGGCCGCCATCGTGCCGGCAACGGGCCGTGCGTTCCCCCAGCTCGTCGAGGCGTTCCGAACAGGCGCCGGCGTGCCCTACGCGGCGTACGGCGAGGAGGCGGTTCGCGCTCAGGAGATGCTGAACCGGCCTGCGTACGTCAACTCGCTGGCGGACGAGTGGATCCCCGACGTGCCCGGGCTGCACGACCTGCTGACCAAGGGCGCACGGGTCGCGGACCTGGGAACCGGTGCGGGCTGGTCGGCGATCGAACTGGCCAAGGCGTATCCGGCGGTCCACGTGGACGGGTACGACAACGACGAGGACTCGATCAGCCGGGCCCGGCGGAACGCCGCCGAGCAGGGCGTGGCCGACCGGGTCGACTTCGAGGTCCGCGACATCACCGAGGTCGTGGCCGGCGGGACGCAGTACGACGTGGTCACGTTCTTCGAGTGTGTGCACGACTTCGCGCACCCCGTCGAGGCCCTGACCGCCGCACGGAGCGCGCTGGCGCCCGGTGGCTCGGTGATCGTCATGGACGAGCGGGCCGACGAGGTGCTCGCCGCGCCGGGTGACGAGGTCCAGCGGTTCCTGGCCGCGGCCAGCACCATCTGGTGTACGCCGCAGGGCCGCGTGGACGAGGACTCCGACGTCGTCGGCGCCATCATGCGCCCCCACCAGCTACGCCACCTGGCCGAGCACGCCGGCTTCAGCAAGGTCGACGTACTGCCGATCGAGCACCCGTTCTGGCGCTTCTACCAACTGTTCCCCTGACGGGACCTGGAACAATAGGCGCATGAGCTCCCCCAGCAGCCCGTTGCGGCAGCGGATCACCAAGGTCAGCTATCCGTACGTCGCCAAGCTGCACGCCGCGCCCAAGCTGACGCTGCCCGCCATCGCCCTCGTGCTGGCGCTGGTGGGCGCGTTCGCTCCGGCAGCGGCCGGCGCGGCGGCGTTGGTGCTGCTGGCGTTGCTGCTGGGGTGGCTGGCCTACCTGTCGTGGCCGGTCGTCACCCGCGGCGCCCGCAACCTGCGGGTGTTCTCGATCCTGGTGATCCTGCTGTTCGCGGTCTGGCGCGTAGTCAACGGCTAGTCAACGGCTAGTCAACGGCTAGTCAACGGCTCAGGCCGAGACTGTCGGAGGCCGCGTCGACCGCGGCCTCGCGCAGCTCCTCGACCGGCTCGTGGTCGATCATCACCGCGACGTCGGACAGTCCGCCGAGTGCGACCATGCAGCGCACCACGTCGGACAATGACGGGCTGGTGCCGATCAGAAGCTCCGCGAGCGTGCCGCGCCACTCGATGAACCGGTCGGCCAGCTTCAGCTCGTGCAGCACGGACAGGTCCCGGATCGCGAGCCGGATCAGCGCGCGGTGCCGGTAGGCGAGGTCGAAGTACGAGCCGAGCAGCTCCCGCGGCGGCATCGGTGCGGTCGCCCGGAGCTCGGCGGCGTACGCCTCGAAGTCGGCGATCATCGGCTCGACGAGGCTGTTCAGCAGGTCCTCGCGGGACGCGAAGTGGTAGTAGAGCGCCGGCTTGGTGACGCCGAGCCGTTCGGCGATGTCGCGCAGGCTGGTCTGCTGCAGCCCCTTGACGGCGAACAGCTCCAGCGCGGCCTGCTGGATCCGCACCCGGGTGTCACCGGTTCGTTGTCTCGGCATGCCGCAAGATTATCTGACCTTCCGTTAAGTAAACCGTTGACAACGCCCGGACCGTTTATTTACCTTCCGATAAGTAAACAAACGTCAGGGGGTTGCGATGAAGGTCCTGATCTCGGGTGCGAGCGTCGCCGGCCCAGTGCTCGCGCACTGGCTGCACCGCTACGGCGTCGAACCGACGATCGTCGAGCGCACGCCGGCCGCGCGGCACGGACTCGGCGGGCATGCTGTCGACCTGTTCAGCTCGGCCGCGGAGGTGACCCGGCGGATGGGCTGCTGGGACGCGATCGACGCGGCCCGCACCCGCCTCGACGCGATGACGATCGAACGGTTCGGCAGGCGCCCGGTCGAGGTCGACCTGAGCCGGATGTACGCCGGGATGTCCAGCCGGCACGTGGAGATCCTGCGCGGCGAGCTGACCAGGATCCTGTACGGCGCCACGCGCGACAGCGCGGAGTACCTGTTCGGGGACTCGATCGCGAGCCTGCACGACGACGGCGCCGGCGTCGACGTCACGTTCGACTCCGGTGCGCAGCGTCGCTTCGACCTGGTGATCGGCGCCGACGGCCTGCACTCGAACGTACGCCGCCTCGCCTTCGGCCCCGAGGAACAGCTGCACCGCCCGCTCGGCGGCTACCTCGCGGTGTTCTCGATGCCGGACGTCTTCAACCTCGGCAACCACACGCTCGCGCACTTCTCGGTCGGCAAGCTGGTCGGCATCTACGGTGTGCACCAGACCGGTCAGGTCCGCGCGGGTTTCCTGTTCCGCGGCAACTTCCACTACGACTACCACGACAAGGACGAGCAGAAAGCCTTGCTGGTCAAGGAGTTCAGCAGCTACGGCTGGAAGGTGCCGCAGTTGCTGGAGCACCTGCAGGATGCTGAGGACTTCTACTTCGACTCGATCGCCCAGATCACGCTGGACACCTGGCACCGTGGCCGGATCGGGCTGGTCGGCGACGCCGGCTACTGCCCCGGCCCCGCGATCGGCGGCGGCACGAGCCTTGCTGTTGTAGCGGCGTACATCCTCGCCGGAGAGCTGGCTGCGCACGGCCCCGACGGACTGCACAGCTACGAGCAGATCATCCGGCCGGCCGTGGACCAGAGCCGGCGGCTCAGCCCGAAGGTGTTCGGAACGATCATCCCCAACAGCCCGCTGGCGTTGCGACTGATGCCGGCGGCAGCTGCTGCCCTGCCGAAGCTGCCGACAGCAGTGCAGCGCTTCATCTGGTCGCAGAACGCCGTAGGCAAGGCGCTGAGCTCGGTCGCGCTGCCCGACTACTCACACCTCGTCAAGCCCGAGCGCGGTCAGTCGGTCGCGTAGCCAGGACAGCTCCCTGGCGATGCGTTTCGCCAATACCTGTTGAGTTCTGGGCGCATGCGGCCACACGTACACCTCTGACTCCAGGTGGTGCGTCAGTGGATGACCACCACCGACCAGCCTGGTCAGACAGTCGTCGAGTACGCCGGTAGTCACGCTGAGCGGAGCTGGTGGTGCCGCGTGACCTGCTAGGTGCGCATGCATCCGCCAGGCCGCGTGACCCGACAGCTGGTACGACTGCGCCACGTCGTCCACCCCTGGTCCGCCCCACTCACGCACCTGTCGCAGGTACTTCGGTACGCCGAGCTGACCGAGCCTGTACTGGCCGGACGCGTCGGACGGGTCCACGAGCGTGGGAGCTACCGACAACTGCGCCTTCACCACGTCCACGCCCGCACGCCACAGCAGCTCGAAGGACTCGGCAGGGTCCTCGAACTGCACCGCGAGATGGCACACGTCGAGCCCCAGCCCGATGCGCGACGTACCGGCGTACGGACCCGAATAGCGGTCCAGCCACGCAGCAGCCTGGCCGATCATCTCGAGCACGCACCCGGGCTCGGTCTCGACGGCGATCCGGATCTTCCGGCCGGTCCTCGCCTCGGTCCGGGCCAGGTGCTGCTCGACGCGGTCGAAGGCCTCCCGCGCGGCACGGTGACGCGCCTTCGACCAGGGCGTCCGCCAAGCGAGCGGCACAGTCGAGATCGAGCCGTACGACGCGTCGTCGGGCAGGAGCTCGGCGAGCACGTCGACCAGGTCAAGGGTATAGCGGAGTCGCTCGGGCTCGGTCCAGTCGGGGCAGTACAGGCTGGTGCCGGTCAGCTTGCCTGCGTGCGGGATGCCGTTCAGCGTCACGACCTCCAGCCGGTTGCGGTGCAACGCCCTGCGGAGCTTGCTCAGCGAGGCGGGCGAGTTCGCGAGCCGATCGGCGAGCCCGTGCGGGAACCACAGTCCGACGCCCAGGGCGGGTACGCCGAGCGCGGAGCGGACCGCGCACGCACATCCGTCCAGCCCCGCGACGAGTTCGTCGAGGTCGGCCGCCGGATGCACCGTCGCGCAGTACCCGAGATGGACGATCGAACCGTCCCGATGCCGGAACCTCATCCGCACTCCTCACCCCGTGCGGCCACGGAAGGTGATGGCGAACGGACATTCCGTGACCTATCTGCAGGGTAAGAGGTCCGGGGCCTACTCGGGAGGTTCCGGCGTGGCGACCAGGTCGCGCGAGCGGTCCGCCACGGCCATCGCAGCCAGGGCCGTGGTGAGCGGGACGGCGGCGATGATGCCGAGGCTGCCGACGAGTCCGCGGACGACCTCCATCGCGACCGCCTCGGTGGAAATGACCGAGAGCGTCGGCAGGTCCTGGATCGCGAACACCAGCAACACCGGCATCGCGGCACCCGCGTACGCGAGAACCAGCGTGTTGACCACCGAGGCGACGTGGGTGCGGCCGATCCGCAGGCCGGCCGACATTAGCTCGCGGCGGCTCGCCGCCGGGTTGGCGGCGGACAACTCCCACACCGCGGCCGCCTGCGTGACCGTGACGTCGTCGAGCACACCCAGCGCGCCGATCACGATCCCCGCCACCAACAGTCCGGCGAGGTCGAGATGCGGCGCGAATCCCTGTGCCGCGGACGCGCCCTCGGCCGCGAGGCCGCTCAGCTGCGACAACCCGGTGAAGAACCAGCCGAGCAGCACGGTCAGCCCGAGCGCGGCGATCGTCCCGGCGAGCGCGATCGAGGACTCGGCATTGATCCCGTGGGTCAGGAACACCGCGATCGTCATGATCACCGCGCCACCGACGACCGCGACGAGCAGCGGGTTCGAGCCCCCGAGGATCGCCGGCAGGATGAACTGGGTGAGCATCACCCCGGTCACCGCGAGCGCGACCAGGGCCGCGAAACCCCGCCACCGCGACAGCGCGACGACCGCGATCGCGAAGATCACCGTGAGAATCAGCAACGGCTTGATCCGGTCGTGGTCGACGTACTGGTACCTCTGGTCCGGCGGCGCGTCCTTCTCGATGGTGAGCATCACCTCCTGGCCGACCTTGACCGGGATCGGACCGCCACCCTCCCTCGGCACCTGAACCGGCACCGTCTTGCCCTTGTCCGGACCGTTGCTCAGCTTGACCGTGGCCAGGTCGCACTTGTCCTTGGGATCCGGACAGGCCTTCATCACGGTGACCTCACCGCGCGCGGTGCTGGTCTGGTACGAGTCGACCTTCACCCCGCCGCCCGGCCACAGCACGATCATCAGCACCACGGCCGCCGTGATCAGCGGGGCGAGGACGGCGGCGACCACGATCCGGACCCGGCGCGCGACCACCGCGTCCGAGTTCACCACCGACGTGTCGACCACATGGTCACCGTGGCCGTGCCCATGACCATGGCCGTGCCCGTGACCGTGCCCCTGCGGAATGTCGAGCGCCCGGCGGCGGTTGCCCTTGCGGTCGGCACGGCGTCGCCCGACGTTGCGGCTGGCCATCGTGAACTCCCTGTTTTGACAACCACTTCCGATTAAGATGAAAATGATTGTCATGAGATCTGGTCTTCGAGCACTTGTCGCCGGCGCCGCCGCCCTGGCCCCCATCACCCTGGCCGGGTGCGGCGGCTCCACCGGCAACGGGACCGGCGGCGGCAAGCTCGACGTCGTGGCTTCGTTCTACCCGCTCGAGTTCATCGCCCGCACAGTGGGGGGCGACGCGGTGAACGTGACCACCCTGACCGCCCCCGGCGTCGAGCCGCACGACCTCGAACTCACCCCCAAGCAGGTCGGCTCGATCGCGAGCGCGAAACTCGTCGTGTTCGAGAAGAACCTGCAGCCCGCCGTCGACGAGGCCGTCGAGCAGAACGCGAAGGACGCCGGCTTCGACATCGCCCCGGCCGCCCAACTGGAGGCCACCGGCGCCAACTTCGAGGAGCACGAGGACGGCGCGGCGGCGCCGGCCGCGCACAAGGACGACGCGCTCGACCCGCACTTCTGGCTCGACCCGGTGCGGTACGCCGCGGTCGTGAAGGCGGTCGAGGAGAAGCTGGCGAGCGTCGACAGCGCCAACGCCACCGGGTATCACGAGCGTGCGAAGACGCTGCTCGACCAGGTCGGCGCGCTCGACACGCAGTACCGGACCGGTCTGGCGAACTGCAAGCTGAAGACGTTCGTGACCAGCCACGAGGCGTTCGCGTACCTGGCGAAGCGATACGGTCTGACGATGATCGGGATCGCCGGGTTCACGCCGGACGCGGAGCCGACACCGAGCCGGATCAAGGAGGTCCAGGACATCGTGAAGGCCCAGCACGTGACCACGATCTTCTACGAGGAGCTGGTGAGTCCGAAGGTGGCCGAGACGATCGCGCACGACGTCGGCGTCAAGACCGCCGTACTGAGTCCGATCGAGGGCCTGTCCGACGCCAACTCCAAGGAAACCTACCTGTCCCTCATGCAGGAGAACCTGAAAGAGCTCCAGAAAGCGAACGGCTGCTCGTGAGTGACAGTTCAACCCGGGCCGTCCAGGTCGACGATTTGTCCGTCGACCTGGGCGGCCGTCTGGTGTTGCGGGGAATCGATCTGCGGATCCGACAGGGCGAGGTGGTCGCCGTGCTCGGCACCAACGGGTCCGGCAAGTCCACGTTGATCAAGACCATCGTCGGCTTGCTCCCCGCGGCCCGCGGTGACGTGAAGCTGTTCGGTACGCCGGTCCCCCGCTTCCGCGAATGGCGCCGGGTCGGGTACGTGCCGCAGCGCATCACCGCGGCCGGCGGCGTGCCGGCGACGGTCTACGAGGTGGTGTCGTCCGGCCTGCTCTCGAAGCGGCGGCTGTTCGCGCCGCTCGGTGCCGCGGGCAAGCAGGCGGTCGAGGACGCGCTGCAGGTCGTCGACATGGCGGACCGGCGCAAGGACGCGGTCGCCGAGCTGTCCGGCGGGCAGCAGCAGCGGGTGCTGATCGCGCGGGCGCTGGTGTCGGGTCCGGAGCTGCTGATCCTCGACGAGCCGACGGCCGGGGTCGACCTGGCCAGCCAGCAGATCTTCGCCGACGCGATCCGCGAGCGCGTCCAGAGCGGTACGACGGTGGTGATGGTGAGCCACGACCTCGGCCCGATGGACGCGCTGATCGACCGCTCGGTGGTGATGCGCCGCGGCCGGATCGTGTACGACGGCCCGCCGCACGCCTCCCAGACCCACGCCCACGTCCACCACTCGCACACCACGGACGACGAGCCAGGCTGGATCCCGTCATGACGATTTTCGAGCTCGAATTCATGCAGCGGGCCCTGATCGCGGGCTTGCTCACGGGGCTGTCCGCGCCCGCCATCGGGACGTACCTGGTGCAGCGGCGGCTGTCGCTGATGGGTGACGGCATCGGCCACATCGCGATCACCGGTGTGGCGCTCGGTCTGCTGACCGGGAGCGCGCCGGTGCTGACCGCGATCATCGTGTCGATCGCCGGCGCCACCGCGATCGAGCTGGTCCGTGCCCGCGGCAAGGCGACCGGTGACGTGGCGCTCGCCCTGCTGTTCTACGGCGGTATCGCGGGCGGCGTGCTGCTCATCGGACTCGCCGGCCAAGGCGCAGCGACGCTCAACACCTACTTGTTCGGTTCGCTCACCACGGTCTCGCAGAGCGACCTGTACGTCGTGGTTGGCCTGGCTGTCGCCGTGCTGGTCGTAGCGATCGGTCTGGGCCCGCAGCTGTTCGCAGTGTGCCAGGACGAGGAGTTCGCGCGTACGACGGGACTCCGGGTCCAGCTGCTCAACCTGGTGATCGCCGTGATGGCCGCGGTCACCGTGACGGTCGCGATGCGCACCGTGGGGCTGCTGCTCGTCAGCGCGCTGATGGTCGTGCCGGTCGCGACCGCGCAGCAGATCACGCGGTCGTTCCGCAGTACGTTCGTCACCGCGTGTCTCATCGGTGTCGTCGCGTGCCTGGCCGGCATCGTCACGTCGTACAACGCGAATGTCGCCCCGGGCGCGACCATCGTCGTCCTGGCACTGGCCGGGTTCGTCGTGGCAGCAACGGTGGGGACGCTGCTGCGGCGGCGGTCCGGCCGGGCGCGTCCGCTCGCGGACGAGGAGCCGGAGGTCGGCGTACCGGCGCCCGAGCCGCACGTGGTGAGCGCCGGGCACCCACACGCGCACAGCACGGCCTGCGGGCATCAGAAGGTGGAGCACGGCGACCACGTCGACTACGTGCACGACGGTCACCTGCACGCGGCACACGGCGATCACTGGGACGAGCACTAGGTTGGCGGCTTCTGAGAGGATTGGGGTGGTGATGAGATGACTGGAGGAACGGTGGCTATCGGAACACGCTCGACCCGTCAGCGCGCGGCGGTCGCGCACGCGCTCGACAAGATCGACGAATTCCGGACCGCCCAGGAGATCCACCTGGAGCTCCGGTCCGCCGGTGAGGCCGTCGGCCTGACCACGGTCTACCGCACCCTGCAGGCACTGGCGGACTCGCGTGAGGTCGACGTACTGCGGACCGCCGACGGCGAAACGGCGTACCGGCGCTGCTCGAAGGGGCATCACCACCACCTGGTCTGCCGCAACTGCGGCCGGACCGTCGAGGTCGAGGGCCCGGCCGTCGAGCGCTGGGCCGACAAGGTCGCCGCCGAGCACGGGTACGCCGACATCAGCCACACCCTGGAGATCTTCGGGACCTGCGCGGACTGCCAGAAGTGAGCTAGCTCACCTTTGCCTTTGAGCGCGCTCTAAGGCATACGGTCGTAGACATGAACGCGACCGAGCTGCTGGACCGTCGTGCTGCGATCGCAGCGCACCACCCGGAGCTGGAGCCGGTGGATCCGGACCTGCTCTGCCTGCTCGAGCTGCCCGAGGACCTGCCCGAGCGGCTGTCGATCGCCGAGGCCGCCGAGCTCACCGGCCTCACCGCGCACACCCTGCGGTACTACGAGCGCATCGGGCTGGTCGACGTACGCCGGGACGCGGCCGGGTACCGCAGCTACGACCAGCGGGCGATGTCGCGGATCGTGTTCATCAGTAGGCTGCGTGCCTCCGGGATGCCGATCGGCACGATCAGCCACTACCTGGAACTGGTGCTGCAGGGCGACCACACCGAACCGCAGCGGCTCGCCCTGATGCAGGAGCACCGGGACCGGATCCAGCGGCAGCTGCGCGAATTGCAGCTCGCCCTCGCGGTGACCGACTACAAGATCACCGTCTACGGCGGCACCGCCGCCCCGTAACCACCACCACACCGCAGCCGACCGTCCACCCACGTTCGGCCGGCGGAGCCATGCCAACTGATGGGGAGAATTCGATGAAACTGGGTAGCCAAGGCGCCGAGGTCAGCCGGCTCGGCCTCGGCTGTATGGGGATGAGCTTCGCGTACGGCGCGGCCGACGAGACCGAGTCGGTCGCCACCCTGCGCCGGGCGCTCGACCTCGGCATCACGTTCCTCGACACCGCCGACATGTACGGGTTCGGCGCCAACGAGAAGCTCGTCGGCGCCACCATCGCCGACCGCCGCGACGAGGTGTTCCTCGCGACCAAGTTCGGGATCACCGGTGACCCACGCGAGCCCGGGACCCGCGGCATCAACGGCTCGCCGGAGTACGTGCGGTCCGCGATCGACGCGTCGCTGCAACGGCTCGGCGTCGACCACGTGGACCTGTACTACCAGCACCGGATGGATCCCGGCGTACCCGTCGAGGAAACGGTCGGCGCGATGGCGGAGCTGGTCGAGGCCGGCAAGGTGCGGTACCTCGGCCTGTCCGAGGCGTCCGCGGAGACGATCCGGCGCGCGCACGCCGTCCACCCGCTGACCGCCGTACAGAGCGAATGGTCGCTGTTCAGCCGGGACATCGAGGAGTCGGTGCTGCCGGCCTGCCGCGAGCTCGGCATCGGTGTCGTGCCGTACTCCCCGCTCGGGCGCGGCATGCTCACCGGCGCTCTGCCCACGGAGCTTGCCGCCGACGACTTCCGGCGTACCCTGCCGCGCTTCTCCGCGGACAATCTGGACGCGAACCTCGCGCTGGTCGAAGAGATCCGCGCGGTCGCGAGCCGCTACGACGCGACGCCGGGACAGGTCGCACTCGCCTGGGTGCTTGCGCAGGGCAACGATGTGGCGCCGATCCCCGGCACCAAGCGGCGCAAGTACCTCGAGGAGAACGCCCGCGCACTCGAGGTCGAGCTGTCCGCCGCGGACATCGAGGCGCTGTCGAAGCTCGCTCCCGTCGGCACCCGGTACCCCGACATGACCTGGGTCGCCGGGCAGACCGCGCCGCGGGACTGATAAACTGTCCGCAGTAAGCCTTCCGTACCGGACTCTTCCGGCGGAAGGCTTTTCTGCGTTCAAAATCCTTGTGAGGAGACTTATGTCCGATCTGGTGGTCCGCCGTGTCGAGGCGTCCGACCGAACCGTGATGGAGCGGTTGTACCTGATGTTCCGCCACGACCTGTCCGAGTTCCAGGGCCAGCTCCCGCGGCCCGACGGCAGCTACCGCAGCGAGTGGCTGGAGAACGTCCTCACCGGCCACGAGGAGTGGGCCGGGTACCTGATCTCGCTCGGCGAGAACCCGATCGGCTTCTGTTTCATGCGTGCGCTGCAGCAGCCCGTCCACGTACTGAATGCGTTCTTCCTGGTCCGTCCGGTACGGCGGAACGGGTACGGGCTGCGCGCAGTACAAGAGGTGTTGTCGAACCACCCCGGTCCGTGCGAGGTCGCGTTCCAGGGAAACAACGAGACAGCCGTCCGGTTCTGGCAGCGGGTCGCGACCGAGCTCTCCGGGGACGGGTGGACGCAAGAGGAGCGCCCGATCGCCGGCAAGCCGGACGCCACTCCCGACCTGTGGATCTCATTCAAGGTCTGAGGGCAGATCGAAGTACGCGAAAAGCTCCTGGCCGAAGAAGACCACGTTGTGCGTGATACCGGCGCTGGTGACTGTGAACACCTGCAGGCTGTGCGCGTGGAAGCGTCCGTCGTCCCCGCGCACGTAGGCGCCGATGGCCGGCTGGTCGTTGGCCACGGTCGGCAGTAGTCGCCAATCCGGTCCGCGCATCGCGTACACGCGTTCCATGAACTCGCCGTACGCGTCGCGCCCGACGTACCACAGCGGCGCGGGCGGCATCTCGAGGACGACCTGGTCGGTGAGCAGCCGGGTCAGGCCTTTGACGTCGGCCGCCTCGAAGGCGCGCATGTAGTCCTCGATGACGGACTTGACCTGCCGGTCGTCGGGCTCGTCGACGTCGTCCTCGGTGATGTCGATCTCGGCGAGCTTGGCCCGCGCGCGTTGCAGCGCGCTGTTCACGCTCGCCGTGGTGGTCTCGAGGGCCTCGGCGATGTCGGCGACCGGCCAGTCGAGGACATCCCGCAGTACGAGGACGGCACGTTGCCTGGCGGGCAGGTACTGCATCGCGGCGATCAGGGCGAGTCGCAGACTCCCCCGCGCGACCATCGCCGACGCGGGATCGGTCGGGAACGGCTGCAGCCACGGCACGTCCATGGACAACTCGATCGGCGCCTGGGCGTCCGCGGCCGGACTCACCAGCCCCGACGGCAGCGCCCGCCGGCCTCGGCCCTTGAGGGCAGTCAGGCAGGCGTTGGTGGCGATCCGGTAGAGCCAGGTCCGCATCGACGCCCGCTGCTCGTCGTAGGTGTCGGCGGCGCGCCACGCCCGCAGCAGGGTCTCCTGCACCAGGTCCTCGGCGTCGTGGATCGATCCGAGCATGCGGTAGCAGTGCACCAGCAGCTCGTGCCGGTGCGGCTCGGTCAGCCGGTCGAAATCGTCACGGTCCATCGTCGTCACCCTCCCACAGGTCGCGAGTACATACTGCGCAACCGCGCGAGAATCATCGGTCCGCCACCGATGAATCCTGCGGACCCGCCAGGTATATCCCCACGTCCCATGCAGACGAGGGAGAACCTGATGACCGCTGTACTCACTGACCGCCCCACCGACACCCGGCGTGGGCTGATGCTCGCCGTCCTGCTGCTCGGCCAGTTCATGGCTCTGCTCGACACGTCGATCGTGAACGTCGCGATGCCGGCCATTGGCATGGGCTTCCACGCCTCCGGCGCCTGGCTGCAACTGGTCGTCGGCGGCTACCTGGTCGCGTATGCGATGACGCTCATCACCGGCGCCCGGCTCGGCGACTTGTACGGCCGCCGCCGGATGTTCCTCACCGGCGCGATCCTGTTCACGCTCGCGTCGCTCGCCTGCGGGCTGGCGCCGGCGATCCTGCCGCTGGTGCTCTTCCGCTTCGTCCAGGGCGTCGCCGCGGCGATCATGGTGCCGCAGATCATGAGCCTGATCCAGGCGCACTTCGCCGGACCGGCCCGCGCCAAGGCGTTGTCGGCGTACGGCGTGACGCTGTCGGCCGGCCAGGTCGCCGGGCTGATCGCGGGCGGCCTGCTCGTCGGCGCGAACCTGCTCGGTTCCGGCTGGCGCCCCGTGTTCCTCGTCAACGTGCCGGTCGGGATCTGCCTGGCGATCCTGGTGCCGCGCGCGATGCCGGCGGACCGGCCGGCCGCGACGCGCCGCCTCGACGTGACCGGGCTCGCGTTGTCGACGTGCGCCGTACTGCTGCTGGTGCTGCCGGCGGTGGTCGGGCATGAGATCGGGTGGCCGCTGTGGACGTTCGGCTGCATGGCCGCCGGTGTCGTGCTCGCGGCGGTCTTCGTCCGGTACGAACGCCGTACGGCGGACCCGCTGCTCAACCTCGAGGTTCTGCGCGCTCGTGGGCTGCCTGCGGGTCTGGCGACGATGGCATTCACGATCCTCGCGCTCGGCGGGTTCCTGTTCGCGTTCACCCTGCATCTGCAGGTCGAGCTCCGTGAGTCGGCGATGCGGGCCGGGCTGACCTGGCTCCCGTTCGCGGTGACGTTCGGCCTGGTCGGGTACTTCTGGCGGGCGGTCCCGAGCCGGTTCCACCACCTCCTCGTACCGGTCGGTCTCGCGCTGTGCGCCATCGGCTATGCGGGCGTCGGAACGTTCGTGTGGCCCGCCATGGTCGTGGCCGGCGCGGGCATGGGGCTGTCGGCGAGCCCGCTCGTCACCCAGGCCCTGGTGCATGTGCCGCTCCCCCGTGCCGCCGACGCGAGCGGCATCCTCACCACCGCGATGCAGCTGAGCCAGGTCGGCGGCGTCACGATCTTCGGCTCCCTCTACCTGTCGGTGCACTCGTTCCACACCACGAGCATGGCGGTCGCGCTGACGGCGGCGATCGGCATCGTCGCCGCCGGGTTCCTGGCTAGGGCGTGTCTCCCGACCCCACGCCGTAGCGAGCAGGTGCTCGGCGGAGTGCCTCGGTGAGCGAGGTGCCCGCCGAGTGCCGCGCAGTAGGCATGGGGTCGGGAGACACGCCTTAAAACAGGACGACTGAGCGCAGTACGTCGCCGTGGTGCATCTTGGCGAAGGCGTCCTCGACGTCCTCGAGGGCGATCGTCTCGGAGACGAAGCGGTCGAGCGGGAGCCGGCCCTGCAGGTGCAGGTCGATCAGCAGCGGGAAGTCGCGCGTCGGCAGACAATCGCCGTACCAGCTGGACTTCAGCGAGCCGCCGCGGCCGAAGAAGTCCAGCAACGGCATCTCGAGGCGCATGTCGGGTGTCGGTACGCCGACCAGGACGACGGTGCCAGCCAGGTCGCGGGCGTAGAACGCCTGCTTCCAGGTCTCCGGCCGCCCGACCGCGTCGATCACCACGTCGGCGCCGAACCCGCCGGTCAGGTCCTGCACCGCCTGCACCACGCCGTCGTGGTCCAGGTCCTTGGAGTTGATCGTGTGGGTGGCGCCGAGCTCTCGCGCGGTGCCGAGCTTGCGCTCGTCCAGGTCGATCGCGATCACCTTCGCTGCACCCGCCAGCCGGGCTCCGACCACGGCCGCCGTACCGACGCCGCCCGACCCGATCACCGCGACCGTGTCGCCGCGGCCGACGTTGCCCGTGTTGAGTGCGGCGCCGAGGCCGGCCATCACGCCGCAGCCGAGCAGCCCTGCGACCTCGGGCTTCGCGGCCGGATCCACCTTGGTGCACTGCCCCGCCGCGACCAGGGTCTTCTCCGCGAACGCCCCGATACCGAGCGCCGGACTCAGCTCCGTACCGTCCTTGAGCGTCATCTTCTGCGCGGCATTGTGCGTGTTGAAGCAGTACCAGGGCCGGCCGCGCAGGCAGGCGCGGCAGTTGCCGCAGACGGCCCGCCAGTTCAGTACGACGAAGTCCCCCGGCCGTACGTCGGTCACGCCGTCGCCGACCGCCTCCACGATCCCCGCGGCCTCATGCCCGAGCAGGAACGGGAATTCGTCGTTGATGCCACCCTCGCGGTAGTGCAGATCGGTGTGGCAGACGCCGCACGCCTGCACCTGCACGACCGCCTCCCCCGGACCCGGAGCCGGGATCGTGATCTCCTCGATCGACACCGGAGCACCCTTGCTCGCCGCCACCACACCACGCACCGTCTGGCCCATCCCCCGAACCTAACCGCCCCACCCCACCCCCGTCAGCCCCCACGGGCGTGGCGTGTACCTAACTTCCTACGTCCACCTCTGTCCACCGGTCGGGGGACAGAGGGTCAGCCGGGCGGTGCTCCCGGGGGACGGTGCGCGGCCGGGAGAGTTGAGGCATGGAGAACGACAACGCAGTGAGGGTGCGCGGCCTCGTCAAGCGGTACCCGGACAAGGTCGCGGTTGACGGGGTCGACCTGGACATCCACCGGGGCGAGGTGTTCGCCCTGCTCGGCCCGAACGGGGCCGGTAAGACGACGACCACGGAGATTCTGGAGGGGTATCGCCGGGCCGACGAGGGACAGATCAGCGTGCTGGGGACGGACCCGGCGCACGGCGACCGCGTCTGGCGGTCCCGGATCGGGATCGTTGCGCAGACGACCCGGGACGAGGCGGTGCTGTCGGTCGCCGAGATGGTGACGCACTTCGCCGGCTACTACCCGAACCCGCGCGACCCGGAGCAGGTGATCGCCGCGGTCGGTCTGCAGGAGAAGCGCAAGGCCCGCGTCCGCAGCCTGTCCGGCGGTCAGCGCCGCCGGCTGGACGTCGCACTCGGTGTGATCGGGAACCCCGAACTGCTGTTCCTGGACGAGCCGACCACCGGCTTCGACCCGGAGGCGCGCCGCCAGTTCTGGACGCTGATCGAGGAGCTCCGCACCGAGGGCACCACGATCCTGCTCACCACGCACTACCTGGACGAGGCCGAGCACCTGGCCGACCGGGTCGGCGTGATCGCCGACGGCCGGATGGTCGAGGTCGGCACACCCGAGACGCTCGGTGGTCGCGGCGCCCGCACCGCGCGGGTCTCGTGGCTGGCCGCGGACGGTCTGCGCGAGGTACGTACCGATCAGCCGACCGCCGAGGTCGCCCGGCTGATGGCGGAGTACGGCGGCTCGGAGGTCCCGGAGCTGGAGGTACGGCGTCCGAGCCTGGAAGACATCTACCTGGAACTGATCGGGTCGGTCACCGCCGCTCCCGTACTCGAAGGAGCCTCGAAGTGAGCGCCGTACTGCCCTCGCCCCTGAAGGTCGGACTGTCCCGGACCGGGATCGAGGTGAAGGAGTTCTTCCGCGAACGCGAGCAGCTGATCTTCACCTTCTTCTTCCCGATCATCTTCTTGGGCATCTTCTCCGCCGTGTTCAGCGGCACCGACTTCTCCGGCGGCGTCACCGCCGCGACCTACTTCACGCCCGGGATGATTGCCTCCGGCATCTTCCTGACCAGCTTCCAGTCGCTGGCCATCGCGATCGCGATCGAGCGCGACCAAGACGTCCTGAAGCGGCTCCGCGGTACGCCGATGTCGCCGCAGTCGTACTTCATCGGCAAGATCGGCATGGTCCTGATCACCTCGGTCCTGCAGTTCGCGCTGCTGCTGGCGATCGCCGGCCTGGTGCTCGGCGTCGACATCCCGTCGTCACCGGGCAGGTGGCTGAACTTCCTGTGGATCTTCGTGCTCGGCACGGCGTCCGGTTCGGTGCTCGGGATCGCGTTCTCCGTCGTACCGAAGTCCGGCCGAGCCGCGTCCGCGGTCGTCACCCCGGTCGTCCTGCTGCTGCAGTTCATCTCCGGTGTGTACTTCGTCTACAGCAGCCTCCCGGGCTGGATGCGGACGGTGGCGGAGATCTTCCCGCTGAAGTGGCTGGCACAGGGCATGCGATCGGTGTTCCTGCCGGACGGGTTCGAGGTGAACGAGCCGGGCGGCTCCTGGCAACTCGGCACCGGCGCGATCGTGCTCACGGTCTGGCTGATCGTCGGTCTGTTCCTCGCCCAGCGGCTGTTCCGCTGGACCCGCCGGGACGCGGGCTGATGAACCTGAACGGGCTCCCCGCGCGGCGTGCTGCCGAGGAGCCCGTGTGGCGCGCGCCGCGTCTGTGGATCCTCGTGTGGAGGAAGATGGGGTCCGTGCAGAACTCACGCGGCGCCGGGCAACCGGTCTGGACCCGGACGCTGGTCGGCTGGCACATCGTGTTCTGGGTGCTGCTCGGGATGACGTTGGCGCTGTCGTTCCTCGGTCACCTCGGCGCGGTGCGGCAATCGGTGTACGTCGGTACGGTCGTCGTGCTCGCGGCGGCGTACCAGTTCATCGGCCTGCCCGCGATCCGGTCCCGCCGGCCGATCCCGTCGTACGCCTATCGGCTGCTGCTGATCGCCTGCCTGGCGACGCTGATCGGGATCTACCCGCAGTCGGTGTTCCTGATGTTCATCGCGTCGGCGCAGATCTGGTTGCTGTGCGAGGACGTCCGCGAGGGCATCGGGCTGAGCGTCCTGCTGGTGGTCGGCGTCGGTACGGCGCAGTTGTGGAGCGCGGGGTGGGGCTGGGCGGCGTTCTGGAACATCCTGCCGTGGATGCTGGTCAGTCTCGTGGTCAGCCTGCTGTTCGGGATCTGGATCGAGAAGGTGATCACGCAGAGCCAGCAGCGCGCGGAGCTGATCGAGCAGCTCGAGTCCGCGCGCGACGAGCTCGCCGCGGCGCACCACAGCGCCGGCGTGATGGCCGAGCGGGAGCGGATGGCGCGGGAGATCCACGACACGCTCGCGCAGGGGATGACTTCGATCGTGATGCTGGCCCAGGCGGCGTCGGCCGAGCTCTCGCGCGACAGCTCCGCTGGGGCTTCTGGGGCTTCTGGGGCTTCTGGGGCTTCGGGGGTTCTGGCGCGGCTGGCGGCGATCGAGGACACTGCGCGGGAGAATCTCGCCGAGGCGCGGGCGCTGGTTGCCGCGTTCACCCCGGTTGCGTTGTCGGAGGCAACATTGACCGAAGTACTGCGGCGGCAGGCGGAACGGTTCGCGGCCGAGACCGGGGTCGACGTACAGGTGTCGCTCGACCTGCCGGACGACGAGGTAGCGGCGCTGCCGCAGGCACAGCAGGTGGTGTTGCTGCGATCGGCGCAGGAGGCGCTGGCCAACGTCCGCAAGCACGCGGCCGCCACGCAGGTGCTGATCACGCTCGGGTTGTCCGACGGCGGCGTGTGGATCGAGATCCGCGACGACGGGTCCGGGTTCACGCCGGGGAGCGGGTCCGGCGGTTTCGGGCTGAACGCGATGCGCGGACGGGTCGAGGAGTCCGGCGGATCGGTCGAGGTCGAGAGCGCGCCGGGCCGTGGTACACGTGTGCAGGTGCTGATCCCCGCGGTCCAGGAGGATGTGTGATTCGGGTTCTGGTGGTCGACGACCATCCCGTGGTGCGGTCCGGGTTGTCCGGCATGCTGTCGGTGACCGAGGACATCTCGGTGGTCGGTGAGGCCGGCGACGGCGCGGAGGCCCTGGCGCTGGTCGAGTCGACGACGCCGGACGTCGTACTCATGGATCTGCGGATGCCGCGGATGGACGGCGTCGCGGCGACCGGCGCGATCGTGTCCTCTTACCCGTCGACGCGGGTGCTGGTGCTGACGACGTACGACACGGATACCGACATCCTGCACGCGGTGGAGGCGGGTGCCGCGGGCTACCTGCTCAAGGATACGCCGCACGCCGAGCTGCTGAACGGCATCCGCGCGGCAGCCCGCGGCGAAACGGTCCTCGCACCGCCGGTCGCGGCCCGTCTGATGTCCCGCCTCCGCACGCCGGCCGCGCCCGCGGCGGCACAACCGTCGCCCCGCGAACTCGTAGTACTCGCCGCCGTCGCCCGCGGGCTGAGCAACGCCGAGATCGGCCGCGAACTGTTCATCGGCGAGGCCACTGTGAAGACACATCTCCAGCGCCTGTTCTCCAAACTCGACGTCGACGACCGAACCCGCGCCGTCACAGTAGCCATCGAACGCGGCCTACTCCCCTCACCGGGACGTTAGCGCTCCACGCCGGCTTGGTGGGCGTGGCCCTCCAGCCTGCGTCGCATGTCCGACTGGGCCTGTGTCTGCTGTGCCGAGGACGGCGTCGGATTCGTTGCCGCCTGCACGTTCTTGTCGAGTTGCGCGGCGGCTTTCTGCACCCCGCCCGCGAAGTCGACGGCGTACTGCCGAGCGCTCGCGACGTCGTTCAGGCGGAAGGTGTGTGCGTCCTCGAACGCGGTGCCGGCGGCCGTCAGGTGCCTGTTCACCTTGCCGCTGGTCGACACCAGGTCGTCGGCGATCTGGCCGCCCTTGACGTTCGGCGGCTCCTGCCCGAACCGGGAGGCGATCGTTCGCGCGGCCTTCAGCTCCTCCAGGCCGTCACCGACCTTGCGCTCCACCTTGTCGACAATCTGCTTGAGCCCCTCGACGTTCGCCAGCAGGTCCTTGGTCTTGTCGGAGCCGCCGTACCCCGGCATGTCGTGCAGCGCGGCCGCATGTCCGAGCGCGTCGCCGAGCTGGCTGCGGCTGCGCGTCAGGTCGTCGTGCAACCGACCGACCTCGACCGCCGGTTCACGGAGGGCATCAGCGATGCCCGCGATCTCGTGCTGAGGGCGCTTGTACGCCGAGCGCAGCGCCGCGTCGGCGTCCTCCGACTCCGCGGCCATCGACCTGTCACCGGTCTCCCATGCCCGCCGCCGTTTGCTCATCGCGTCGCCCTCGAGCCGGCGCAGCTGCCCCACCGGCTCCGTCGCAGAATCGACGTTCTTCACCTGGCGGGACATGGTCGTGCCGACCTGCTCCCTGTCCAGCAGCCACGCCGCACGCCCAAGCACCGCATGCGCCTCGTGCATCGCCGACGCGATGTCACGCGCCCGCCCCTCAACCTCTGCCCAGTCCACCATCAGCTCTCCCAACACCCCGTCTCCGCGTACCTTCCCACACCCCCGGTCCGCCCACGCTCGTCCTACTGCGACCCGCCCAACCGCCACGCCGCCCGCGACACATCCAGCCGGTCGTACCCGTCGTCCTGCCCGTCAGGGTGTTGTGGAGCGTGCGCGCCGTACTCCTCATGGGGCCGTTCCAGGGCACGCGGCGCGGCGCCGGTCACCGCACGCTGCCCGTCCAGCTCGCCGTACCCACCGTGCTCGTCGTTCTGGTCGTTCTGGTGGTGCGGCGCGCCCTCCTGCTCGTCGCGAGCCTGTTGCGAGGCACGCGGCAACGCGTCGGCCGCCGTACACTGCACGCCCAGCTCGTAGTGCTCGTCACGCTCGCCGCCCTGCTGCGCGACGTGCCACTCGGCATCGTGCTGTTGTGGGACATGAGCCACGGCATCGGCCGCCGTACGCCGCACATCCAACTCGTCGGGCTGTTGTGGGACCTGCGGCGCGGCGCCGGCCGCCGTACATTGCCCGTCCAGCTCGTCGCGCTCGTCACACTGCTCGTGGTGCTGTTGCGGAGCGTGCGCGCCGTACTCGTCTTGGGGCTGTTGTGGGACATGCGCCACGGCACCGGGCGCCGTACGCTGCTCCTCCGACTCGTCGTGCTGTTGTCGGACGTGCGGCGCGGCGTCGTACTCGTCGTGGGGCTGTTGCGGAGCGCGCGGCGCGACGTCGGTCGCCGTACTATCCTGGTCGGCCAGGCGGGCGCGCATGTTCTCGGTCAGCTGACGGACCTCTTCCCGTACGGCGAGCAGCTCCTGCTCCGCCGCCTGCCGCGATGTCTCGCGCTCCGGCACGCTCCAACTCCTGTCCCGTCGGTGAATCCTC